>JAJCYF010000034.1 GCA_029263035.1 Actinomycetes bacterium
GGACCACCTACGAGATCATGGACGCAACCTCGGTCGGCTGGGACTCCAACCGGATCGTCCTGGGCAAACACTCGGGCCGGCACGCCTTCGCCAAGACCCTGGGCGACATGGGTTACGACCTGAGCGGCGACGACCTGAACCGGGCCTGGGCGCGCTTTCGCGATCTGGTCGACCGCAAGATCGAGATGACCGAGGCAGACCTGCTGGCGATCGTCACCGACGAGATCTCCAGCGCCGCCGACGTCTACGTCCTGGAGGACCTGCAGGTCCGGGGAGGAACACATGTCCACCCGACGGCCAAGGTCCGCATCCGCTCCGGCGACGAGGTCTACGAGGAGTCGGCAGAGGGCGACGGGATGATCGACGCGGCCTGCGGCGCCATCCAGCGGGCGGTGGGCATCAACGCCAAGCTGCTCAGCTTCAAGGTGGGAGCCGTGACCGGGGGAACCGACGCGGTCGGCGAGATTTCGGTCCAGGTCAACGTCGACGGGGTCATCTACTCCGGCAAGGGCGTCTCCACCGATGTGGTGGAAGGCTCCGCCCGGGCGTTCCTGAATGCGGTCAACCGGGCTACGAACGTCAACACCCGCCGGGCCGCGATGGACGCTCCCTCCTTTTGATGGCCGAGACGCTGCGCAGGCACAACATTGCGGTTGTCCCCGGCGACGGCATCGGCCCGGAGGTGATCGAGGGTGCTCTCATGGCCCTCGACGCGGTGGCCGATGCCGAAGGCTTCGCTCTGGAGGTCACCAACTACGAACTCGGAGCCAACCGGTATCTCAAGTCCGGCGAGGTCCTGCCCGACGACGACCTGCAGAGGCTCAGCGAACACGAGGCGGTACTTCTGGGCGCGGTCGGCGACCCCCGGGTCCCGCCCGGCATCCTGGAGAAGGGCTTGCTTCTCAGACTCCGCCGGGAGCTTGATCTGTACGTAAACCTTCGACCCTCCCGCCTGCTCGACGGGGTTAACAGCGTACTGACGAACGCCGACCAGCTGGACGTCACCATCGTCCGCGAGAACACCGAGGGCCTGTACTGCGGGCGCGGTGACTCCGTAGGCACCGGGTCCGAAGACGAGGTATCGACCGAGGTTTCCCTGAACACCTGGCCGGCGGTCGGCCGTATCGTCCGCCACGGGTTCGAGCTGGCGTCTCAGCGCAAGCAGTCGTTGACCCTGGTCCACAAGAGCAACGTGCTGGAGCGGGCCGGCGGGCTGTACCTGAGGGCGATGAAGGAGATCGGTGCGGAGTTTCCTGACGTCTCCACCGCCTACCAGCACATCGACGCCGCCTGCCTTCTGATGGTCACGCAGCCGAAGCGGTTCCAGGTGGTGGTCACCGACAACCTGTTCGGCGACATTCTGAGCGATCTCGCAGCCGGACTGGTCGGAGGCATCGGCTTCGTGGGCAGTGCCAACATGCACCCGGGGAAGGTGTCGATGTTCGAGCCGGTTCACGGCTCGGCCCCCGACATCGCCGGGACCGGGCTGGCCAACCCCATCGGGGCGATCCTGTCCGCGGCCATGATGCTCAGACATCTGGGAGAGGGGGCAGGAGCCTCCCGGCTGGAGCGGGCCGTGGAGGCGGTTGCCGGCAAGATCGCACCGGATCACCTCTCCACCCGTGAGGCCTCCGAGCTGATCTCCGAAGCGGCTTCGTAACCCCTACTCAGCCACAACCGCCCCAATAGCCAGCAGCGCTATGTCGTCCTGGAGGTCACGGCCGACCGACAGCCGCTCCAGGACGTAGTCGCAGAACTCCCCTATCTCCCCTGGTGCCGCGGCTGCTGCCGCCCTCAGCTTCTCCAGACCCTCGGTCAATGCCGTCCGCCGGTCTTCGACCAGCCCGTCGGTGTAGAGCAAAAGGCGGCATCCCGGCGTGAGGTCCGTCACCTGCTCCTCGTAGACATGGTCGGACACCGCTCCGATGGGCGGGCCGCTGGCCTCCTCCAGGAATTCGGCCGTACCGTCGCCGTTGACCCTCAGCGGCGGCGGATGCCCTGCGTTGGCGATACGGAGAACCCCCTGCACCGGGTCAAATACTGCGAACACAACCGTAGCGAAGGGTTCGTCGCCGGTCTTTTCGATGAAGCGATTGAGGCGCTGAACCACCACACCCGGCGAGGGATCCTCCAGCGCGTAGGCCCTCACTGCGTGGCAGAGCTGCCCCATGATGCCTGCCGCCCCCAGCCCGCGGCCAACCACATCGCCCACCACCACCGCGACCCTTCCGGAGTCCAGCTCAAGGACGTCGTACCAGTCGCCACCCACCTCTATCCCCAGAGCGGCCGGCAGGTAGCGGGCGGCCGTTTCCAGTCCCGGCAGCATCGGCAGCCGCGCCGGGAGCAGGCTTCGCTGCAGGGTCTCGGCGGCCCCCCGCTGGGCCGCGTACAGTCGGGCGTTGTCGATGGCGATCGCCGCCTGCCCCGCAATGCCCTCGGCCAGCCTCTCGTGGCCTTCGGTGAATACCCCGACCTTCTCGTGCCCGAAGAACAGGCCCCCCAGCACCTCTCCCCGCTTGGACACGACCGGAGCTGCGAGGTAGCTGCGAACCGGCAGATGGCCATCCGGCATCCCGAAGTACGGGTCGTTCTGGCCGTAGTTCGGATCCGCAGTAATGTCGTCGGATCGAACCATCCCCTCTCCCCGAAACGTCGGCCCGAAGACCGCCGTGTTTCGCGGCATGGGGAACGACGAAAACGCTTCGGGCGGTACTCCGGCAAGGGTGTAGAGCGTGTAGGACTCTCCGTCGCTGTCGACGAGGTTGTAGAAGAAGGCGCCGAACTGCGCACCGGTGAGCTCGGTTGCAATGTTGGTCACGGCCTGGACCACCTCCTGGAGGTCCAGCTCCGCCGTCAGCACGGTACCCACGTTGTAGAGCGTCTCGGCGAGCTTGCTCTGTTCCCGCAGGACCAGCTCTGCGGCCTTGCGCTCCTCAAGCTCGGCGATACGCTGCTCCAGCGCATCCGCCATCCGGTTCAGCTCGCCCCCCAGCCTCCCGACCTCCCCGAAGCCGCCCACCGGCACGCGGGCGCCGTGCTCGCCCCGCCCGATGCTGCGCGCCGCGCCGGCCATGGCCCGCAGGGGAGCGAGCAGCTGCCGGCCCACCACCCCGACGGTCAGCACGATCACAACCATCACTGCAAGAAGGATCAGCGCCAGGTTGCGGGTTGAGGTGGCAACCGGGAACAGTGCCTCCGCTTCAGGCTGCTGCAGCACCACTGCGCTGGGAATGGTCACGGTCCGGGCGGTTGCGTACAGATACCTGCCTTCGTCGAAACCGCGGCCCGAAAACGACCCTCCGGAGCCGGTCATGCTCTCCGGGATATCCATCCGGTCGCCGCCGATCACGCGGTCCCGGTCGGGGTGCATCAGCAGCCTGCCGTCCCCGGCGACCAGGAAGGCGGTCAACCCGGCCCCCGACTGCACCTCCTCCAGGTGACCCGCCAACTCCTCCAGCGGAATCTCAGAAACCAGGGCGGCCACCACCGTGCCCGGGGGGCTCTGAATCGGCACCGTCAGCTCGACCACGGGCGGCACAGAGTCCATCAGCGCACTCTTGTATGAGTCCGGGTTCAGGTCCTCGACGACCGAAGGACGAACCCCGACCACCTGCAGGTCGACCAGGCTTTGGTTGGACGCTCCCGCCACCGGCACACCGTTCAAGTCGAAGATCAGTATTCGGTCCATCTCCGGCAGCGACTTCATAATTACGTTCAGCTCGTTCTGGGTGGACGAGTCCAGTTGTACGATGCGTTCCCGCGTCGCCACCACCTTGAGGGTGCTAACCCGTGTGACTATGTGATCGTCCAGACGCTTGGCCAGCGACAGGGCCTCGGCCTCGTTCTGGCGGTGGATCTGCGACCTCAAAACGTTCCCCGCGGAGCGGGCAATGGTCCAGCTTCCGATCACGCCCGTTATGACGCCGGCCGCCACCACGGCCAGCACGAGCCGGGCCAGCACCGAAGGGCCGGGGCTCGGCCCATCCCCGCTGCGGCGTTCAGTCGTGGACAACATCGGCTTCCCGAACGACATCGGCGGGCAGTACGATGCCCAGCTCCTGCGCCGCCTGCCGGTTCAGCCCGATATGAAACGTCCGGGGATCTTCCACCGGGACCGACGCCGGCGATGCGCCGTTCAACAACCGGGCTGCCTGCCGACCGAGCTGGGCTCCGATGGAACGGCTGTCGGGAGAGAGGGTGAGCAGGGCCCGGTCGGCGGTGCCGAGGTTCGCCGCAAACGGTACCCGGTGGATCGCCGCTGCGTTCGCCAGCTCGGGCAGGGCCCGGGTGGCCGTCGGGGACACCGATGCCAGGATCAGCTGCGCTCCATCGGCTTGGACCAGCTTGCCTACCGCTCGCGAGAGATCGACGTTGTCGGTGAACTCCTCAGCGATCAGCTGAAGACCCTGATCCTGAGCGGCGAGAATGAATTGATCCCGGCTTGGGACGGCTGCGGGGTCGGAGGGTGGGTAGGGCAGTCCAACGCGCTCCAGTCCGGGCATGATCCTTCGGGCCAGCGAGAGCATCCGGTCGGCCGGGACTCTGAAGGTCACCCCCGTCATCCGCCCCTCGGGCCGCTGCTCGTCCTTGACGAAGCCTGCCGCCTGGGGGTCGTTCACCAGAAACAACACCTTGGCATCCGGAGCGTTGTCCCGTGCAATCACCGCGCCCGAGGTGGAGTAGGCGACGATTACATCCACCCCCTGATTGTGCCACTGCCGTACTGCAGCGGCAGCCTGGTCCGGGTCCGGGAAAACCTCGTCGTCGCCGCCCCCAACAACGGTCAGGTTCTTACCTTCGATAAGTCCTCGCTGCACCAGCTCTTCGGTGAATGCCTGGTCCTGGGGAGACCCCGGAATGGCCACCGAACGCAGGTAGGCGATCCTGTGGTCAACCGGGTCGCCGGCACCGGCAGAGTCAGCGCAGGCGGACAGGGCAAGGCATAGCAGGGCCGCCAGGCTGCTCCGGAAAGCGGCGGCCCGCCGTGCCCCGGGTCTGGTGGGGAATTTACGGTTCAATCGAGGTTACTGCCGGGACGCCGTCACGGGCGTAGCGTTTCATGGGTGTCCCGGACGCGTCCAGTCTTTAAGCCCCTGAAGTTCGAGTTGTGAAAGTTTGGGGGCTTGCACCCGAACATTTGTTCTTGCATACTGCTGGCCGCAAGTCCCCAAAAACAACTGAACGCCGGACCCGATGTGCCGATAGGTAGTGGTCCGTGCCAATCGACCTGGAAAATTCGTTGCCATGAAAAAACCAGTTGTATTGATCGCGCCCGGAGTTGGCCTGTTCCTTATCGGAACGCTGATGTTGATCGCGCTGACCGCATTCCGCATGCCTCCGTCGGAGGCCGAGGTGCGGGTCGCGGGCAACGCTCCCGCGCAGACGCTTCCCGCCCTGACCGCCGCCCCGCGTGCCGAGCTCATCGGCCCCGTGCTGGATGTCGCCCGGTCCCGCGAGCAGGTTACCGGGGCAGCCGAGATCCGCAGCGGGACCCGATGGATCAGTGCCTGGGCCGCCGACGGCGGGCCGGCTACCGGACCTCCGCCCGGACTGACCGTTCCGGTCGACGTGGCGTCGGTCAACCCCGAGGACTTCAGCAAGCTGGTTCCTGCCTCGGTTCAGGCGAAGGTTGGAGAGCTTGCCGGCGGCGGGGCAATCGTTTCCCGGACCGGAGCCGCGCTGCGGGGCATCAAGTCGTCCGGGGTGCTGCAGTTCGGCGGCACCTCCATCCCGGTGATAGGCGTGACTGAGGACACCTACCTGCGGGATCATGAGGTCGTCGTTTCGCACGCGACGGGTGAGGCCATAGGCCTGACGCAGACCCGCTACCTGGTGATTGGGCTGAAGGACCTCGCCTCCGGCAAGTCGGTGGAGGAGGCCATACGGGGCGCCGTTGCTCCGGACACGTTCATGAGAGTAAGGGGACCCGAGGGCAGCGGCGCCTCCTCCCGCCCCTCGGCTCTGCTGCCGCTGGCCCGGATCAAAGCAATATTTGGAGAGTTTTCGGCGGTCAACGGCGCCGGAGGCAACATCGGGATCGACCCCGCATGGATTGAGGCGAACACGGAGATGGCTTCGATTCACCTGCTCGGGACCTTCAGGTGCCACAAGAAGCTGATTCCGCAAATCGCCGGCGCGTTCCGCGAAATTGAGGAGCAGGGCCTGGCGCATCTGATCAATCAGGGCGACTTCGGGGGTTGCTTCTCACCACGCTACATACGCTCGGGCAAGGAGGCAGGTCTTTCACGCCACGCCTGGGGCATCGCCTTCGACTTCAATGTGTCCGGCAACCTCTACGGCCAGCCACCGACCATGGACATGCGGCTGGTGGAGATTATGGAACGACACGGGTTCAGCTGGGGCGGATGGTGGAACTACCCGGACGGGATGCACTTCGAGTACATCGCCGACCCATAAGCCCAAACCAATCTTTACAAAATCTCGACACGGTCTACAGACCCTCGCAGCAGGGCGTTCCTACACTGGTCACATGGATTACGCCACGATCGCAGTTATTGAGGACGAGTCGATCATCGCAGCCGCGGTGGCAGCCCGTCTTAGAAGAGAAGGATTCAACGTCGAGGTAGCACCCGACGGACCTTCGGGAGTCGAGCTTTGTGAACGCTCCCGGCCCGACCTTGTTGTGCTGGACGTAATGCTTCCGGGATTCGACGGGCTGGAGGTATGCCGGCGAATCCAGCGGGAGCGGCCGGTCCCGGTCCTGATGCTCACCGCCCGGGATTCAGAGACCGACATGCTGGTCGGCCTCGGGATCGGGGCCGACGACTACATGACCAAGCCGTTCAGCCCCCGGGAGTTGGTTGCCAGGGTCCGGGCGCTCCTTCGCCGGGCCAGGAAGTTTCCCTCGCCCCCGGACACCATCTTTCGGGTGGGTGATCTGGAGGTCGATCCCTCCCGCCGGCAGGTTCGCCGGCAGGAGGAGATCATCCACCTCACCCCAATCGAGTTCGAGCTGTTGTACACCCTTGCCGCCAGGCCCGGAGTCGTATTCACCCGGGAGCAGCTGCTTTCGGAGGTGTGGGGCTACCGCGATGGCTTCGGCGGCCGAACCGTGGACTCCCACGTCGGGGCACTGCGGCGTAAGCTTGGCTCGGACCTGCTTCGCACGGTTCACGGCGTCGGCTACGCTGTGGAATCTGGAGGAATTTGAGACCGCTCGACCCGCTATCGTCCATCAAAACGAAACTTGGAGTAGTTATCGTCGCCTCGGTGGCGGTTACCGTGGCGGTTCACACGCTCGGGATTCGCGCCGGCATTCCCCTATTTGTGGTCGGCGGGGCGTCGGGAGCACTCTCCCTTCTTATGGTGCAGTTCCTGGCCCACGGCATGACCTCACCGCTCAGGGAGATGGCAGCGGCGGCCAAGACCATGGCGCGGGGGGATTACTCCAAAAGGGTTACGGCGACCTCCCGCGATGAGGTGGGAGACCTCTCCCGGGCCTTCAATGCGATGGCGTCCGAGCTGGAGCAGGTTGAGCGAATGCGCCGTGACCTGGTGGCCAACGTCTCCCACGAGCTCCGGACCCCCATCAGCGCGCTTCAGGCCGTCCTGGAGAACCTCATCGACGGCGTGGAGGAACCTGATCCCGTCACCTTCACCACGATGCATGAACAGGTCCGCCGGTTGGGCCGGCTCGTCTCCCAGCTGCTGGATCTCTCGCGGCTTGAGTCCGGGGCGGTTCCCCTTCAGCGAATCAACTTCCGGCTCGAGGACCTCCTCCAGCAGGCGGTACGGGAATCCAAGCTGCACTCACACAACGTCCACCTGACCGTCGATGTCAGGCCCCCGGATCTGAGCGCAGACGGCGATCCTGAGCGGGTCCACCAGGTCGTCGCCAACCTTATCGAGAACGCAGTGCGCCACTCCCCGGCAGACGCCGAGGTCAGCGTCTCGGCCTACGGAGACGAACACCGGGTGACCATCGAGGTGGCCGATGAGGGACCGGGTATCCCCCAGAACGAGGCGGGCCGGGTGTTCGAGCGGTTCTACAGGGCGGACGCCGCCCGCTCCTCAACCCAGGGAGGCACCGGCCTTGGTTTGGCCATCGCCCGGTGGATCGTGGACCTGCACGGCGGAGAGATCCGGGTGGAGTCCAGGGAGCCCACCGGGTGCCGGATGGTGGTGGAGTTTCCCGGAATCGCACCGTAGCCTTTGACCCGGAAGCATTAATCGGACCTCGAAACGGTCCGACCATAACCAAACTCGAAGCTTAAGCCCCCTGCCGCCATCCGACCGCTCGAGAAAGATTAGTCTTTACCGATGGTCCGCATTGCACTGGCACAAATCAACCCCACCATCGGGGACCTGCCGGGCAACACCGCTCTGGTGCAGCGTTACGTTGAGCAGGCCAAAGCCGCCGGGGCCGATGTCGTGGCGTTTCCCGAGATGGTGGTCACCGGGTACCCGCCGGACGACCTCCTCCTCAAAAAGAGCTTTATCGCCGACAGCAACGCGGCCCTTGAGACCATCGCTTCAACAACGACCGGCATCGCCGCGGTAATCGGCTTCGTGGACCACAACAACGACCGGCTCTACAATGCCGCTGCGCTGATCTCCGACGGCCGGATTGCCGGCATCTACCGCAAGCACCACCTTCCCAACTACGGAGTTTTCGATGAGAGGCGATTCTTCTCGTCCGGAGACGAGATAGTGCTGGCGGAGATCGACGGGCTGACCTTCGGGGTCACCATTTGTGAGGACCTGTGGCTGGAGAGCGGCCCGCACGTCGACTGCGCCATCGCAGGCGCCCAGCTGGTCATAAACCTGAACGCCTCCCCCTACCATGCAGGCAAAGGCGGGGAGCGACTCAGCCTGCTCTCCCGGCGCGCCCGTCGAAATGGGATAGCCCTTGCCTACGTGAACTGCGTCGGCGGGGCGGACGAGGTGATCTTCGACGGCCAGTCCTCGGTGGTTTCGCCGGAAGGCACCCTCATTGCCCGGGCCGGGCAGTTCTGCGAGGAGCTTCTGGTCTTCGACATCGACCCGGAGGGAGAGACTCCTGCGGGCGGCGAGGAGCGCGATGACAGCCCGGCTGCGGGCCGGCAGGCGGCTTTGGGCGATGCCGGGACCGTGGTGGTAGTCAGCCTGAACTGGCATCCGGAACCGGACCCGGACCCGGTAACCCCCCGTATAGCCCCGGAGCTCGATGCGGCCGGCGAGGTCTACGGTGCGCTCGTGCTCGGAGTGCGTGACTACATGGCGAAGAACGGGTTTCAGCAGGCAATGGTCGGTATCTCCGGGGGGATCGATTCCGCTCTCACCGCCGCGATCGCAGTCGACGCCATCGGGGCCCAGAACGTCCTGGGTCTATCAAACCCCAGCGAGTTCACCTCATCGCAAAGCATCCAGGACGCCAAGCAGCTCTCGGAAAGCCTGGGTTTCAAATTGATCACAATGCCCATCGGGCTTCCGCTGGCGGCTATGCGCCGGACGTTGGAGGAGGACTTTGCCGGCTCCGAATATTCCGTCGCCGACCAGAACCTGCAGGCGCGCATCCGGGGCAACCTGTGGATGTACGTCTCCAACCAGACCGGCCGGCTTTTGCTGTCGACCGGCAACAAATCCGAGATGGCCGTGGGCTACGCCACTTTGTACGGGGACATGGCCGGAGGGTTTGCCGTACTAAAGGACGTCCCGAAGACCCTCGTCTACCGGCTCTCCGAGTGGCGAAACCGGCAGGGTGAGGCCATCCCACCGGCGATCATCGAGCGCCCGCCCACCGCCGAGCTGGCCCCGGGACAGCTCGACACCGACTCCCTGCCGCCGTACGAGGTCCTGGACCCGATTCTCAAGGAGTACGTGGAGAACCATCTGGGCATCGACGAGATCGCTGCGCTGGGCTTCGACCGGGCGATGGTAAAGCGGATCGCTCAGATGGTGGACCGGGCCGAATACAAGCGGCGGCAGTCGGCGCCCGGCATCAAGGTGACCTCCCGGGCGTTCGGGCGGGACCGCCGGCTCCCGATCACCAACCGGTACCTCCCGGAGTAGGGCTCAGGTCCACACCGAGATCTCGCGCAGCCCCGAAATCGACCCGGGCTCGGCACCGACGACCCGGATGTAACGCAAACGAAGGGGGCGGGAGGGTTTGATCTGTCCAAAGGTCTCAGCCTCCCCAACCGGCGACCAGGTCCTTGAGTCCACCGATCCCTCGATCCGGCAGGAACAGCCCCGGATCACCAGCAGCGTCGCATTGACCTGCCTGCCCATGTCGACAACTACCCGGCGGGACTCGGCCGGAGCAGGCGTCCCGGCGGGCGCCGCAGATGTACCGGGGATGCCGGCGTCCTCCGAAAGGCGTCCGTCCGTGAGCCGGCATCCGGGCAGGACAACCGGGGACCCTTCCCCGGTTTGCACGGAACAGGGCTTCCCTCGCGACTCGGGAGCGCCCGCACCGCTTTCAAACCCCAGCTGGGCGGACCGGTAGGAGAGTTTGGTGGTCGTACCCGGCGCCACCCCGTCCCGGATGGCGGTGACCGAGACGCTGCCCGACGAGTCCTCGAGCACCCGGGGATCGTAGTCGGCCTGCAACTCGTTCGACCGGACCTGCCACACCGGCGCGCCGCTCGGCGATGCGAACTCCAACCGATAACCCGATCCCTTTCCGAGGTCGCCGGGAACCGCCTGCCACCCGGCGGTACCGGTCCCGGTGGTAAGCCGGGGCTCCCAGAACCGGATCGGCCCAAGATCGAGCTGCTCGGTCTGGACCCGAAAGGTCGCCAGGACCGCCGGACCCTCCAGAGTTCCGGGCGCCGGCGGAAGGGCGGCGCTGACCCCCATCGACCGGGCATTGCCGAAGAACGTTCGAACATCGTTTCCGCGCAGGGAGAACGAGAACGTGCCGCCGTCGTCGGTGTCGGTGGAGTCCGAGTCCTCCAGGAAGCTGGCGCAAGGCTCCGGCGGGGGGTCGGCCAGACAGAGCGTTCCGAGCGAGAGCGCGGTGAACAGCGTTCCGCCGAGGAGCTCGGAAATCTCGGTCTGCGGCGCCAGTACCACCGGGCGGCCGGCCAGCGGTGAACCCGACTGGTCCTGCAAGACCCCGGAGACGGCGACGGATGCCCCGGGATCCACCTGGCTGGGGCTACAAGCGGCTCCGGCAAGCATCAGGCAGGCGGTGAGCAGCGCCGGCCGGCACACCCAACGAGCTCTTCCGGCTGGTTTGATCATTCAGGACCGCCCGGGTCGGCCCATACGACGGGTTGCGACCGTGGACGTAGGTTGAGCCGCTTCATTCGGCGAGCCTACCGCCCGGGGCGGATCCCGCACCCGACCTGAGGTAAGGAATTTTGCCAAACAACCATCGAAGTGCGCCGATAAGAAAGGGTAGCGGCCCTATCAATGGCGGGCCTGCAGGCGTACCCTTACTGAAACTGGAAGGAGAAAACTTGACGTCATACCCCGCAACGCCGGCCTACAGCGAAGGTGAGGCCACCTATGCCGGCTTTTGGATTCGTTTCGGTGCCTTTCTCATCGACTTCATCCTCCTGGGTATCGTCGGCGGCATCATCGGTTTCGTCATCGGAATGGCCACAGGCGGTACAGGCGGCGAAACCGGCTTCGCGGAGGGCATTTCCGCGTTCATTGGATTTGTTATCGGCGTCGCCTACTTCGTCATCATGGAGAGCTCGGAGCGCCAGGCGACGCTCGGGAAGCTGGCCGTGGGCGTCAAGGTGACCGACATGAACGGTGCAAGGATCTCTGCGGGGGTGGCGGCGATCCGCTACTTTTCCAAGATGCTGTCGAGCATCATCCTGCTGATCGGCTTCATCATGGTCGCCTTCACCCCGAAAAAACAGGGCCTGCACGACATCATCGCAAAGACGCTGGTGGTCAAGCAGTAGAGAGTTGAATAGCCCAGCAGGGCCCCTTTTAAGGGGCCCTGCTCGTCCAACCATCTAGATGTCGTAGTACATGTAGAACTCAAACGGGTGGGGCCGCAGGCTCAGCTCCTTGGCCTCGTTGTTCCGCTTGTAGTCGATCCAGGTGTCGATCAGGTCCTGCGTGAAGACGTTGCCCTCCAGCAGGAACTGGTGATCCGCCTCCAGCGCATCCAGCGCCTGCTCCAGGTTGGAGGGAACGGTGGGAACCGGTCCGGCGTCGCCGTCGTGCTCGAACATGTCCCGGTTGACCGGCTCGGGCGGCACCAGACCCCGCTTCACCCCGTCCAGGCCGGCCATGAGCATCGCCGAGAACGCGAAGTACGGGTTGCAGGACGGGTCCGGGCACCGGAATTCGATCCGCTTGCTCTTCGGGCTCTTCGAATAAAGCGGGATCCGAACCGCCGCCGAGCGGTTGCGCTGGGAGTAGACCAGGTTTACCGGCGCCTCGTAGCCCGGCACCAGCCGCTTGTACGAGTTGGTGGTGGGTGCGCACAGCGCCAGTAGCGCAGGGGCGTGGTTCAGGATCCCGCCGATGTAATGGATGGCCATCTCGGACAGGTTCGCGTACCCGTCACCGTAGAACAGTGGCTCGCCGTCCTTCCACAGGCTCTGGTGGACGTGCATGCCCGATCCGTTGTCCTGAAAAATGGGCTTGGGCATAAAGGTGATGGTCTTGCCCGCAGCCATGCCGGTGCCCTTGACAACGTATTTGTAGAGCATCAATGAGTCTGCCATCTTGAGCAGGGGCCCGAACCCCAGGTCTATCTCCGCCTGCCCGGCAGTGCCGACCTCGTGGTGGTGTACCTCGATATCCAGGCCGACCTTTCGCAGGTTCAGGACCATGTCCGAACGCAGGTCCTGGTATTGGTCCATCGGGGGGACGGGAAAGTAGCCCTCCTTGTAGCGAGGTTTGTAGCCCTTGTTGCCGCCTTCGGTGACGGTCCCCGAGTTCCAGATGCCCTCGATGGAGTCGACGAAGTAGTAACCGGAGTTCTGAGTCTGGTCGAAGCGGACATCGTCGAAGATGTAGAACTCGGCCTCAGGGCCCCAGAAGGATTGGTCGGCAACGCCGCTGGCCGTGAGGTAGTCCTCGGCCTTCCTGGCGACGTAGCGAGGGTCCCGTGAATACGACTCGCCGGTTACGGGGTCCCCGATGAAGCAGTTCATCACCAGGGTCTTCTCCTTCATGAACGGGTCGACGAAGGCGGTGGTGGGGTCCGGGAACAGGATCATGTCCGATTCGTGGATCTTCTGGAATCCACGGATGGACGAACCGTCGAAGCCGAATCCTTCCAGGAAGCTTTCTTCGTTCAGCCCCTCAGAGGTCATGGTGAAATGCTGCATCAGTCCGGGAAGGTCGCAGAACCGGATGTCTACCAGCTCTATGCCTTCGTCCTTGATCAGCCCCAGGACCTGCTTGGCATCCTTCATATCCACGTGCGGCATATGCCCTCCTGTCGGTACCTTTCTCCCTGTGGTTTCGAACACCGTCGCGCGAGGGGCCCGGCTTTTACAAGACCCCGGTTGCCCGCAAACCGTAAAAGCTGAATGTGTCCGCTCTTTTACCGATTTGTTAAGACCGAGTTAACAACCGCCGATTCCGTATCCCGCCCCCCGAAGTTGGGTTTACGCTTTTTACAGGCGCCGGATCCGCTTTGGCTGCTGCCGCGCACGACGGCTGCCAGACGCCGATAACGAACGCCATTTTCCTGAAAGTCTGGCTGTCGGACGTGTTCAAGATGCGCAACAGGCCCGTAACACTCCGCTGCTAGGCTGCCGGATCAACGGATACAAAGGGTGGCCGAACGGGCCGCGACCCCAGATATAGGAGAAAGCTACTTTGAGCTATCAGGCCGAGTACATATGGATTGACGGCACGAAGCCGACAGCCCTGATGCGAAACAAGACCAAGGTCCTTGCCGACGGCGAAAAGCCCGGCACCTGGGGCTTCGACGGATCCAGCACCAACCAGGCACCGGGCGAGAACTCGGACTGCGTGCTCGAGCCGGTCTTCATCTGTCCCGACCCCATCCGCGGCGGCGACAACATCCTTGTGCTGTGCGAGGTGTTCCTTCCCGACGGCACGCCCCACCCCACCAACACCCGCCGTCCCTGCGTAGAGGTCGCCGACAAGTACGCCGACCAGGAGCCCATGTTCGGCATCGAGCAGGAGTACACCTTCATGCAGGACGGCCGTCCCCTCGGATGGCCGGTGGCCGGCGGTTGGTTCCCCGCACCGCAGGGTCCCTACTACTGCGGCGTCGGCGGGCAGAAGATGGTCGGCCGCGACATCATCGAGGAGCACACTCTGGCGTGCATCAACGCCGGCCTGTCGATAGAGGGCACCAACGCCGAGGTCATGATGGCTCAGTGGGAGTTCCAGATCGGTGTTCTGGGCGCACCCGACATCGGCGACCAGATCTGGATGGGCCGCTGGCTGCTCTACCGGATCGCCGAGGAGCACGAGGTATTCGTGACCCTCGCCGCCAAGCCGGTTCCCGGAGACTGGAACGGCGCCGGCGCCCACACCAACTTCTCCACCAAGGGCACCCGGGAGAGCTGGGACGCGATCATCACCTGTTGCGAAGCCCTGGGTAAGGACCCACTGAAGCACGTAGAGAACTACGGCGAGGGCATCCAGGACCGCCTGACCGGCGCCCACGAGACGCAGAAGTGGAACCAGTTCAGCTACGGCACGTCGGACCGCGGAGCATCTATCCGCATCCCGTGGGCTGTTGCCAAGGCGGGTAAGGGCTGGCTGGAGGACCGCCGCCCGAACGCCAACATGGACCCCTATGTGGTCAGCCGCCTGCTCATGGAGACCTGCTGCGGCGCGCTGGCGGAGTCCGAGGAGCTGGAGTCGGCAATCGCCTAACCGCAAGGAATCTCAACGGCCGGGTCCCTGAGGACCCGGCCGTTCGTTTTCTCCGTAGCTTCGAGCCTGCGGCTAAGATCGCCCGGTGAAGACACCAGGAAGGCGCGGGCGATGAAGTTCGAGGCCGGCGACAAGGCACTGCTGACCGACCGCAAGGGCCGGCGCTACCTGCTCACGCTCAAAACCGGCGGGTCGTTTCATTTCCACCGGGGAATCGTGCAGCACGATCAAATCATCGGCCTCCCCGACGGCAGCCGGGTCGTCTCCACCGGCTCGGAGACCCTGACCGTGTTCAAACCGACCTACGCCGACTACGTCCTCAAGATGCCCCGGGGCGCCCAGGTCATCTATCCCAAGGATGTCGCCATCATGCTGATGCAGGCTGATGTCTATCCCGGCGCCCGGGTTCTGGAGGCGGGAATCGGGTCCGGAGCCACCACCATTGCGCTGCTCCGTGCGGTCGGCCCCGAAGGCCGGGTGATCGCCTACGAGCAGCGTGAAGACTTTGCCGAGCGGGCCCTTGCCAATATCACCGAGTTTCTCGGCAAGGTGGAAAACCTCGAGATCCGCATGGGGAGCATCTATGAGCCGATCGATTCCACCGAGGTCGACCGGGTGTCCCTGGACCTGCCCGAACCATGGCGGGCCCTGCCCCAGGTAGAGGCGGCGCTGCGCCCGGGCGGGATCCTGGTCTGCTTCCTCCCAACGATTCTGCAGGTGCAACGCCTGACCGAGCAGTTGCAGGCTGAGCCGCGCTGGACTTCGGTCTGGAGCCAGGAGACTCTTACCCGCACCTGGCACATCGACGGGCAGTCGGTGCGGCCCGACCACCGAATGGTTGCCCACACCGGGTTCTTGACGTTCGCACGCATCACCGTTGAGGAGTAGGGTTTGCCCTCTTGCCACGCCGGGGAAAGCTGAGGAACATTTTGATAGACCCCTATACTTGGTCAGGATGCGATGCCTCGATACCCGGTGCTTTGAATTGAAGGAGCGGGCCTGATTATGCGCGGATCATCTGAGTTCGATCGAAGGATCGCCGCATTCGAGCAGGAAGTCGGCGAGCTGCAGATGCACATCAAAGAGCTCGAAGAGGAATCCTCCGTCCTGCGCAGCAAGCTGCTCGACGCCCCGCTGAAGATTCGCAAGCTTGAAAGCCAGCTTTCGGAGGTCCGGCACGAAGCAAGCCGCTCTCGCACCCAAAGCGAACGCATGGCCGCCCTGCTGGCGCAGGCACGCGAACAGCTGGTCACCCTCCAAACGGAGATAGACAAACTGTCCTCCCCCCCGTCCGGCTACGGCGTCTTCTTGAGCTCCTACGATGACGGCACCGCCGACATCTTCACCGGCGGCCGCAAGCTGCGGGTGAACGTCTCCCCGGGCGTTGAGACCGCGGGCCTGGTCAAGGGCCAGGAGGTTCGCCTGAATGAGGCGATGAACGTCGTGGAGGCGCGCGGCTATGAGTTGCACGGCGAGGTTGCCCTTCTGAAAGAGCTGATCAGCGACGACCGGGCGATCGTCGTCACCCACGCCGACGACGAGCGGGTCGTCTCCCTCTCTGCCCAGCTTGAGGGGCAGGTGCTGAACGCCGGGGACTCGGTCCTTTTGGACCCCCGTTCGGGCTACCTGATGGAGAAGCTGCCCAAGGCCGAGGTCGAGGAGCTGGTGCTGGAGGAGGTTCCGGACATCGACTACACGGCCATTGGGGGCCTGGACGAGCAGATCGAGGCCCTGCGGGACGCGGTCGAGCTTCCCTTCCTCTACTCAGGACTGTTCAACGACTACCAGCTGCCGCCGCCCAAGGGCGTCCTTCTCTACGGACCCCCCGGATGCGGAAAGACCCTCATCGCCAAGGCCGTGGCGAACTCGCTGGCCAAGCGGACCCAGGAGGTCACCGGCCGCGAGGACGTGCGGGCCTACTTCCTCAACGTCAAGGGCCCCGAGCTGTTGAACAAGTACGTCGGTGAAACCGAGCGCCAGATTCGCATGATCTTCCAGCGGGCGAAGGAGAAGTCGGAAGAGGGTGTCCCGGTGATCGTGTTCTTCGACGAGATGGAGTCGCTGTTCCGCACCCGCGGATCCGGCATCTCCAGCGATATCGAGACCACCATCGTCCCTCAGCTGCTGAGCGAGCTGGACGGCGTGGAGCAACTGAAGAACGTCATCGTAATCGGAGCCTCCAACCGGGAGGATCTGATCGACCCCGCCATCCTGCGCCCCGGCCGGCTGGACGTGAAGATCAAGGTCGAGCGGCCGGACGCCGATTCGGCGAGGGCAATCTTCTCCAAGTACCTCATATCCGAGGTGCCCATCGGGCCGGGGGAGATCGAGCGCTACGGCGATGTCCACAAGGCCATCAAAGCCATGATCGAGGTCACCGTCGAGGAGATGTACTCGGTCGCAGACAGCAACCGTTTCCTGGAGGTCACCTACGCCAACGGCGACAAGGAGGTTCTGTACTTCAAGGACTTCTCGTCCGGCGCGATGATCGAAAACATAGTTCGCAGGGCCAAGAAGATCGCCATCAAGCGCCTGATTGCCAACGGGGAGGGCGGCATCCGAACCTCCGACCTCATCGAGTCGATTCACCAGGAGTACCACGAGAACGAGGACCTGCCGAACACCACCAACCCCGACGACTGGGCTCGCATCTCCGGAAAGAAGGGCGAGCGCATCGTCTTCGTCCGCACACTGGTAAGCGAGCAGAAAAAGGCGGAGTCCCGCTCCATCGAACAGATCCAGACCGGTCAGTACCTGTAATGCGGGGGCTCCGCCCCCGCAACCCCCCGCAGGATTCGGATGCCTGCGGCGCATTTACGGTAACTTCGCCTTCGGCTCCGTGTAAGGTCTACCGACCAAATCCCCAAGGATGTGGAGACTAAGTGGCCGTTCCAAAAGTGATGGGCATCGAAACCGAGTACGGGATCATCAGCAAGGGAGATGAGGAGCACAACCCGATATTCGCCTCCTCTCTGCTGATCAACTCCTACGTCTCGCCGCGCCTCAAGCGGGTGCGCTGGGACTACGAGGAGGAGACGCCGCTACGGGATGCCCGCGGGGCCTTCGAGCGGGCCGGGCTGGAGCTGCTGGACGATGAGGGCGGCCTTGTCTCGATGATCCTGGAAAACGGGGCCCGTTACTACGTGGACCACGCCCACCCGGAATACTCCACACCGGAATGCAGCAACGCCCGCGACCTGGTGATCCACGACAAGGCGGGGGAAAGGATCCTCGCCGCAAGCCTCCAGGCCGCCGGCCGGTCCCTTCCCGAGCGAAGCCGGATCATGGTTTACAAGAACAACTCGGACGGCAAGGGCAACTCCTACGGCTGCCACGAGAACTACCTGATGAGCCGTTCGACCCCGTTCCCCAGCATCGTCACGATGCTCACCCCGTTCTTCGTCACCCGCCAGATCTTCACCGGCGCCGGCAAGGTGGGCTCCGAGGGCGCGGCGGCGTCCAAGGAGGTTCCGTACCAGATCTCCCAGCGGGCCGACTTTTTCGAGGTGGAGGTGGGCCTGGAGACCACGTTTCGCCGCCCGCTGATCAACACCCGGGACGAGCCGCACGCCGACCCCGATAAGTACCGCCGGCTGCATGTGATCATCGGCGATGCCAACATGAGCGAGATCTCCACCTTCTTGAAGGTGGGCACAACCGCAATCGTGCTGTCGATGATCGAGGACAACTTCATCACAGCCGACCTGCGGATTGCGGAACCGGTGGCCGCTCTTCGCACGATATCCCGGGACCCAACCTGTAAGGCGAAGGTCGAGCTGGCGGATGGAAGATCCGTCACCGCAGTCGACCTGCAGTGGGAGTTCTTCGACTGGGCGCAAAAGTACCTTGCCGACCAGGATGTCGACGACGTCACCGCGGAGGTCATGACACGCTGGGAGCAGACGCTGACCGCCCTGGAGACGGACCCCATGTCGCTGGACCGCCAGTTGGACTGGGTGGCCAAGCTGAGCACCATCGACGGCTACCGGGAACGCCACGGCCTCGGCTGGGACGACCCCAAGCTCGCTCTGGTGGACCTGCAGTACCACGACATCCGTCAGGACAAAAGTGTGTACTACAAGATGGTCCAGACCGGTCAGATCGAGACCCTGGTCGATGAGGCTGAGGTTCAGCGGGCGATCTCCAACCCGCCGGAGGACACGCGGGCGTTCTTCCGGGGACGGGCCCTGGGCCGCTTCTCCTCCCAGGTCACCGCAGCCTCCTGGGACGCCGTCATCTTCGATACCGGGGGCGACACCCTGCAGAAGGTGCCGATGCCCGAGCCGCTGAAGGGCACCAAAGCCACCACCGGTGCACTATTTGAAGAGGCCGCGGACGCCGCCGACCTGCTTCGGCGCCTGCAATCGTGATTGAAATCAGCTGAGAAGGCTACAATCAATACTTATGGCAGATGATCAGAAGCGCGTAAGGCGCCGTCCGGAGCAAGAAGCGGAA
>JAJCYF010000035.1 GCA_029263035.1 Actinomycetes bacterium
GGAAGTCCTGGATCACGATCATGAACGCCTTGTCGGAAAGCGACTCGACCAGACTGCCGGGCTCGATGCCGCAGGCCGAGCACCCCAGCGCATCCAGGTTGGCGTCGGTGGTGGGGCTTCCGGTGAACGCCGACGCGCTCCACAGCTTTTCCAGCGCCGCCCTGATCGAGGGGTCGGGCATCACCCGGTTGGCCACATAGTCGATGTGGTCCTCGACGTCGAGTAACCGGGTCACCGGGATCACCGTCTCGCCGTCGGTTATCGCATAGGTGATCGACCGGCAGGCGGGAAAACAGCAGGGAACCGGCACGAAGTCCGAGGCGCGGAACCATTCCGGGAGCTGGTCGGCAAGCCCGTGTATCACGTCGGCGTTGGTCACCCGGTCGCAGGGATCGAACTCCGGGTGGCGGCCCGAGTGGGTTACCGGCTGGAATGCGACGCCCTTTACCGCCGGGTGCTCGATGCCGAAGCGGACGATATCTCCCACCTCGTGTTCGTTGACCCCGCGCTCCACGGCAGCCGCCAGAACCACCACGATGCCGGCTTCGGCACAGCGGTCCAGGGCTTGCTGCTTGAGCGTCCGCAGGTCCTTGCCGCGCAGGGCCAGGCTGGTCTGCTTCTCCAACCCATCGAACTGCAGGTAGATCCGGGGCCGGGGGTTGAACGCCGCCAGCGCGTCCACGAACCGCTGGTCCCGTGCCAGCCGGATCCCGTTGGTGTTGAGCGTGACCAACTCGATCTTTCGGTCTATCGCCATGGCGATGAAGTCGAGGATCAGGGGATGGATGGTGGGCTCTCCGCCGGAGAACATGACCACCTCCGGGTTGCCCTCAGCCTCGACGAAGGCGTCTAGCCCGGCGGCAACCTGCTCCCGGGACAGCGAGAACCCATCCGGCTGGTGTCCGGAATCGGCGAAGCACAGCGGGCAGTCGAGGTTGCACGAGGTGTTGACCTCGATGATTCCCAGGCAGGCATGCTGCTTGTGGTCGGGACAGAAGCCGCAGTCGAGCGGGCATCCCTGATCAACCTCGGTGTGCGTCTTGAGCGGGATGGTCCCCGGCTTGTTGAAGCGCTGCGAGTCGAACCACATCTGGGCATCCGAGTAGACCAGGGCCTCGAAGGGGCCGTGCTGCTTGCAACGCTTGCGCAGGTACACACGATTGTTGCGCACGTTTACCTCGGCGTCGACCACGACTTTGCAGACCGGGCAGATGCTCTTGGTGAACTCGACGAACACTTCGTCGCGGTCGCGTTTTGTCGGACGGACCGGCTGCGGTTGACTCAACTGGGGGCCTCCTCGAATCGGTGCCCACGAAGTGCCGATGTGCCTTGAACCCTGATGTTCACCTCTGTTGTCGTGGAAAGACCACCGTGTTCGACTTGGGGAGTTATCGCAAGCCGGCCCCGTTGGACGGGGCTCAGGTCACCAAGCCCACCAGGGTTATCAACAACCACACCACCGCGACCGCGATGTAGAGCTTGGTCGACGGTCACAACCCATCCCACACCGCCCTTAAGCCTGAGGAGTGGGCATTGGCATGGCTGCCGGAGACGCGGCATGCGCCGAAGATCCGTTCGGCTACCTCTTGTTCTTCCGGGCTGGATTCCGATCCAGGTCTGTTGGATTCCTGTAAAGCCATCTGCGCAACTCCGCATCTGTGGATTTGTTGATTCATGGCTTCAGCTGAAGCCTGTAACCTATGAACCCGGCGACTGTACATAAAATTCCCGTATTCTCTGTTGACCGCAAGGCAATCGACGCCGCAGGCACACCGGAGAGCCGAGCGCGAACCGGCGACTCCTAGCCAATTAATCCTGATGGAATCAGACTGAGTGGATGACTCATCTGCTCCGGACCATGGCGGTGTTCGCCCTGGCGGCGGGAATCAACACCGGGAGTGTGGCCCTTCAACTCCGCACCGGTTTTCTGACCCGGCGCTACGGAAACAAGGCCTGGTATCTCCATCTGGCGATCGTCGCTCCCGGCTGGCTTGTGTTCCTTTATCTGGTGTCGGACCTGGGCCGTCACCGCGGATGGCCTCTGCCCCAGCAATTGCGTCCGGCGGGCATCCTGATTCTTGGGTTGAGCTGTGCTCTGTGGCTGTGGACCTTTGCCCTCCTCGGTCCTGAGCGGACTGCGAACGGAAACATCTTTGGCCACGGACCTACCGAGCCGGTGGACGAGGGCCCGTTCCGCTACCTGCAGAATCCGATGTACGACTCCTACCTGCTCGCCTTCGTCGGGTTGGCGCTGTGGAAAGCGAACGCACAGTACCTGTTGCTGGTCCTGGAGTCGTATGTTCTGCTGAACCTGGTGGAAGGTAGCGTTGAGAACCGTGCGATCCAGAGTGAGGGGCGATGATCGGTAGGCTTGGCCTGGGGAGGGAATTTCCAGCGGGGCTACCGGGTTAGGTCGGTCATGATTGCGGCAGCCCTATTGATCCTGGCCGGCACGGAAGCCAGGGCAGATTTGGGACGGGTAGTGAACGCGCTCCAGATTGCCCGGGAGCTGGATGAAGCAGGCGACAAGGTGATCCTGATATTCGACGGAGCAGGAACACAGTGGATCCCTACGCTTTCTGACAAGGCGCACAAGTACCACGGCTTGTTTGAACAGACCAGGGGACTGGTCGCCGGAGCGTGCAGCTACTGTGCTGGGGTCTATGGAGTGAAGGACGCAATCGAGGAAACCGAGGTCGAGCTCCTCGACGAATTCGCCGGCCACCCCAGTGTGCGTAAGCTCATGTCCCAGGGATATCAGATCCTCACCTTTTGACCTGAGAAGGGAAGCCTGATTGCCCATCGCCAGATTGCTCTTCGCACTGCTCGTCCTTGCCATGGCCACCGGCCAGTTGTTGAGCTTCTCGGCTTTCGTGCAGGCCATAGCGAGCTACCAGATTGCCGGCGAAACCCTCAGCCTGATTCTGTCGGTCGCCCTTGTCGCGGCGGAGCTTTTCGCGGGTATCGGGTTACTGGCCGGCCGGCCACGTTCCCGCTATCTGGCAGGGTCGGTTGGCTTCGGGGTGGCGGTCACCTGGTCGGCCCTGGCGGTACAGGCGTTCCTGCGAGGGCTTGACGTGGCGAACTGCGGATGCTTCGGACGTTACCTTGCTCAACGCCTGAGTTGGTATGTTCTGTTGCAGGACGCCTACTTCCTCATTTTGGCCTACCTGGCAATGCGCAGCGCCTCCAGAGACCGATTTGTCGATTTGCCGTCAGATCAGGCAGTCGGCCCAACAGTGACGGGGAGTAGGTGAGGGCTTTGCGTGTCGGTACGGCCGGCACGCTGGCGAGCGCCGCCACCGCGCTGGCCGGCATGTTCCTGGTCTCACGGGGTCGGATTCACCTGGACCTCGGGTGGGGGAGATCGCTGCACCCTCTGGGCCCGATCACCGTACAGATCAACGCTCCCCGGGACCTGGTTTTCGAGCAGATCTCCGGCCCCTACCTGGGCCAGACGCCGGCAGCCCTGCGAAGCAAGCTGAAGGTCTTGGAGAAGGGGTCCAACCTGGTGATCGCCGAGCACCGGACCAAACTGCCCCTGATGGATGCGGTGACCGTGGAAGCAGTGCAGTTCTATGCCCCTGGCCGTATCACCTTTCGGCTGTTGCAGGGTCCGGTGCCTCAGGTCTCAGAGGAGTTCCTGCTTGAAGAGATCGGGTCGGAGACGGCGCTGAGCTATCGGGGAGAGCTGGGCGCCGACCTATGGCTCCTCGGGCGAATCTACGGCGGTTCAATCGTACGGCCGGCGTGGGAGCGAACGGTGGTCGCGTCGATGGAGGAGATAAAAAAGGGCGCCGAGCGGCGGTCGGCAGCTCGCCGGCGCAGGAGCACCGGGGAGTAGCGGTTAGGGAAGCCGGGGCCCGGTGTCGAAGCCATTCAGGCGTCCCAGGTAGAGGAAGTACGCCGCGATCAATATCAGCAGGCCGGCTGCCGACCCCTGGGCCAGCCGCCGCCACCTGGCCGGGGCCGTCCATCGACGGGTGAAGAACCAGGTCCCGGTGAGGAGTACAGCGATGTGGCCGGCTCCCAGAGCGAACATGACGGCCCCGCTGTAGAGAGGTCTTCCGAGCTGGGCGGCCGACGCGGCAATACCGGTCACAATAGCCGCGCATGCCGGGCAGTTGACCAGACCGCCGGGAATGCCCGCCAGGAAGGCGCCGAGCACGCTCGGACTCGTCTTCGGCGGCCGGGCGCAGGCGGTACAGAAGGAAGCCGGCCGGAGAACCATCCACCCGGCCAGCCCCAGCAGAAGGGCAGCAATCAACAGGTAGCCGAAGCCCGCATACGGACGTAGATACTCGTCGATTACGATGTCGATCTGCCCCGCAGCCAATCCCACCGCCGTGTAGACCAGGATCATGCCCCCGCCGAAAGCGGCCACCAGCTTCACCCCGCCGCCCGGGGCGCCCAGCGCTCCGGTGATCCCCAACCCGGCGGCGGTACCGGTTATCGGCAGCGAAAGGGGGCTCAGCCCGAGAAACAGGCCGGCAAGAAAGGCAATCGGGATGCCGAGCCACCAGGTGCTCTCGATAGCTGCGAACAGATCTATCTCGATGAGGGCAGGCCCGTCAGTGCGTTGCCCGGTGCGCCCAAGGCGCCAGGGACCAAAGCCCGTTCCGGCGGAATCCTCACGACACGCTGAGGTAGGTCGACAGTTCCTGAAGAACGTCCGGGTCCTCGGAAAGAGCCAGCAGAGGGAACGGCTTTTGAGCGCACAACAGGCCGATGCCCTGGCTCGACGCCATCCAGGGACTGCCGGGACCGTCGAGAATCATCTCTGCGCCTGCCGCTTCGGGAAACGGCCGTCGGCTCACATAGAGCTGAAGCCTACGTCCCGCCTGGTCCTGGTAAGTGAACCCGTCAACCTCGACGTTGCCCACCTCGCCCGAGCCCGCCCCAGATACCGTGAAACCAATCCCGGCCAGATCGGGTGCGTCTCGCTCTACCGGCCGCTCGGCCGGGATGCGCCCATTCTGAAAATCGATGATCGCCTGGGCAATCGACTCCGGTTGCTGGACCATCGACCGATCACCATGGCCGGGGCGCAGCAGCGCGGTTCCCGCTATCGCCGTCAAGGTCACCGCCACTACCGCAGCAGCCAGCCACCGGAGTTGGAACCGCCCGGAAGAGGAACTTTCGCTCTGGGCGGTAGCCCGGATGTCCTCGCGCAGAGACTGGGGAGCAAGTTCGCGCAGCGACTCCCCAATTGCCCTTCCGCCGCGGGCTCGGGTGACCTCGTGCCAGCAGTCGGCACAGGTGAGCAGGTGAGCCTCGAACTGTTCGCTCTTGCGGTCGGACATCGCACCTCCCAGATAGGCGGCGGCGTCCCGAGCGGGGTCATGTCTCATGCTTGTAAACCTGCCTCAACGTAGTGGTTTCTGCCAAAGCCTTGCGTCCCCGGTGAACCCGTGACAGCACCGTCCCCCGAGGGGATCGGGTAATCCGGGCGGTCTCACTTGAGGTGAATCCGCAGATATCAACCAGCACCACTGCAATCCGCTGCTCATCCGGCAACTCCCAGAGTGCCCGGTGAACGGCAGATTTGTCGATCGACCCGAGCGCAGTGTCCTCAGTGTGGTCGCCGCTTCTGAAATCCAATCCGGCCTCCGCCTGCAGTTGCTCCGCCGGTCGCCGGGAGCGCCGGCGGTAGTCGGAGCGAACAACGTTCAGGCAGATGGTCGCCAGCCAGGCCTCCACCTTGTCGGGACGGCGGTGGGATCGCCACGACTTGAGGGCGCGCAGATAGGTCTCCTGAACCAGGTCTTCGGCGTCCTGGTGGTGGGTGGTACAGCGCCGGGCGAGGTTGTAGACGAGATCCATGCAGGGGAGGGTGCGTTGGAGAAAGTCGAAGTCCGAAGTTGTCATCGCTACCTAGAACCCCTTTGGCCCCGTTTTGATTGCAATCAATCCTGAGCGAGCGGAGTCCCAGGAAGCAGAAGGCCGGAAGTTCCGGCTGCAAAGGAGGGACCCATGGCAATGTCAAGCAGCGCCCACGGTAACTTGTCCAGCCGCGTTGGCTCAGCGGTGCCTGCCGGCATCGTCGGCGGCCTGGTCGGCGGGGTTGTATTCGGGATCATGATGCAGATGATGGGGATGATCCCGATGGTCGCGATGCTGGTCGGCAGTGAGGCGGTGGTCGTGGGTTGGGTCGTCCACCTGGCAATTTCGGCGTTCATCGGGTTGACCTTCGCCCTGCTGCTCGGGAGCCGGGCAAACAAGCCGGGCACAGCCGCCGTCCTCGGGCTGGCGTACGGAGCGGTTTGGTGGGTCCTGGGTCCGCTGCTCATCATGCCGGCGCGGCTGGGCATGCCGACGTTTGCCCTCAACGACATGACGACACAGAGTCTGATCGGTCACCTGGTGTACGGAGCGATCCTCGGAATCACCTACGCTATGGTCCGGCCAAGGCTCAATCCGTAGGTGGCGCCGCTTTCCATTGGCATCAACCTGGGGGAGACGAGATGCCGGTAGAGGTAAATAGAACCGACGTCCTGAGGTTGATGGACGAGGGGGCGCAGCTTGTGGAGGTGCTCCCGCCCGCCGAGTATGACGATGAGCACCTGCCTGGAGCGGTCAGCATCCCGCTGAAGGAGCTGGACGCTTCCAGTGCCGGCAGCCTCGACCCCGATGCTCCGGTGATCGCCTACTGCTTCGACTACCAGTGAGACATGAGCCCACGAGCCGCGTGGCGGCTCGAAACCCTAGGCTTCAAGGAGGTCTACGAGTATCGGGGGGGCAAGGCCGACTGGAGCGCAGCCGGGCTCCCGATGGAAGGAAAGCTGGCTGCGGCGCCGCGCCTGGGAAAGGTGGTCCGTAGGGACGTAACCCGTGCCGGCCTGGAAGATCCGGTCGGCGAGGTGGCAAAGCGGGCGACGGCCGATGGTTGGGACACCGCTCTTGTAGTGAACCGGGAGGGGATTCTGTTGGGCCGCCTCTACAAGACCCAGCTCGATGGCGATCCGAACGTTACGGCCGAGGCGGCTATGGAGAACGGACCGAGCACTTTCCGTCCTGATGTCTATGTCAGTCAGATGACGAGGCTAATGAGGGACAAAGATCTCGATACCGCTCCGGTGACAACCTCGGACGGGATGGTCCTGGGAATGGTATTGAGGGAGGATCTAGAAGCCTCAAGTACGACACCTTAAACGCGGTGGGGGAGCAGGGTCTGCTGGGGCCCGGCCGGATGGATAGGGATTTCAACAACGGGGTTGGTCGGAAGCGTGATTTGCGGAAAGCCTCATCCAGGCACGCAACCCGAAGGCCAACAAGGACGAAATATGACGGGCGGCGCAAGGCAAGTGGGTAGCGACTTGCCGGAAAGGGTTGAGCTTCGGTGGTCAACTCGTCGGGAGGCCTTAAGGGTCTGCCTGCATCGGCCTCATTTGTTGAGCACCGTGCGGATTGCCCTCCTCGTCGGAACCATCCTGTTCGTCGTCAATCACCTCGATGTCGTTCTGGCCGGAAAGGCTACGACCGGTCTGTGGATCAAGGTTGGCCTGACCTATCTCGTCCCGTTTTGCGTATCGAACTGGGGAATCCTCGTCGCCACCAGGCGTCGGTAGTGCCCGGTCTTCTTTCTGATTCCCACCCGGGCGCGTCGGGTGATGTCGTGTCGAACATGCTCCTCCCGTCGAGGAGCCTATGAAACCGGAACGGTCCGATTACGAGCCGATCGGCTCGTACGCTCTTATCTCCGACTCCCAGGGCTCGGCTTTGGTCTCCAGGAGCGGCTCCATTGACTGGGCGTGTCTGCCCCGGTTCGACTCCGGATCTATTTTCTGCCGGCTGCTCGATGGCCGTGGGGGTGAGTGGACAATTACACCGGCTGGACGCTTTAGGTCGTCCCGCTGCTACCTGGACGGCACCATGGTGCTGCAGACAACCTTCGTCACATCGACCGGGTCGGTATCGCTCACCGACGCCATGCCCTTCGAACCCGGTGAGCAGGGGCATGAGATAGGGGCTTCATCGCCGCACGCCATCGTGCGGGTTGTCGAAGGGCTGACCGGAGATGTCGAGCTGGTCCTGCAGCTCTCTCCCCGTCCCGAGTACGGTCTCACCGTTCCCGACTTTGCTTCCCACGGTCAGGGCTGGCGCACCTCCGGAGGTCCACAAACCTGTATCGTCTCCTCCGCGGTGCGGTTGGATCCAGGTCCGGGCTCCGTCCGGGGGCGCTTTACCATCGCTGCGGGCGAGCGGCTGGCGTTCGCGGTGAGGGTCTGCTCGCCCTGGCGCGACATCCCACAGCCATGGTCGCAGGACGAGATCTTCGCCCTCTTGCACTCCACCGTCTCCTCATGGCGCTCCTGGTCTCAAATTCACGAGGGCTACGAGGGGGCTTATCAGGAGCTTGTCCGCCACAGCGGCCGGGTGCTTCAGGCCCTTACCTACGCGCCGACCGGCGCTATCGTGGCTGCGCCCACAACCTCACTGCCCGAGGTTGTGGGAGGAGTCCGGAACTGGGACTACCGGTTCTCGTGGGTTCGGGACGCGTCGCTTACTATCGAGGCGCTCTGGGTGGCGGCCTGCCCGGACGAGTCGCGGAAGTTCTTCGACTTCTTCGCAACCGCTGCCGGTGCGCTTGGAGGTGAAGGAAGCTCCCTACAGATCCTGTACGGAGTCGAAGGAGAGCGGCGGGTTCCAGAAGCCGAGCTCAACCATCTGGGGGGTTATCGTGCCAGCCGCCCGGTGCGCGTTGGGAACGACGCGTGGTACCAGCTTCAGCTCGACGTCTACGGCGAGCTGCTGAGCGCCGCCTGCTTGTTGGCCGACCGGGTCGGCGACTTCGGCTCTTCGACCTCGAGCTTTCTCGCCGGTCTCGCCGACGAAGCCGCGGCGAAGTGGCAAGATCCCGATCAGGGCATCTGGGAGGTGCGGGGAGGCCCTCGTCACTTTTTGTACTCAAAGCTCATGTGCTGGGTGGCACTCGACCGGGCGGTTCGGCTGGCTCCCCGGCTGGATGCGTTGGAGAGGGTGGCCGGATGGGAAGCGTCTCGTGACGAGATCAAGGCAGCCATCCTGGCGAAGGGTTGGAGCGACCGGGCGGGCGCCTACACCCAGTCGTTCGGCTCGGACGATCTTGATGCTTCGGTCCTCATGATTCCTCTGGTCCAATTCCTCCCGGCCGAGGATCCGAGAATGCTGGCGACGATAGAGGCAGTCCGGCAGCGCCTTACCGACGAACGGGGTTTTGTGTTTCGGTACCGGCGCGAAGACGGCCTGCCGGGAAAAGAGGGCACCTTCACCATCTGTACCTTCTGGCTCGTGCAGTGCCTGGCGCTGCTCGGTCGCACCCCCGAGGCCCGGACGTTGTTCGAGCGTGTCGTGGGTCACACCAACGACATCGGTTTACTGGCCGAACAAATCGAGCCAGAATCCGGGGAACTGCTGGGGAACTTCCCCCAGGCCTTCACTCATATTGGTCTGATCAACGCCGCATGGGCAATCACAGAGGCCGAAGCCAGAGCGGAATAGCAAGGTTGGCTAGCGGGTTTCCAGCACGTGTCCCGAGGTGAGATGACAATCAATCAAGAGCGAGATCGAGTTGCGGCACTCGAGCAGTACGTGCTTCCACAGCTGGACGTTTTGTTGCGGGTTGCACTGGCGCTCACTCGCAACCACGCCGATGCCGAGGATCTGGTGCAGGACACGATGCTACGGGCCTACCGCAGCATCGACCGGTTTGACGGCCGGTATCCGAGGGCCTGGTTGCTCACGATCTTGCGGCATGCGCACATCAACCGGAACCGTCGCCAGCGGCCGGCCCTGTTGGCCGACCAGGACGCAGCTCACCGCCAACTGGCGGCGACCTCCGACGGCTCGGACGATCCGGAGAGCCTGGTTGTGGACCGCAAATTCGACGGGGCGGTGGCGGAGGCATTCTACGCCCTGCCCGAGAGCTCCCGTCGGGTGGTGGAGTTGGTCGATATCAATGGACTCGGTTATCAGGAGGCTGCTACCGTCCTGTCGATTCCGATCGGCACCGTGATGAGCAGGTTGCACCGGGCGAGGGCAAGGATGAGGAAGCAGTTGTTCGACGACGGTTTCACCCGGAAGGGGAGACGATGAAGGCTCTTATGCGAATGGTGCGATCGACAGACGATATGGCGAGCTGCATCGAGGTACTTCGCAATCTGGACGCCTACCTCGACCAAGAGATCCCGGATCAGCGCGCTGCCCGCAGGATCGCCTCTCACCTGGAGGTCTGCCGCCGTTGCGGCATGAGGGCCGAGACGATCACCGAGCTCAAGGCCAGCCTCCGGCGGCTTGCTCCGACGGTTGATGCCGGCGCCTTGGATCGTCTCCGGCACTTCGCCCGCACTCTTGAGGAACAGGGAAACGATCGCTAGTCCATCATCCGGCCATCCCGATCCGTCTTCCCGGATAATGCAACCCTCCAAGCGTCGCCGACCGCGAAGGGACGGCTAGAGCGATATGGCATACGACCTGATTGTTATCGGCGCGGGAGCTGCCGGGGAGGCGGCCGCCACACTCGGGGCAGAGCTGGGGGCCAGTGTCGCCGTGATAGAGCGGGACTTAATCGGCGGAGAATGCGCATTCTGGGCCTGCATGCCGTCCAAGGTCCTGCTCGATTCGGCCCACCGGCGGGCTACAGATGGCGCCTACTCCTGGCGGCGGGCATCCGCTCGCCGTGACTGGATGATCACCCGGGAGGGAACCCAGCACCCATCCGACGCCAATCACGTTCGCTGGCTGGAAGGACTGGGCGCTAAGGTGGTCCGGGGCCGGGCTCGCATAACCGCCCCCGGCAGGGTTGGCGTGGAATTCAACGGATCCCGAAGGCAGGAGCTTGAAGCTCGCAACCTGATCGTGGCTATCGGGTCGACTCCCTCCATTCCGAAGGTAGAGGGTCTGATGGAGGCGGGATTTTGGACCCACCGCGACGCGACCTCCACGCGGGAGCTCCCGGCAAGCGTCGTCATCCTTGGAGCCGGGCCGGTTGGTGTCGAGCTCGCACAGATATACGTCCGGTTTGGCGTGGCGGTGGTGCTGGTGCAGTCGGGTGACCGAATCCTCAGTGACGACCATCCGAGAAGCTCGGAGATCATCCGCCAGCAGCTTGTTGAGGAAGGGGTGGAGATTCGCGCCGGCGTCAAAGCGACCCGGGTGGATCGTGGGGGCTTGGGACGAAGAGTCGAGCTCTCCGACGGTTCAACCGTGGAGGGGGAAGTGCTCATCGTGGCTACCGGTCGGCGTCCGGCTGATCTGCGAAAGCTTGGCGTCGAGTCGGCGGGCGTTGCTCTGGACCGAGAAGGACGGCCGACGCTCGACCACCAGATGAAGGCCGGCGAGGGCCTTTATGTAGCGGGTGATGCCGCAGGCGGACTGCAGTTCACCCACCTCGCCGACTACCAGGGCCGGGTGGCCGCCCGGGCGGCTTTGGGCCTTCCCGCTCGTGCCGACCTGAGCTCCATCCCACGAACGACGCTGACTTATCCGGAGAGCGCGGCAGTCGGACTGAGTCTGCAGGAGGCCCAAGCGGCCGGTGTCGACGCGTTTGAGGTCACCCAGGACTTCGCGGCGACCGCGCGTGGTCAGACCATCGAGCCGATTCGCCGCTCCGCCGACGCGATCCTCGAAGGGACCCGAGGTCATCTGACGGCAGTGATCGACCGGGAGCGAGGAGTCCTTGCCGGCGCTTTCGCAGCTTGTCCGGCGGCGGGAGAGCTTATCCACGAGGCAGTATTGGCAATGATGCTGTCCGCTCCAGTGGTGGTGCTTGCCGACACAATTCACGCCTTTCCGACCGGTGCCCGCGCCTTTGGCAATCTCATGGCCGAGGCCGCAAAGCAGTTGCAGTGATACCGGACCTTCCCTCGGTCATCACGTGACCCACCCCGAACCAGGCTTTGGACGCCTCGGGGATTGCAATGAGGTGGCATACAGACGATGCACTGCACTCCTGCGGATCAAGAGTCCGGGCCCGTGCCAGCAGCTCTGCCACTTCACGCCGCGCAACCTGTAGATCCTTCATTCGAAGATCGATTTCGTCCAGGCGCCGGCCGAGCAGGTGCTCGACGTGATGACACGGGGTTATTCCCTCGGATCGCAGCCGAATGATTCCGCCGATCACCTGCAGAGATAGCCCGACCGACTGCGCCGCAACGATAAATCGCACCTGCTCGATGGTGCTCTCCGGGTAGTCACGATAACCAGAACCGGTACGGGGAGGCGCCGGAACGACGCCTGCCTGCTCCCAGTAGCGCAAGGTCTTGATCGACACTCCGGTTGCGGCTGCAACCTCCCCGATTCGCATCCTTGAAACTTAGCACTTGACCCTCCAGTCGGGGGGAGGCTTTAAGCTCAGTCCATGGAAGTGGTCGTGCTCTATCTCGAGGGATGCCCCAACCGGGAACTGGCAGAATCAAGGGCCCGGCTTGCCTTCGAACGGGTCGGAGCCTCCGGAGAAGTCCGCTCACAAAGGATTGAATCCGCGGCCGACGCCGATCTGCTCGGCTTTCGGGGATCTCCGACCGTTCTTTTGGACGGCGTGGACATATTCGTGGAAGAGTCGAGCCCGTACGGATTCGCCTGCAGGCTCTACCGAACCGAAAACGGGCTCGAAGGCTCACCGTCACTGGACGATCTCATCGGGGCGATTGCCCGATTCGGAGAGGGTCGCCTAGGGTGATTCCCGGACCAGCGAGGCCTACTGGTACCCGGACAGTTTCTTGGCGAGCTTGAGGTCCTTGAGCTCCACTGCGCTCGCGGCGTCCAACTCGAGGGGGTGGTGGAGGCTCGATGTCGGGCCTTTCTTACTGCTTCCCAGGCACTGCGCCGGGCAGCGTGGTAAAGGCGGGTGGATGCGGCCTGGTCCGGGGATGCCGGATCCCGGCTCTAGTTTCTAGTGAGTAGCGGAGCTTTCGAAGCTCGAATCGGCCGGGCCGCTGCGGGAGATATTGCGAACCTGATTCATAAGCTCGAGGGTTTGGGGCTCGGGTTCCAGGTCCAGTTCCCGGTCGAGTACCTTGGTGAGTTGCTGGAAGAGCCTGATGGCCACGTTCGTCCGGCCTTGGGATGCTTCGAGCCGGATTAGCCGACGGTAGAGATCCTCACAAAGGTGGTCGACCTGGATGCCCCGTTCGAGAACCTCGATTGCCTCGTCAACTTCACCGTCCGCCTCCAGTATCTCGGCGAGCTTGGCGCAGGACCGTAGGTATAGCCTCCGGTAGCGCTCGCGGAGTTGCTCGGCCCAGGAGAAGTAGCAGTCGTCGCAAAACTCCCCCCTGTAAAGCGAGAGTGCGTGCCGGAGTGCGGCCTTGCTCTGTTGGGGTCCGAGCTGTCCGGCTGTGGAGGCCTGTGATTCGAACTCCCAGACATCGGCCCACCAGCGATCATCCCCTCCCAGAATCAGTGACTCTCCCGCTCGCCGGACATAGTCTTCCGACCATTTGGCGTCGTCTGGGCCTAGCGTCTGCTTCCTCAAGTAATAGAGTGCCTCCCGAAGCAGCTTTTCGCCCTCTTTGAGCTTTGCGTCCGGCCAGATGACCTCCAGCACGCGGTCTTTGGGAACCCCGTCTCGGTTGACGATCAGGTACGCGAGAAGCTCCTTGGATCCCTTGACCCAACCGTTGTGCAGAGCGGCGTCGTCGCGAGTAATCGACATCGCGCCCAGACAGCGAACCTCTATGCGGCTGGGACCGACGCGTTCATTGCTTGAACCAACGGCTGAGGAATCAGATTGTTCTGTCGAGCTGAGAGACGGCTCAGGAACTAGTTGGTTGGGAGAACGACCGTTCTGGCTCTGGGGCTCAGAATTCCCGTCGTCGTCGCCAGCCTGAATCGGCAAGGGTGGGGCAGGCACTTCCTCGAAATCCGCAACCCCGCCATTTTCGTCGTGGCCGTCTTTTCCAACGAGTAAGTCTGGGGTCTCAAGAGGCGATGACACCGGACTGTCCGAGGAATACGGTTCGGCAATCGGCTCTTCGGCTTGGGCCATGGGGTCCTGTGGGTCGAGGTGGGCATCGCGCAAGATGTCGACAACCTTTTGGGTGTCGGATTTGCTCAGCAGCGCCGAGTCCAGGCGGTCGGGGATCTGCAGGTCAGTATCCACGGCGATCTGGGAGTCAACCTCCAGCGCCAGTCGGGTTAGGGCGGGGCGCCAGCCGGCGCCGACGAAACCGAGACCCGAGGTGGCAGCGCTGGCGGCCAAGCCCTCGATGGATTCCACCAGCCTGCTCGGTGGCGGGGTGGTCACCATCACCAAGGCGGGAAGGTGCTCGGGCGCCCCCGCCCCCAGAAAGTCGCTGAGACCTGAAGCACCGTGCTGAGCGAAAATTCTGGCTCTTCCCAGGGTCTCAGCCTGAAGCTCGGCCAGGACCTCAGGGGCACGCTCCCAAGGAATCTGTCGCAGGTGCGGAATTTCGGCCACCGGGCCCAACTGAAGGTCGGTGCCGACAACGATTAGTTCGACTTCATGGATGGTTCGGCCCGCGGCGCACGCTAGCAACAGGTTCGATATGAACTCATCGGTCAACCTGCCCTGAACTGACAACGGCGGATTGCCCAGTAGCCGGTAGCTGACCGATTCGCTCCCAGAATATGAACCGATGGGAATGAACAATCCCTGCTCCAGCGCAGACAGCGATTCGCCAGGAGGGGAGTGGTTCAACCGCACCTGCGCCTTGAGCGTCTCGTCGTCTTGAAAGCTCACACTAGAGGTCGATCGGGGACTCGGCGATGATTCTGTCTTGTCAATTAGGAAGGTTGCGACGTCCGGATCTTCGATGCATGCGAGCACCGGAGGCCAACCGCTTGACTCGGTCGGCCAAGCTGAGATCAAGGCAGCAAGAGCGTCATCCAACGTCGGCCTTTCGGGCAATCCCGCTCTTCGCCCTTCGATAACGACGCTGGGTTCCGGCCGCACCTCGTGGATCGCAGCGTCGGGCCGAAACCGGCGCCGGCGACGAAGGGCCGCAATCGTCTGTGATGCGATGATCCCGGCCACGAATGAGGCGGCCAGAGCCCCACCCTCCCGCAGCTTGACCATGGCCGGGTCGGAGTTGCTGGTGCCGCGTCTCTCCCCATCTTCGTTCGGCATCGAGCCGGCGGAACCGGGAGATGCTGCGGACTCTGCTCGGGGATCGGCTGCTTCGCCGCCCGCTACCGCGCTTGGTTGACTAAGACCACTTTCAACCATCTCGGAACCGGCCTCCCCGGCGCCCGGAAGCCACAGCAGCCAGTTGGGGTGAATGAGTCGAGGCTCCGACAGAGTTCTGCCGTCGGGGAATTGACGCCCTTTGTTCAACTCGAAGATTGCGGGCCAGCTGTCTCCCGAACCGAGCTGTTGTTCCGCAATCTTCCAAAGCGAATCGCCCGGCCTGACAAGGTAGGATCTCGACTGAGAGGGACTGTGGTGTTCGGTCCTGGTGTCTACCAGTGCGCCTTGTGGTCCCGCGGCCGCTGCCGAGATCGGGATGACCAGCGGAGCCAACAGCAAGGTTCCCCCCAGGGCGATGTCGATGATTCGAAGCACGAAGGACGGCGTGAGTCGACCTGTCAACGTTGACAGGGCCGGGCCGGCTTTCGACCGAGGGGTCATGATCTTCAGCGCAATGATTCTCAGCACTGAGAGGCCGGCGATATGCGCCCATAAGAGCCAAGCCATGCGACCAAGAAGGCGGAAGACGGTCTCTGCTGACAGCAGTTGTCCCGAGAGCGATTCAACGAACTCAGCCAGATTCGGCTGAGGCAGGGTGGGCGGTCCGAACAGAAATACCAACATCGTCGGCGTCCCGATCAGAAGACCGGCTATCGCAAGAACCGCAGCAGCTCTTCTCATTGAATTAGCACCGCTTGGGATTCTCGAACCGGGTATCGCGTAGTGGCCACCCTGGTGATGGCGGGTAGATCGATCCAGTCGCCTCCGTCGGCTTTGTAGCGAACCGCAAAGTTGAAGCGCACCTCGACCGGATACCCATCCGGTACGGAGGCAGACGATCGCTCAAAGACGTGGCGAACCTCCGACTCTGTGGGGAAGGCAGCCCCTGGGGTACTTGTGATCACGGTCGAACCATCGCCGAACGACCAATGGAATTCCGTTGGACGGGCTTCGACGGTCACGGGTACTCCAAGAGCGTCGGTCGAGTGGGTAACCGGCCGTCCGTCGTAGCCCTCGATCCAGAACCAGGACTCGGTACCCACCAAGCCGAGACCCGGATTCACTCGAAGCGAACCCGTCGGAATAGGAATTTCCTCCCTAAGGCGTTCAGCTATTTCGACCGGGGACATGGCCGGCCTTCCGGGGCTTGGATTGAGCTTGCGCCAAACGAGGCCGACGAATTCTCCGTCGCAGTGCAGGTTGAATGAAGTCTCACCGGCGGCCGCGTGCTCGGCATAAAGCCGAGATGTTCCGCTGCCTACGTTGGCAGTATCCCTTCCAAGGCGGCAGTTCCTGTTCGGTCTTTTATTCGTAGTTCCTCCAGAACTACTCGTTTGCTTGGCTGCCTCAATAACCGCTTTGTCGGGTGTCGTATAAACGATCATCGACGAGGGCGTGTCGCGCGGGCCGATGGGCGTACCGTCGGCGGCACTAGCGGTCGAGCCCTGGCTGACCAGCACGACTGCTACCAGCAAGCTCACCGATACTCGATAATTTCGGCGACCTTCCACTGGTCGTCCACCTTTCTCAGTGTGTGTGATTTGCGGACCGGCGCGTTGGGATCGGGCTCGGTCGGCTGCAACGTGTCTGGGTCGAGACGAACGCTGTGATTCACGTAGCGATCCTCGACCGAAGCAATGTCGGGACCGAGGAGAACAATTTCGTAATTGTGTTCCACCGAAATTCGGGCAGGTTCGTCCTTAGCCTTCAGCTCCTCGATCTGCTCGACGAATAGTTGCTGTAATGGCCCCGTCGTGACTTCTGCCATAAGACTTGGATCCAGGTCGAGGTTGGCGCGCGTCCAAGCCTCCCAGAATCTGAGATAGGCCCTCTCTACCTCAGCGGTAGGGTCCTCACTTGATGTATTGACTGAAGGGGAGGGGTGGGGGAGAGTTTGAGCCTGGCTCACCTCTGTGGTGTCGGATCGGTCGTTCAGAAAAATCATTCCGATCACCATCAAGCCAAGAATGCTGGCACCCAAGATCCCACCCACGATCAGCTTGCGATTCCTAGCCGTCATGGGGTTACTCGCCCTCTCTCGTCGTGCCCACAACGGGTCGTGCTACTGAGGCTGCGCGCATCTCGAAGTGCTCGATGCCAACGATTCCTAGAAGGATGGAGGAGTGTTCCTCCTTCAGCAGGACGCGAATCGTGGAGGTGTTAGCGCTCACGTTGAACTCGCCGTGAAAGCCAGCAGTATCCAGATACGACGAAGCGGCCGCCTCCGCCTCGCCCGGATCGATCATCAATTGATCCTGACCCTCCCTAAGGGCCTGCTCATCCAATGTCATGGCACCGGCTCGGGCGGCGGCATCGGATAAGGATTGAAGGTTGCGCTTGGTGGCGAACAGAAGGCCGCCGTCGATGACAAGCGCGGTGATGGCCAACAGGCCCAGCATTGAAACCGTCACTATGACGGTGACTTGGCCGGAATCGCGATCGTTACTGGCACTCATCGAGAGCCGTACCTCTCAGCGATGTCGAATTGTTTGGCGGAGATTTCAAAACTGCCGGGCAGCAGCCCGAAGGCTGGCAAATCGCCGAGACGCATGTCATAGCTCGCCTGGGCGGTCACCGAAGACCCTCGTTCAAAATGCCCAGCCTGAATTTCAAGCCGAAGGAGTTGTTTGTCGAGACCCAATTGCTCGGCGACCTCGTCAGCTCGAAGCCGTGCTGCGAGCTCTGCTGAGACCGGACTGCTCGACATCGATGCCACCCTTGCGGCTTCACGAGCCACTGATTCAAGACTGGTTTTTGTAGAGACGATTCGGCCTGCGGCCACAACGGTGGCGATTAGCAGCAACATGACGGGCGCTACCATCACCATCTCGACCGCGGCGCTGCCGCTTTCCGTTCGCCTGGTCATGAGGTCCCCTCGGCCGGGCGAAAACGCTCAGTGAGGCTGCTGGAAGCGCCGCGCAGGGCAATCGATGACAGGCCCGGGATTGGAAGCAGCCCGGGCATCTCGGCATCGATTTCAACCAGCGTTAACTCGGAACCTTTTTCGACCCGGACCGCGGGGCTCCGTGCCGCCGAACCCAACCCAACCGAGAGCACCTCAATTGATCTGTTTCTGCCGTCCTCCGCGCTGGCTCCGTCGGCTGCCGCCTCTCTGGCCCCCTCCATCGCTGCTGTCTGCACGACAGACTTGGCGTGATGCCATAGGCCGAGCTGGAGGAGTCCGACGATAAGCAGCATTAAGGCTGGCGTCACGATTGCCAGCTCCACAATGGCATCGCCTCGATCGGAACTAAAGGTCACTCGTCGAGACCTCGCACGGTGCCGCCCAATCTTGTGAACAGATCTGATATCCCACCAAAGAAGTACTGAATGCTTCCCAGAATCACCAGCATC
>JAJCYF010000036.1 GCA_029263035.1 Actinomycetes bacterium
TGATGAGCGTCGTCCCCTGGACCAGCGCGGAGGTGAGGACGATGAAAAACACCATGTTGAAGATGTACTCGGCCTGCGGGACTCCGGCCAACAGCGGAAAGGTGGCGAGAATGATCGGAACCGCTCCCCGCAGACCAACCCACGAGATCAGCATGCACTCCCGAACCGGCTCTCTCATCGGCAACAGCGTGAGGAAGACCCCGATGGGCCGGGCCACCAATATCAGAACCGCCGAGATGGCCAGGCCCTCACCGACGACTCCGTTGAGCTCGGACGGGAAGACCAGCAGACCGAGCGCCAGGAACATGCTTATCTGCATCAGCCATGCGATCCCGTCGTGAAAGCGCGAGACGCTGTCGTGGTGCACGGTCCTGGTGTTGCCCACCACTATCCCGGAGATGTAGACGGCCAGGAAGCCGTTGCCGCCGGCGGCGGTGGTTGCCGCGTAGCAGAACAGCACCATGCCCAGTGTCATCACCGGGTACAGGCCGTCGTGATCGAGCCGGATCCGGTTCACAAGCAGGGCGGTCAGCCGGCCGAACAGGTAGCCCGCCACCCCCCCGAGCAGCATCTGCTGGACAAAGAAGCCGGCCAGGCCCAGCGGAGACGACTCCGGGCTGGTGATCAGCTGCAGCATGGCGACGGTCAGGAACACCGCCATCGGGTCGTTGCTCCCCGATTCGAATTCCAGCAGGTAGGTCAACCGGCCCCGCAGCCTGGTCCCCAGGGAGCGGAAGATGCTGAAGACCGCCGCGGCGTCGGTGGAGGACACGATGCCGCCCAGCAGGATCCCCTCCACCAGGGTGAGTCCGAGCACCAGGTGGGCGAAGCCGCCGACCACGACCGCGGTGAGGAACACCCCGGCGGTGGACAGGGCGAGCCCCTGGTTGAGCACCGGCCGCACCTTCTTCCACTCGGTGTCCAGCCCGCCGGAGAACAGGATGAACACCAGGGCGACGACGCCGAGTGCCTGGGCGGCCCCTGCGTCGTCGAACGCGATACCGCCGGGTCCCTCAGAACCCGCCAGCATCCCGATCACCAGGAACAACAAAAGTGAGGGGATGCCCAGCCGGCTCCAGGCCCCGCTGACGATGACGCTCAGGAGGAGAAGAGCGGCTGCGCCAAGGAGAACCAACTCGTCTGCCATCCCCGAGGGTACCCATGATTGGGCTTCCCGGCCAGCGTCCCTTAGCGGTCGGGCGGGCGTTGCCTATTAGGGAAGGTCGACCACCAACGTCACCGGGCCGTCGTTCACCAGGCTCACCTGCATGTTTGCCCCGAAACGGCCCTTCGCTACGCTCAGGCCCAACCTGCCCAATTGAGCTACCAGCTCATCGACCAGCGGCTCGGCCACCGGGCCCGGAGCCGACTTCACGAACGACGGCCTGCGGCCCTTCGACGTGTCGCCCAGCAGCGTGAACTGGGACACCACCAGAACCTCGCCGGCGACCTCGGTCACCGAAAGGTTCATCTTGCCTTCGGCGTCGCTGAAGATCCGCAGATCCGCTATCTTCCGGGCAGCCTTGGCGACGGTTTCAGCAGAGTCGTCGTGCCCGGCGGCTGCCAGCACCAGCAGCCCCCGGCCGATCTCACCGACCACCTCGCCGTCCACCGACACCGAGGCGGACGAGACCCGTTGCAGGACCAGGCGCACGACCGGCTAAGGGACGGGAGTGGCTCTCGGGGTGACCCTGCGGGCCTCGTAGACGCCCTCCACCCGGTTCACCATGTTGATGATGGTGATCAGCTGGCTGGGAGCGGTGATCTCGAAGGTGAACCTGATGATGGCGTGCCCGGCGCTTACGCTCATCGATGCGTTCAGGATGTTGGTTCCGGTGTCGGAAACCGCGGCGGTCACGTCACGCAGCAGTCCCGGCCGGTCCAGCGACTCAATCTGGATCTCAACTGCGAACGACCCCGATACCCTCGGGTTCCACTTCACCTGCACCATGCGCCCGTTGACGGCGCCGAGGCCGATGGCATTGCGGCAGTCCGCCCGGTGGACCGATACCCCCCTGCCCCGGGTGATGAATCCGACGATCGGGTCCAGCGGTACCGGCATGCAGCAGCGGGCGAGGTTGGTCCAGATGTCCCCCGCCCCCTCAACCAGCACCGAAGAGGTGGGCTTGGCCCGCAGCTTCACCGGAGCCGGCGCCACCATCTCGGTCTCCGGTTGGATCTGGTGGAGCTTCAGGTATCGCCGGACCACCGTGTTGGCGGAGATGCGCCCCTCCCCCACCGCCACATAAAGGGCATCTACATTGGGGTACTTCATGTCGATAGCCAGGGACTCCAGCGTCCCGTCGGCCACCATCTTCTGAACCGGCAGGCTCGCCTTGCGCAACGACTTGGTCAGGTAATCCTTGCCCTCCGCCAGGGCTTCCTCCCGGCGCTGAACCGTGAACCATTGTTTGATCTTCGTCCTGGCCCGGGGGGTGGCGACAATGTCCAGCCAGTCCCGGCTCGGTCCCCCGGTCTTGGAGGTCAGCACCTCGATGGTTTCGCCCGACGCCAGCTGGTGCGACAGCGGCTGCAGCCTGCCGTCCACCCGGGCGCCGGTGCAGTGGTGGCCGACCTCGGTGTGAATCGCGTAGGCGAAGTCGATCGACGTGGCGCCCTTCGGCAGCTCGATCACCTCACCCTTGGGGGTGAACACGAACACCTCGTCGGCAAACAGGTCCAGGCGCAGTGTGTCCAGGAACTCGACGTCGTCCTCGGTGTCCTGCAGCTCCAGCATCCGTTTCATCCAGGCAGCCTGGGTGTCGGCCTTGCGGCCGCCCGAGCTGTCCTCCTTGTAGGCCCAGTGGGCGGCTACCCCCTTCTCCGCGGTCCGGTGCATGGCGTGGGTCCGGATCTGGATCTCCAGCGGCTTGCCTTCTGGACCGACGACGGTGGTGTGCAGCGACTGGTAAAGGTTGAACTTGGGCATCGCGATGTAATCCTTGAACCGCCCGGGCAGCGGCTTCCACAACGAGTGGATGGCGCCGACGGCGCCGTAGCAGTCCTTCAGGTCGTCGACCAGGACCCGGATGCCCACCAGGTCGAAGATCTCGGCGAACTCCCGGCCGCGATGGGTCATCTTGTCGTAGATGGAGTAGTAGGTCTTCGGGCGGCCGGTGATCTCCGCTTTGATCCGGACGTCCCGCATCTTGTCGGTGACCATGGTCAGGACGTCCTCTATGTACTCGTCCCGGGCCGGCGCCCGCTTGGAGACCAGGCTCTCGATCTCTTGATAAACCTTCGGCTGCAGCGTCTGGAACGCCAGGTCCTCCAGCTCCGCCTTCACCTGGGACATGCCCAGGCGGTTGGCCAGCGGCGAGTAGATCTCCAGCGTCTCGGTGGCCATGATCTCCCGGCGGTCCGGGTCAAGCGGGGCGATGGTCCGCATGTTGTGCAGCCGGTCGGCCAGCTTGATGATGAGCACCCGCATGTCCTTGGCCATCGCCACGATCATCTTGCGCAGGTTTTCCGCCCGCTCCTGCTCTTTGCTGCGGAACTTGATGCGGTCGATCTTGGTCAGTCCGTCGATGATGTCGGCCACCTCGTCGCCGAAGATGGTGCGCAGCTCCTGCAGCTCCAGCGAGGTGTCCTCCACCGAGTCGTGAAGGAAGGCGGCCACAATGGTGGTGGCGTCCATTCCCTGCTCGGCCAGGATGCGAGCGACACCGATGGGGTGCTCGATGAACGGCTCACCGGATTTGCGAAGCTGCCCCTCGTGGACCAGGTGCGCGATCTCATAGGCCCGGATCAGGCCCCGGGTGTCCGTCTTGGGATGAGCGTCTTTGACCAGCCTCACTATGTCGAGAATCGGCCGGGGAATCGGGGGCGGCGAGGACTGCGGACGGAACCGGAAGAATACGCCTTTGACGCCCTGCGGCCTGGGGTCCAGAACTTCGTCGGGGATCATCTTGGCGACACCGTTGGGCTTTGCTTCCGGGGACGCCGTCCGGTCGCCGGCCGGGCTGCTTTGGGCAGGGGAGCTGTTTTGTTGGGTGGCGGGGGCGTGTTGTTGGGTGGAAGCGCCGGGCTTGGGCGTAGCGCCGGTTGCCGGCGACCCGTTGCGTGGGCCTTTCGCGGCCGGCGGGCGTGACCGCTCCGCGGCAGCGCGGACTCGTGCAGCGGGCCTTTTTTGGCCGCTACCCTTCTCCGGCCCCTCCGGGGGGGCCTTCGCGGCAGTTTTGCCCTTTTCGGCCAGAGGAACCTCCCAAAGCGGTTTTTAGGACCTACACCCATTAAAGCACGCACCGAAATTCCATCCTCGCCTGGAGCGTTGACGTGTCCCGCCGCTGCGGTAGGGTGGAACTTGGCCGGTGTTCACCATCCGCCCCATCGACCTCCGGTCGACACAATGCCAAATCCGGGTTCCTAGAGACGGTCCGGCGCGCCGGGACTAGTTCTACTGCAGGAAAGGAGCTCCCCAATTGAGCGCCGAAGACCTGACCACCACCACAATCATCATTTCTGCCGCCTTTTTCGCCGGCTCGGTGGTGATAGGACTCCTGGTCCGCTACCTTTTGCAGCGGCGCATCGCCAGGAGCCTCAGCGATTCCGAGGCCGATGAGCGGGACGAGCGGAGCCGGATAGCAGATGTCGTGCGAGCCGGGCTGGCGAAGGTGGTCCTGCCCTGGACGGTTGCGGCCGGCACCTACGCCGCAGCCATCGCCCTACCGCTGCGGCCGAACTTTCAGGAGATGACATCCACCATATTGCTGGCGTTGGTCATCCTCACCGGCACGCTCGCCGTGGCCCGGATCACTGCGGGACTCGTCGGATTTTACGCCGCCCGTCACCAGCGGCTGCCCGGAGCGACGTCGATCTTTGCCAATATCGCAAAAGTCACCGTTCTGGCGGTAGGCGCCCTGGTCACCCTCCAAACTATGGGCGTCTCCGTCGGCCCCATCCTCACCGCCCTGGGAGTTGGAGGCCTGGCGGTGGCCCTGGCATTACAGGACACCCTGGCCAACCTGTTCGCCGGCCTGCATGTGATCGGTTCCCGCAAGGTGGTTCCCGGTGACTACGTGGTACTGGACAGCGCGGAGGAGGGCTACGTCGAGGACATCAACTGGCGCAACACCACTCTGCGCAACCTCCGGAACAACATGATCGTGGTTCCAAACGCCCGGCTGGCGTCGGCGATCCTGACGAACTACTACCAGCCGGCGGCCGAGATGGCGCTACTCGTTCCCATCGGAGTCAGCTATGACAGCGACCTGAGCACGGTGGAACAGGTCACCATCGAGGTAGGCAGGGAGGTCATGAAGGAGGTCCCCGGCGGCGTGGTGGACCACGAACCGATCATCCGATACCACACGTTCGACGACTCCAGCATCGACTTCAATGTGATCCTGAAGGTCAAAGAGCACACCGACCAGTACCTGATCCGCCACGAGTTCGTAAAGCGCGTTCACGAACGCTACCGGAAGACCGGGATAGTGATTCCCTTCCCCATCCAGACCGTCATTGCCCAAAAGCGGGATGCGGATGCGGAGGCGGTACGGGCGTTGACCGGCACCTAACCCGGGGTCACGGAACCAGCAGAGCCAGGCAGGTGGGGCCGGCGTCGGCCCGGATGAACTCGGAGAGATCCGGAGTGCTGACGCTGAACCCCTCCTTCTCCAGCTGGCGGTGAACCTGGTATTCGCCCGAGGCAATCACCCGGTCCCCAATGACCAGCACGTTGCAGGCGGCCAGGGGATCGTCGTAGACCGGCAGCGTGTTCACCCGGTCGAACGCCGGGTGCTCCAGCACCTTGGGCAGCCCCATCACCAGCCCGTCGTGGATGACGCTGACGGCGGTCGACAGGTGCAGAACCCCCATAGGCACCTCGACCGGGACCACCTTGTAGCCCAGGGCTCCGGCCCATCGGGTTACGAAGTCGATGCCCGATGGCGTAGTGCGGCGTGATCGTCCGATCAGCAGCGTGTTTCCCAGCAGCAGCATGTCGCCGCACTCGATGGTGCCGGGGGGAGGCACCGTGTCCACGCCGTCCACCAGCGGCGCCAGCCTCTTGGCGATGGCGTTCTCTTCCCCGCGGCGGGTGGGCGTAGCCGTCCTCCACAGCAAGGCCCGGTCCTTGAGCACGATGGCGGTGTCCTGGGTGAAACAGGCATCGGGGTACCGCTCGCTTTTGGGCAGCTCGATGAGCTCGCCGGCCAGGTCTTCCAGGATGTACCGGTAGTTCTCATGCTGCCGCCTGGCGTTCTTTGGATCTATCTTGCCCTGGTCCGGGTGGTCGGAGACGGCTCGGACGAAGGAGTCTCCGGGCGGACGAACGATGGCGTGACGAGGCTTATTTTTCATCCACAAACTTTACAGGTAGACCCGGGGTCTACTTGCGGCCGTAGCGGGCCCTTCGGCGGCTGTACAGCTGTTGAGCTGAAATTGCGGCCAGGGTGGCGACCACTCCGGCGGCCACCAGCAGCCAGGAGGAGACTCCGCCGCCGTCATCCTCGGCTCCCCCTTCACCGTCGTCGACGGTAAAGGTGGTGCTGGCAAGGGCGCGGCCGTTGGGCCCGACCGAAACCAGCGTGACGGTGATGTCGCCGTCGGACACGTTCTCCGGGATATCGACCTCAATCCGGGCTTCCGCGCCGCCGACCGGAACGGGATCGCTGGCGGCCTCGCCGTTGACCCTGATCTGGGACCGGGCGTCGGCGCATCCGGTGCCGGCGTCGGGCGCCCAATCGATAGAGACGTTGGTGACGCTGCCCGCCGCGCCCTCACTTGGGCTTACCGAGAGCGATTCAACGGCGGAAGGCTGAATGTCGCAGACATCCCCGGTTGGGGTTTCTCCCGGGCTAGCCGGCGCGGTCGGAGTAGGTGACGCCGTAACCGTCGGAGTAGGCGACGGCGTTGCCGCGGGGGGCGGCGCCGGGGGCTGAGCTGCCGGCGGCGCCGGTGCAGGCGCGGGCGGACGCGGCGCGGGCGCTGGAGGCCTCGGAGCCGGAGGGGGCGGGGCCGGCCTGGGAGGAGGCGGCGGGGCAGGTGGCGGAGGGGGCGGAGCCGGGGGCGGGCCGATGCGGAAGGTAACCGAAACCGATGTGGTGCCCGACACGCCGGTGGCGGTGGCCTGAACGGTGTGGGACCCTGCCCTAGCGCCGGAAGGAACGGTGAAAGCTGCGCTCACGTTGCCCGAGCCATCCGGCTGGCATGCCTCCGGGCCAACCACGACCGCTCCATCAAAGGTCACCGTGCAGGGACCGGGCACCGCACTAAGGTTGACCGTCACCCTGGTGCCGGCGGACCCCGACGTCGGGGAGATGCTCAGTGCCAGCGCCTGGGCGGGCGACGCAAAAAGGGTCAGGAAGGAGGCGGCCAGCAACGTCAGCAGGAGGATGGAAACACACCTGCCGCCAGCCTGCACTCGATGCGTTTTGATCATTCGACAAGCCCCGCCACTAGGTCGGTGGTATCGGGGCGAATCCTAGCATCCGGCCTCACCGCTTGGGGGAAATAGGTTCGGAACCGCTCCCGGATGGGTAAATGGGCACTTGCCCCACCATCGGATCCAGGCGAACCCGACCTAGGAGGCAGACATGAGCAACGAGCACGCCCCCACGGATGACATCTTCTTCGACATGGTGAGCATCCAATACCACTCGATGAAGGCCTGCGAGGCGTACGACAAGTACGTTGAGGACGCCCACGACCATCAGGACGTCGCCGAATTCATTCGCCAGTGCCAACAGCAGGACCAGGCCCGCGTACTGAAGTGCCACGAGCTGATCAAGGAGCTTGCGGGAGCCAAGCAGCACGCCAACGCATAAAGAAACGGACGGGGTCCGCACCCTTGACCCTGTCGATTCGTCAACTTACAATTGACGCATGCTCAAAGGTCCTCTGACGCTCGACGATCTCATCGAACTGGTGAACCACCGGGCGCCAAACGACGACGGGCATGGGCGCCTGACCGAAGCGTCTGCGCTGTCCCAGGAGCTGAACTCCCTAACCGATCAGCTGCTCGACTACTTCGTCCAGCAGGCCCGGGAATCGGGCATGTCCTGGTCGCAGATCGGCCAGCAGCTCGGCGTCAGCAAGCAGGGGGCGCAGCAGCGGTTCACCGGTCAGTCCAGGCTGGAGGACCTCCCCCACCAGCTGCGTGAGCTGGGAGCCAGCCTGGAGGAGAAGTTCCTGGCCCGCAGCCCGTCGGCGTCGGGCGGTCTCCTGCAGAAGGTCCGTAGTGCCTTCAAGCCCCAGCGTTTTACCGCAGCCGCCCGGCAGGTGGTGATCCTGGCCCAGGAGGAGGCCCGGGACCTGCGCCACGAACGTATCGGTGCCGAACACATGCTGCTCGGGCTGCTGCGCGAGGAGAGCGGCGTGGCCGCCGCCACTCTGCGTTCGGTCGGGGTGACCCTGGAGCTGGTCCGCAGCCAGGTGGCCCAAAAGGTACCCGCCCTGGATTCGCCACCCCCCGGCCACCTGCCCTTCGCCACCGGCGCCCGCACCGCGCTGGAGTCGGCCATGACCGAATCCGCCAACCTGCGCCACAACTACATCGGCACCGAACACGTGCTGCTCGGCGTCCTGAAGGAGGACAACATGGCGCGGGACGTCCTGCGGGAGCTCAACATCGACGTCGACCACCTGACGGACGAGGTGTCCCGGCTGCTCGAACGCCTGTAACGGGCTTTTCCCAACGCGGACCTAGGATGGATTAATGACTACAACCCGGAGCTATCGCGCGCGCCGCATCGGGATTCTGGTGCTGCTCGTCGCGGCGGCCGGCTTTGCGGCCAATCTGTTCTGGGGCCGGGCAGACCCGGTCCTGGGCGACCCCAAGGCCCCGATACTGATCACCTGGACCTCCGAAGACAATCTCCCCCGGCTCGCCGAGGCGGCCCGGGCGGTCGACGGCATCGGAGCCGTCGCCACGGCCCGCAACGGGGTGGGCTGGCTGGACTCATGGTCCCCTTCCGGCGGTGCGGCGACTGCTGCGCCGGAGGGCTTTAGAGTCCCCATCGAGGTTCTGGCCGTGGTCCCCGCCGACTACTCGGCCTTTGTTCCCGAGTCCCACAGTGCACTGTTCGAAGGGCTGGCAGACGGGGGGGCGCTGCTCGCGCAGAGCGGGGCCGAGCTGAGGGACATCGAGTCGCAGGGGACGCTCAACTTCTCCCAAGGCGCCATCCCGGTTGAGGGCGTGGTCCCCGATAGCATGCTGGCAAGCCACGAGGTGGTGATGTCGCTGGAAACGGCCCAGACCCTGGGCATATCGGATCTCAAGTACATCCTGGTCGAGCTCGAGCGGGGAACCAGCCAGGGCGAGGCGGAGCAGGCACTGCGGGCCGGACTGCCGGACGGGTCGCGGCTGGGCCTCAGGGCCCCCGACGAGGAGGATGTCTTCCGGCCGGGAGGCACGATCCTGCCCCAGGTGGAAATCAAAAAGCGGTTCGGCGAGTTCGCCGCCCGCCCGGGCAGCGGACGAAACATAACCATCGACCCGGCATGGATCCTCGAGAACACCACCAACGTCGACTTTCCCCTTCTGGGTTCGGGCCGCTGCCATAACGAGGTGATCCCCCAGATCCGATCCGCTTTCCAGGATGTCATCGACCGGGGGCATGCCGATCTGGTCCGCCGCAGGGATTTCGGCGGTTGCTTCGCCCCGCGGCTTTTGAACAGCGACCCCAACTCGGGGATCTCACATCACTCGTGGGGAATCGCCTTCGACTTCAACGTCTCGCAGAATCCGTACGGGGTGGAGCCGAAGATGGACGAACGGCTGGTCGAGCTCCTGGAGAGCCACGGACTGACCTGGGGCGGCCACTGGGTGGTGCCCGACGGGATGCATTTTGAGTATTTGAGGGAACCTTCGGGGTCTTAGGGTTAGCCTGAGTAGCAGGTGCCGTTGTTCCCAGCAAGTTGAGGAGTACTCATGCCCGAAATGGATCCGGCGATCAACCAGGCCCTGGAGACCATCGCCGCTCAGGACCCCGCCGCCGCCCACCTTGCCGGAACCGCCTTGGGCGTGGTCACCGGTGGAGGGGGCGCCGGCCGGATAACCCAGGAACGGGTCCAGCGCTTTGTCTGGTACGACCTGCCGATCAAGATGCGCCCCACCGACGAGGCCCGCACCGCCATCACCGCCGCCCTGGCAACCGCCCTGGACCTGCTGGAGCTCCCGAGGTATGCCCAGATCTGCCGGTCCGACACGACGGCCAAGGTCCATCAGGCGTACACCGAGAACCCTCAGGTCGGCCTGATGGCGTTCCGGGAAGCGAACCTGGCCTCCGGGATCTACCCGCAGGACCTGCCCGAGTTCAAGTGGGGCGCCTCGATGGGTGTGGAGGAGGCCAACGCCCTGAGCGGCGTCCAGGACTTCCTGGAGCTGGCGGTTGCGTCGGGCGAGCTGGAGCCGGGGGCCAAAGACTGGAAGCGCAAACAACGCAAGCTGGTGCGCACCTACCTGAACACCCCCAACTTCCAGCTTGGGGGCCAGACGCCGCTGGACGTGATGAACACCGAGAGGATTCAGAACTGGATCAAGGTCGAGCCCAGTGAGACCCGCCAGCGCCTGGTGTCCCGGCTGGCCAACCGGCTGTTGTACCCCATCGAGCTTCCCGACGGGACCGCCGACCCCTACCCGGCCCTGACCGGGCTGCTCCGGCGCATCGAATCTGGAGACGATGTCAGCACCGAGCACGCCCGGCTGCTGGAGATCGCCGCCGGACTGGGGCTGACCCGCAAGCTGAAGGGCGAGCTGGTCCTGACCAAATCCGGCAAGCAGATGCTCCAAGCCCCCCAATCACAGTGGAGGCTCTTCCCGCAAAGCCTGCTTGGAGGCAATCCCTATCACCGGCTGGCGGCCGAGGTCATGTTCGCCCTGCTGGTGGAGGGCGACTCCACCCTGGGCGAGGTCATCGGCACCGTCCGTCAGACCGCAACCGAGGCCAACTACCGGGAGGCGGGGACCGGACTGCCGCCGAGCGAGATCAGCCTGATGAAGGCACTCGACCCGACCGTGCTTCCCGTCGGGGAGATGGGCCTGTTCGGCCCCGGCGACTTTTCCACCCTGATGTCCCTGACGCCCGTCGGCAAGGCGGTAGCCCTGGAGGCCATGCGCCACCGGGCAACCGGTCCCGGCGCCGCCCCCTGGGACTGAGCCCGGTTAGCAAGCGCTAACCGGTTAAGCTGGATGAAGACCCGCAGCAGCGGGTCGCTTCGCGTTACCAGCCCCGCTAGGAGATATTTTGACCGACACCGCAGACACCACCGACACCGACATCGCCGTTGACACCGAGGCGCCCGCCGCCGCCGCCGAGGCCAACTTTCCGAAGGTCATCAAGCGCGATGAGGAGTCCGGCATCACCCACTACTCCCCCAAGCCGCACGTGGAAGTAGATCCCTCCACCCGCCACAACAACTAACCGAAGGCCCGGCAGGCCGGATGTGGTCTCAACCCATCCGGCCGCGACAGCCTCGGTTAGCATCGATGCGTGGCACACCTCCTCGGGGCTGAAGCCCTCCATCACGAATTCCAGCACGGCGTCGTATTCGACTCGGTGACCCTCGGGGTTAACGAAGGCGACCGCATCGGCATTGTCGGCCGCAACGGCGACGGCAAGTCGACCCTCCTCCGGCTCCTTTCCGGGCGCCTGACGCCCGACTCCGGCCGGGTGACCATGCGCCGCGGGGTCACCGTGAAGATGCTCGACCAGTCCGACACGCTCGACCCCGGCCAGACCGTTTCCCACGCCGTGGTGGGCAACACGCCCGAACACACCTGGGCAGGCGACCCGCGGGTGCGGGACATCATCGACGGGCTCCTCTCGGGTGTCCCCTGGGAGGCCGTCGTCGGCGACCTGAGCGGAGGACAGCGGCGCCGGGTAGCGCTGGCCTCGGTTCTGGTCGGCGACCACGACGTGCTGTTCCTGGACGAGCCCACCAACCACCTGGACATCCAGGGCATCACCTGGCTGGCCGGGCACCTGCGCCGCCGGTGGGCTCCCAACGGCGGTGGCTTCGTCGTCGTGACCCACGACCGCTGGTTCCTGGACGCCATCTGCACCACCACCTGGGAGGTCCACGACCGGATGGTCGAGCCGTTCGAGGGCGGTTACGCCGCCTACATCCTGCAGCGGGTGGAGCGGGACCGGATGGCGGCGGTGACCGAAGCCAAACGCCAGAACCTGATGAAAAAGGAGCTGGCCTGGCTGCGCCGCGGTCCCCCCGCTCGCACGACCAAGGCCAAGTTTCGGGTTGATGCCGCCAACGCCCTGATCGCCGACGAGCCCCCGGTCCGGGACAAGGTGGAGCTCATGCGCATGGCCACCAGCCGGCTGGGCAACGAGGTGGTCGACCTGGTGGATGTCTCGGTTTCCTACGGCGACCAGAAGGTGCTGCACGACGTGACCTGGCTGATCAAGCCCGGGGAACGTTCCGGCATCCTGGGCGTCAACGGCGCCGGCAAGTCGACCCTTCTCAAGCTGGTCACCGGAGCCCTCGCGCCCACCTCCGGCCGGGTGAAGCGGGGCAAGACGATCAAGGTCGCCACCTTGACCCAGGAGCCGGCCGACCTGGACGCCGTGGCGGACGAGCGGGTGAGCGACGTCATCAAAAGCGAGCGCACCGCCTACGTCGCCGGCGGCAAGGAGATGACCCCGTCACAGCTTCTGGAGCGCCTGGGCTTCAAGGCGGCCCAGCTCTCCAACCCGGTGGGTAAGCTCTCCGGCGGCCAAAAGCGCCGGCTGCAGCTGCTGCTGATCCTGCTGAACGAGCCGAACGTGCTGGTGCTCGACGAGCCGTCGAACGACCTCGACACCGAGATGCTTGCCGCCATGGAAGATCTGCTCGACTCCTGGCCGGGAACCCTGCTGGTGGTCTCCCACGACCGGTACCTGATGGAGCGGGTGACCGACCAGCAGTTCGCCATCCTCGACGGACGCCTGCAGCACATGCCGGGTGGTGTCGACCAGTACCTGGATTTGCTCAAGGAAGGCCCGGCTCGGCCGGCCCAGGAAGCGCCGGAGCAGCCCCGCAAGCTGGATGCCCAGGCCGCATGGGAGGCCCGCAAGGAAATTGCCTCTATCGAGCGCAAGCTGGCGAAGATGCCCGCCCAGATCGAGGAGGCGAACCAGAACATTGCCTCGCACGACCAGAGCGACTACCTGGGGCTACAGGAACACGTGGACTCCCTGAAGATCCTGCAGGCCAGGCAATCGGAGCTGGAGACCCGCTGGCTGGAGCTGACCGAGCAGCTCGAAGCAGCCAGCTAGGAGCTCGCAGAATCCAGTTCTCCGGCTCCTCGACCGTTGCCCCCGAAAGACTCTTTCAACCGATCGTGCCCAAAAGGTGGTGCGCCGGCGCTCCTTCAGTCGGGCGAGTCCAGGTAGGACTCAGTTAGCCAGCCCCGGATCCGGTCGTCGAAGTCTTCGGGAGTCCGCAGGTTGAACACGTGGTAGCTGCGGCCGGCGTAGGGAACCACCTTTCGGGTCATCGTCGGGTGGTCGACGCGGCGGGATAGGCCGAAGGACAGGGCTACCCACCTCTGCATCGGCCGCAGCTGGGCAAAGGTCTGCGCCTTCTTGAGAAAGATGCCTACCGACAGCGGCTCGACGTGAACCGGCCCCATGGAATCGGCGTAATCCAGGACTGCCTCGCACACCGGCCTTTCATGCGGCGGCCCGGTCGAGAAGTAATCTTCCAGCGACATCGCCGGAGCGCACTCGTGGGCCTGGGTGGCGCGGCGGAACCGTCGTTTGCACTCAGGACACGTCCAGCCGGCCACCAGCCCATTATCGGCCCCCGCCTGACCTAAGCAGAGACGGGCTCCTGGTCGTCCAGGGCGAACGACCCGTACTCGACGGCGCCGGCCCGGCGGTAGGTCGAGATGGTTACCCCTGTGGTTGAGACCTTGGTGTCGACGCAGGCGAGACCTGCGGGCACGGTGCCCTCACCAAACAGGCGCTTACCCGTTCCGAGCACGACCGGGAACGTCCAGAGAACGAACTCGTCGACCAGGTCGTGGCGCAGCAGCGTCTGGATGAGGTCGCAGCTTCCGGTAACGTGGATCTCGCCGCCGGACTCCTCCTTGAGGTTGGCGACTGCCTTAGCGACATTCCCTTCGAGCAGGGTGGAATTGTTCCACTCGACCCTTTCCAGGGTGCGGGAGGCCACGTACTTGCGCATGCCGTTGAGCTGGACGGCTGCCGGCTCCTCATCGCCGATGTGCGGCCAGTGGGCGGCGAAGATCTCGTAGGTCTTGCGGCCCAGAAGAAGCGTGTCCGCCTTGGGCATCTGGACGTCCATCGTTTCGCCCATCATCTGGTCCCAGTAGTTGACACTCCACCCGCCGTGCTCGAATCCGCCCTCGCGGTCCTCGTCCGGTCCCCCGGGTCCCTGCATGACTCCATCGATGGTGATGAACGTACCAACGACCAGTTTCCTCATCTCGAATCTCCTTTCATATCGACGTTTGGGTTTTCACCTATGCGTCGAACTGCTGCAAAGGAAATCGACAAGTGAGGAGAAAAAATCTTGTGCCTAGTGGTGCTCCTCGGCGTCCGACTCGGCCTTGGTGGCGTGCACCGTGCCGTGGGGGTGCTCGGGCGGGGCGTAGATGGCGTAGACCTTCATCGCCTCCGAGCCGATATTCGTAACGTTGTGCCAGGTTCCCGCAGGGACGAGGATGGCCCAGTCATCCTGGACCTCCCGATCGAAAGGCAGGTCGTCTTTCGCCGGACCCATCTGCACCCGGGCCTTTCCGGCCTCCACCCGCAGGAACTGGTCGCCGTCCTCATGCACCTCCAGACCGATATCGTGCCCGGCATCGATGCTCATCGCAGTCATCTGCAGGTTCTTGCCCGTCCAAAGGGTGGTGCGGTAGTTGTCGTTGGAGAGCGTCGCCTGCTCAATGTCGACAACGAAGGGGTTCGGCCCCTCGTCGGTTGGCTGTGCCGTCATCACGCCCGCCTTTCGTCCGGTGTCCCGAAACGTCTCATGCCCATCTAAACAGTTCCGGCACCGGACCAACAGCCCCGGATATCTACCTTTCTTCAACCCGGACGCGGCCGGAGCGGTGGGCAAGGTTGTTGAAGATGCCGTAGGCCGACACCATCCCCCAGACAAACTCCAGCAGCAAGAAGCCCCAGTCCCCGTGCAGCGCCGCCAGCACCGCCAGCACCGCCGAGCCCACGAAGTTGGGAACCAGGTAGGGAAGCGCACGCGCCTGAAGGCGGCCGGTCTGAAGCAGGACGAACGGCACGAGTACCCCCAGTGCGCCCGCGATTTGAAGCACGTCTTCCACCATGGTTTGTCCTGTTCCCTAGATGCCGAACCGCTCCAGGGTAGACCGATCAGGCCGGGACGTATGACTCCAGGTCCCGCCGCACGTGCTCGGCGGTCAGCGAGTTCGTCGCTTTCACCAGATCGCCCGGGGTCCCTTCGAAGACCACCTCTCCCCCGGCGCTGCCGGCGTCGGGGCCCAGGTCGATGATCCAGTCGGCATTTTTGATCACATCGAGGTCGTGCTCGATGACCACCACCGTGTTGCCCTGGCTCACCAGCCGCTCGATGATCTCCAGCAGGTGGCCGACGTCCGACATATGTAGTCCGGTCGTGGGCTCGTCCATGACGTAGATGCTGGACTTCTTGTGCAGCTCGGTGGCCAGCTTCAGCCGCTGGCATTCGCCGCCCGACAGGGTATTCAGGGGCTGGCCGATCTTCAGGTAGCCCAGGCCGACGTCGACCAGGGCGGCCAGGATCTTCGCCACATTCTTCTCGGTGAAAAATTCCAGAGCGTCGGCCGAGGTCATCTCCAGGACGTCGCTGATCGACTGCCCCCGCAGCTTGTGCTCCAGCACCTCGGCGGTGAACCGCTTGCCCTCGCAGACGTCACACGGTGACTTGTAGCCCTCCATGAACGCCAGGTCGGTGTAGATCACGCCGAGACCCTGGCAGTTGGGGCAGGCACCTTTCGAGTTGAAGCTGAACAAAGCCGGGCTGGCATCGTTGGCCTTGGCGAACAGCTTGCGGATGTCGTCCATCATCCCGGTGTAGGTGCCGGCGTTGGACCGGCGGGAGACCCCAACCGCCGCCTGGTCGATAACCACCGCCTCCGGGTACAGGGGCAGGAAGGAGTCGTTGATCAGCGAGCTCTTGCCCGACCCGGCAACGCCGGTCACCACGACAAAGACCCCGGTGGGGATGTCCACCGTCACGTTCTTGAGGTTGTTCGTGTTGGCGTTCTCCACCTGCAGCCTGCCTGTGGGCTGGCGCGCGCCGGTTTTGAGCGGAAGCTTGTGCTTCATGAACCGCCCGGTCAGGGTTTCGGCGTCGTAGAGGTCCTCCACGCTGCCCTGGTACACCACCTCTCCCCCGTGGGCGCCGGCTTTCGGACCCATGTCCACCACATGATCGGCAATCTCGATCACATCCCGGTCGTGCTCCACCACCAGCACCGTATTGCCCTTGTCGCGCATCCGCCGCAGCAGGACGTTGAGCTGCTGGGTATCCCGGGCGTGCAGGCCGACGCTGGGCTCATCCAGGACGTACATCATCTCGGTAAGGCTGGAATTCAGATGCCGGACCATCTTGATCCGCTGTGACTCGCCTCCCGAAAGGGTGGCGGTATGACGGTCCAGGCTGAGATAACCCAGACCGATGGTGATCAGGTGGTCCAGCCGCTCGATGAGGCTGCCGACGATCGGCTTTGCCAGCGGGTCGGTGAAACTTCGGAGCACCCCGACCAGCTCGCTGGTTTCCATCGCCCACAGGTCGGTGATGCCGTAGCCGTCGATCTTGACGCTGCGGGAGGCCTCGTTCAGCCGCAGGCCCTTGCACGCCGGGCAGGTCGCCGTGTCGACGAACGACAGGAACACCCTGCGGGTACGCTCCGGCATCTCGTTCACGTCTCTGGCGATGTTGAGGCGCTTGAATTTCGTGACGATGCCTTCGTAGGTGGCGTTGAACTCCGAACCGGCAAACTCCAGCGGGAGCTTGCCTTCGTAATGGAGCAGCTTGTACCACTCGTCCTCCGTGAAATCCTGCAGCGGTTTGTCGGCGGAGTAGAAGCCGCTCTTGGCGTACAGGCGCCACCACCAACCGTCGACCTTGTAGTCGGGGTGCAGCAGGGCCCCTTCGTTGAGGGACTTGGTTTTGTCGAGGAACTTGTCCAGGTTCAACTGGGTGGAGCGGCCGATGCCGTCGCACTCCGGGCACATGCCCTGCGGGTCGTTAAAGCTGAATAGGTTGGACCAGCCGATGAACGGCTTGCCCACCCGGGAGTAGAGCAGCCTGAGCAGCGGGTTGATGTCGGTGATGGTGCCGACCGTCGAGCGGGAGTTGCCGCCGATGCGCTTCTGGTCGATCACGATCGCGGTGGAGATGTTCTCCAGGGAGTCGATGTCGGGCTGGCTGTAGCTGGGCAGGAAGTTGCGGACGAAGGCGGTGAAGGTCTCGTTCAGCTGGCGCTGGGCCTCCGAGGCGATGGTGTCGAAAACCAGCGAGGACTTCCCCGACCCGGATACCCCGGTGAACACGGTGATCTGGCGCTTGGGGATCTCGACCGTGACGTTCTTGAGGTTGTTCTCCCGGGCGCCGGCGACGCGGATGTAGTCGTTCATCTTGTGATCTTCATCGAAATCGGTTCCTCCATCGAAAGCGCTGCCCTGCGGTTGACTCCCGTTAGGCCTTAACGCAGACGTACCGGGCCAGGACTCTGTCGCCGGAGAAGTGGGCACTTAGGATCTTCAGGCCGCCTATCTCCAGCATCGGTTCCAGCAGCCAGGTGTAGGTGCTGTTCTCATCCCGGATGTGGTCCTCGAACTCGGAACGTAGCCAGTCACCCTCTACGTCGGCGCCGGCGCCGGCCATCCACGCTTCGAGCACCCCGTCGGCCTCCGGCGGGTCGAAGCTGTAAACCACGTCCCACAGCCTAAAGATCCCGCCGGGGCGGAGCATCCGGGAGATCCGGTCGATGGCAATCGCCTGCCAGAAGTCCGGGAGGTGGTGCAACGCAAACCTGCTGTACACCAGGTCGGCCGGGTCGCCCCGGTGCTCATAGGTCAAGAAGCCGGCAAGGACGCACTCGACGTTGCCGGCGCCGGACCCCTTTAGCTTGGCGCGCAGCCGGCTCAGCATCACCTCGGAGACGTCGACCGCGACCACCCGCTTCACCGCAGATGCCGCCTCCAGAGCGAACTGGCCGGTCCCGGCTCCGAGATCGACCACCGTGGATTCTTTGCCGATGCCCAGCGTCAGCATCTCCGCAAGCTCGGACTTCGCCTCGGAGTCCATCTTGTGGTCGTACCTGGCGGCGTGGGCCGGGTCACGGTTCTCCTCACCGGCATACGCCAGCTCGTCGGGGATCCAGCCCATCAGTTGTTGGAGGGGTCTTCCGGCATCAGCGACAGCAGCCGGTAGCTTCCTCCCTTGCGAGCCAGCACCGCGCTCCAGAGCTTGTTCGGCTCCTCGGTGAAGATATCGTCCGGGAAGGCGTCCTCGATGATCCAGGCATCCTCATCCGCCTCGGACTCCAGCTGTCCCGGACCCCAGCCGGCGTAGCCGGCGAAGACCCGGGCCCGCTTGATCGCCGGGTCGGATTCGGTCCCATAGCTGGATAGGAGTCCGACCGAACCCACCACCACCCTTCCGTCCTGGTTGAAGGTTTCGAAATCGGCCAGCACTATCGCCGCCTCCTGCTGCACCGGACCGCCCACGTAGATGGGCGACCCCGGCTCCACCAGGGGAGCCAGTTCCGGGGTGGCTTCGGCGACGGTAACCGGAGCCGGGCGGTTGAGGATCAGACCGACCGCACCCTGGTCGCTGTGTTCGGTTATCACCACAACTGTGCGGCGAAAGTTGGGGTCCATCAGCGACCCGCTGGCTATCAAAAGGCTGCCCATCAAGTTTTCCATCTCCCCATGATCCCCCAACCGTCCCGGTACTAGCCAAGGGGCTTGTCGGTATGGCGACTTTTGTAGTTTCCCCTATTGGGGCACCGGGTACGACTCGACTACTATGGCCGCGGACGTACTCACCCTCATTAATATGCGACTTCATTCTGGACTCACGCGCGTTATGGCCAAGTGGCCCTGGATGGCCGTTGGAGCCTTCGTTGCCGTTGCCGGCATCTGGTCCTTCACCCGCCTGGTGGCCGCTCCCCTTCCGGAGATGTCCAAACCGGCCGAATCGTCCAAGATGCTCGCCACCGACGGCCAGGTGATAGCCACCCTGCACGGGGAGGAGAACCGGACCATCGTCCCCCTGGAGGAGATCTCCAAGGATCTTCAGGTGGCGCTGATCTCCACCGAGGACCGCGAGTTCTTCGAGCACCGGGGGATGAGCCTCAAGGCCATCGTCCGCGCCGCACGCGCCAACCTGGAGGAGGGCGGCATCCAGCAGGGCGGATCCACCATCACCCAGCAGCTGGTCCGCAACACCATGCCCCACATCGGCAAGGACCGCACCTACGTCCGCAAGCTCAAGGAGATCTTCTGGGCCATGCAGCTGGAGCGCCACATGTCCAAGACCGAGATCATGGAGCGCTCCCTCAACACCGTCTACTTCGGCCGGGGAGCCTACGGCGCCGAGGCCGCTGCTCGCACCTACTTCAAGGTCTCGGCCGCGAAGCTGACCACCGGTCAGGCCGCCTACCTGGCGGGGATGATCCGCTCCCCCGAGCGCTACCAGATCGACCGGAACCTCGAAGGCTCTGTGGCTTTGCGCAACCGGGTTCTCACGGCAATGCAGGCCCAGGGCCTGCTTCCCAAGGAAACCGTCGACGCAGCGATCGCCGAAGACCTCCAGGCTCAGTTCAAGCCGGGCATGACCATCGAGGTCGACTCTCCCCGGGCGGGGTACTTCGTGGAGTACGTCAGGCGGATCCTGATCCGGGACTTCGGTTTGAACGACGAACAGATCCTGGCGGGCGGGCTGCAGATTCACACCACCCTTGACCTGAAGGCACAGGACGCCGCCGAGGAGGCCGTCAGGACCACCCTGGACCGCCCCGACGACCCCGAGACGGCTCTGGTGGCGATGGACCCCGAGGGCCGGGTACGCGCGATGGTCGGCGGCAGGGAGGTCGACAACATCGACCGGTCCCGCGGGTTCAACTTCGCCGCAGACGTAAACGCCACCGGCGGGGGGCGCCAGGCCGGCTCGGCCTTCAAGCCGTTTGCCCTGGCCGCCTTCCTGGATGAGGGCAAGTCGCTCGCTTCCACCTTCAACGGCGCGGGGCCCATCCAGCTGACCAGCCCCCAGTGCAAGAACGCCGACGGGAGGCCCTGGGAGGTATCGAACTACGCGAACGCCAGCTACGGAGCGATGGACATCACGGCGGCGACACTCTCGTCGGTGAACACGGTTTACGCCCAGATGATGGATGTGGTCGTCACTCCCAACAAGTTCATGGAGATCGCCGGACGCACCGGCATTGAGATCCCCGAGTACGACGCCGGCTGCGCCCTGGCTCTGGGCACCACCGACGTCACCCCGATGGAGATGGCCC
>JAJCYF010000037.1 GCA_029263035.1 Actinomycetes bacterium
GGCTACGGCGCTGGGACCCTGTACCAGACGGCCCACATCGTGCTCGATGCTTGGGGGTGGGCTGCGGACCAGCAGCAGTGGCCCTCGTTGCCGGCGCCTCCGTACAATCGGCGGGCTCACCTTCCGCCGAACCCGACGTACGGACCACCGACCGACACCGCTACCTGGGCGGAGATGGATGCGGCCATCGTACGGATCCGGGGTCTCAAGAAGGGGGCCAATCCGAACATCTGGACGGCGAAGTACACCGCGGTGATCCAGCGGTTCACTGGGCTGCGTCTGTTCCAGGCTGGGGTGTGATGCAAACCCCGGCACGAGCGATATCCGGCTGATGACCTGATGAACGATCGACACGGACGGGGGTGGGCGGTAGGAGCGAGCTGTCTCCGCCCACGCTCACCACGAGCGCGGCGAACCCACCCTACAACGCCCGGTTCCTCATGTCGCCTCAGCTCGAATCCGTCAAGGCCCATCTGCTCGCCCAGTACGAGACCCTCATCAGCCCGTTGCTCGAAGCCGCTGAGAGCGGAGGTTTCTCGGTCCGATGTGCGGAGGTCGCCTGTTGGAAGGCCACCCTCCCGGCGGGGGCTGCGCTGCTCACCAGCGTGCTTGGCCTGTGCTGTCGGGCGACCTCGGAGAAGGTCGTCGAAGAGAAGGGCTGGACGCTCGAGGCGGGCACAGATGCGCCTCGCGCGCGACTCCGGACGGACTACGTGGCCCGGCTGAAGACCACATTCGGCCCCATCGCCGTGCCGCTGTTCGCGCTGCGCACGCCCGGAGCCGGGAGCGCAACCATCGCGCCAGGACGCGAGCTCTTCCCGCACTACCCGCACATGCGCTCCTCCGAGCTGCTGATCGAGTGGGAGTGCGCGCTCGCCGCGGATCATCCTTTCCGGAAGGCCAGCGAGGCGCTGCTCTTCTTCAGCCACGAAGCGGCCGACATCGAGGACACCACCATCGAGCGTCACGCCGTGGCCATCGGCAACGCCGTCCCGTTGGACTGGCTCTACCAGACTCCCGAGAAGATTCGGGAAATCCTCCGAGATCGCGCTGTGCGTGACCTCGACACGGGCCTGCCCATCATCAACGCATCGACAGATGCTCATGCGCTCAAGCGGTTCGTGGACGAGCGCTGGAATCCGCAGTGGAAGATGACCAATGGCATCCGCGTCTGGACGATCGACAAGAAGACTGGAGAGACCATTCATCTCGGAGGCGAGTTCACCTGGGGCGACTGCGTGGCGGTGCGAGGCCGCTTCGAATGGCTTCAACAGCGGGGCATCCTCCCGACCGACGGGGACTATGGCGACGGGGTGGTCGCCCAGATCGCCCTGGTCACCGATGGACTCGACTGGATCACCGAGTACGTCCTGGCGCTGTTCCCCGACGCAGTCACGGTGCTGGACCCGTACCACGTGCTCCAGCATGTCGCCGATGCAGCGAAGAAGGCGTTTCCAGCCAAGAAGTCCAAGAAGACCATCCAGGCGATCGTCCGTCGGGCTCGCAAGGCCCTCGGAATGCGTGAACGTCGCGATCGAACGGCAGAACGGGCCGGGCCGAACCGTAATCGCAGGAAGCGGCGCTGGAGCGGTTTCGATGGCAGCGGCGAGCGCCTCCTTGATGAGGTCCTGCGGCCGCTGCTGGAGAAGGCCACTCGTGGGAAGGCTCGTATCCGCCGGGCGATTCGCTACGTCGAGCGCAACCTGTTCCGCCTGGACTACGGCGAGCTCCGCACGCGCGGCTTCACGTTGGGCTCGGGCGCGATGGAGTCGATGCACCGGACCGGGAGCCAGCTCCGGCTCAAGCGGGCCGGCTGCCACTGGACGGCGGAGGCAGCGCAGGGCATCCTCAATCTGCGGATGCTGGCGATGTCCGGTCGCTGGCGGGAGTACTGGGATCAGGCTGCACTTCCCCACATCGACACGATCAGGAGGGCTGCGTGACCGGAGTATGGATCACACCCCTCGCAGGTCAGGTCGATCTGGCGATTGCCCAGTTCTTGGAGACGAATCAGGGGTTTGGCACGTGGTCGCGCGGGCCGGCGTGGCCTTCCTGAGCGCAAACGACAGGTGCCTCAGACGACATGGTTCGCAGCAACAACGGCCACTTGGGCCAGCCTGCTCAACGATGACGAGAGATGCTCCCTGGAGCGAAACGTCGGCCCACCACGGGCAACATGGGAGGAGGAGTCCATCATCCAAACCGGCCAGTGGCACTGTTCAGCGTCGCATCGAGCGGCGCCCATCGTGAACAGGGGCCGAAGGAAGGTCTTGCCGTAGCGAATGATCAATACGGCCTGGCTCGACGATGGCACCGACACCGTGAACCAACCCTGGGCCTCGGTGACGACAGCGTCCATGCCCTCTGTTCGGACAGCGTCGGCAAGTTGCTCTGCGAGCCACTCTGCGGTCACCCGCCAACTCTGATCCGGGACGGTAACACGGGGTTCTGGTGTCGATTCTACGCGGGCAGCAGCAGCCAGAACGGCGCGCCTCCCGAACTCCGACAGAGACAGGCCAGCTTGTCGAGCCGCTCGCTCTGCTGCGCTCTTTTCTTCATCCGTCAGTCGAATTCCTACTACCTGGCTCATGGGGCATCCGCGGTGTTTCGACAACAATAAGCGCGAACTCGCGGAACTTCAACA
>JAJCYF010000038.1 GCA_029263035.1 Actinomycetes bacterium
CGTAGATCCGCTCGACTCCACCTCTCGTATCCTGGATCCGCAGTTCATCGGCGATCGACACTACAATGTGGCCGTCGAGGTCCAGAGGATCCTTCAGCGCTACAAGGACCTTCAGGACATCATCGCCATCCTGGGCATCGACGAGCTTTCCGAAGAGGACAAGCTGGACGTGTACCGCGCCCGCAAGATCCAGAAGTTCCTGTCCCAGCCCTTCTACGTCGGCGAGGTCTTCACCGGTATCCCCGGCGAGACCGTCCCGGTGGAGGAGTCCATCCGCGGCTTCAAGATGATCACCGACGGCGAGGTCGACCACCTGCCCGAGCAGGCCTTCTACATGGTGGGCGGCATCGATCAGGCGATCGAAAAAGCCAAGAAGATGTCTGAATGACCCTGCATCCCCAATTGCTGCGTTCCTCGTCGCCTTGCGTGCTGAGCACGCGACGCTCCTCGCGCCTTGCACTTGGGGCGCAGGATCCTTCAGTACGGAGGGCTCGCTAAATGCCACTCGACGTTCAGCTTGTATCGGCCGAGGACGATCTCTATATCGGTCCGGCGGAGTTCATCTCCACCCAGACCGTCGAGGGCTCCATCGGCATCATGCCGGGGCACACGCCGATCCTGGCGCAGCTTCCGGCCGGTGAGGTGAAGATCGTCAACGGCGGAGCCGACCACAAGTTCACCATCGACGGTGGGTTCTTGACCGTGAAGGACGACAAGGTCATCATCCTTGCCGAACCCGAAACGGGAGAAACGTCGTAATAACGGGTACAGCTTCGTCGTGAACTACCTGACGATCAACGGAGGTGTCCGGCTTTCCGGCCGGGTGCAGATCTCCGGAGCCAAGAACTCGGCACTGAAGCTGATGGCGGCCTCGCTGCTCGGCCACGGCGTAACCGTGCTGGACAACGTCCCGCGGATCAGTGACGTCTTCACCATGATCGAGGTGCTCCAGCGTCTCGGCGCAACGGTGGCGTTCGAAGGCAATACCCTCAGGATCGACACCTCCGGTGAGATCAGCACCGTGGCGCCCTACGACCTGGTCCGCCGGATGCGTGCGTCCATCAACGTGCTGGGACCGCTGCTGGCCCGTTCGGGCCATGCCCGCGTGGCGATGCCGGGCGGGTGCAACATCGGCAATCGCACCATCGACATGCACGAGGCGGGGCTAGCCCAGCTCGGGGTCAAGTTCACCTTCGACCACGGTTACCTGGAGGGTATCGCCACCAAGCTCATCGGCAAGAAGGTGCTGCTCGACTTCCCCAGCCGGGGGGCAACCGAAAACCTGATGACCGCCGCAGTCCTGGCCGAGGGAGTCACGGTGATCGAAAACGCGGCCCGGGAGCCCGACATCGTGGACCTGGCCAGCTTTTTGAACTCCATGGGGGCCCAGGTGTGGGGTGCAGGCACCTCAACGGTTGAGATCACCGGGGTCGAGCGGATGGAATCCACCTTCTACCGAGTCTCCGCCGACCCCATCGAGGCGGGAACCTTTGCCCTGGCGGTGCTGGCGACCGGGGGAGACGCCGAGCTGGCGGGCGCCCAGCCCGAGACCATGGAGATCTTCCTCGAGAAGCTGGAGCTGGCGGGCGCCGAGTGGGCGCCCATCGACGACGGAATCCGCATCAGCGGGGATCATCGCCCCCAGGCGGTGGACTTTGCGACACTGCCCTACCCGGGTTTCCCCACCGACCTGCAGCCGCAGATGATGGCCTACCTGGCGGCGGCCGAGGGCACCAGCATCATCACCGAGAACGTTTTCGAGAACCGGTTCGCCCACGCCCAGGAGCTGGTGAGGATGGGGGCCGACATCCGTACCGAAGGCCACCATGCGGTGGTGCGGGGGGTACGCCGGCTGCAGGGAGCTCCCGTGAAGGGTTCCGACCTCAGAGCGGGTGCCGCGCTGGTGGTGGCTGCGCTGGGCGCTGAGGGACAGACCGAGGTCCACGACTTCCACTACGTGGAGCGGGGATACGAGGACTTCGCCGGCAAGCTGCGCGGCCTGGGCGGCGATGTGGAGCTGGTCGAGGAGACCACCTCCCTTTCGATTTAGGCTTAGAGGCCCTTCCGGATCAGCCAGTAGATATAGAGGCCGGCTACCAGCACCACCACCATCGCAATCGGCGCAATCGTGCTGATGATCTTGTCGGACCGGCTCCTGACCGGTCGAGGCGCGGTATCGCCCTCGAACGGGGGGAGCGTTGTATGCGTAGGACTGGCCGTCGGAGTCCCGGAGGGCGACGGCGTTTCGGCGGGAGTGACTGCGAACGCTCCGTGCACCACCATTCCAAAGCTCAAAACAAAAAGCCCGAACAGCAGAGCGCATCGTGATGCGATGTTCGAATTCATGAGAGCCGAGAGTAACCCATTGCCGGCGCAACAGGGGGTCCCACGTGGGTTGGCGGTTGGGGCTATCCTGGGAGCGATGCGGTTGCAAGATACCCTTCCGGTCGAGACCCTGCCGATCCCTACTCCTTACGGAGTTGGGCAGGTCAACGCCTACATCATTGCGTCGGAGCCTTTGACGCTTATCGACGCAGGCGTGAACACCCTGGCAGGTGAAAACGCCCTTAAGCTCGGCTTTGCCGCCAAGGGCCTGTTCGTCGACTCACTGGACCGCATCCTCGTCACCCACGGCCACCCGGACCACTACGGACTTGTCCCTCTGATCTGCAATGGGAGTGGTCATGTGAAGGCATACATGGGCGAGAAGGAGATCGAGCGGATTGCCAACACCGGGCCGGTTTGGGAGTGGAGCCGCCGGCTTCAGGAGGCGGGGTTCCCCGAACTGCTGCTCAAGGAGATTTCCAAGCTTGAAAAGCGGGTCAACCGGGTCCACAAAGTGTCGCAGCTCAAGTGCCGGCCGATATCGGACGGCGAGGTGTACGAGTTCCGGGGGTTCAACCTGGTGGCAATATCGCTACCCGGGCACACCGACGGGCACATGGGATTTCTGGAGCCGGATCGCAGAATCCTGTTCGGCGGGGATACGCTCCTTCCGCACTCCTATCCCAACCCGCTGATCGAGCCGATCCTGGAGCCGGAGGGGGACTCTCCCAGCCGCCGGCGCCACAGCCTGAAGCTTTATCTGGAGACCCTGGACCTGCTGCAGTCGCTTGACCTGGCGACCGTATACCCCGGGCACGGCCCGGTGATCGAAAACCCGGCCGAAACCATTGCATACATGCGCCGCCACCACTCCCGCCGGCTCGACCGGGTTTGCAACTGCCTGACGGCCGGCGGGGTGACGGCGTTTGACGTGTCCGCCACCCTGTACCCGGGGGCGGAGTCCTACTGCCGTTTTCTGGCCGTCTCCGAAGCCGTTGCCCATCTGGACGTGATCGTGGAGCAGGGCCGGGCGGGCAACGAGATTCGAGACGACGGAGTGGAGTACTTCTTCAGGCTCTAGCGCAGGCTAGATTCCCTTCGTGTTCTCGTCGTCGCCGCCGGACATCTTCTCGGCGATCTTCGACTCCCACTTCATGTTCGGGTCGCTGGCCAGGACGCCGGCAAACTTCTGACCGGTCGTCATGCCGTCTCCCTCTGCCTCATCGTTCTCGTCGGAGATGTCGGGCGCGTTGTCGACCTCGTCGCGGGAAGGAGCGTCGCCGGAAGCTTCCTGGCCGGATCCGCTGCCCATTCCGGGCTTCTGGCCGGTTGCGATGGCCGGATCGGCGTCGCTCTCTACTCCGCCTCCGCCTCCGCCGCCGGTTCCGCCGAAGGCTGCCTTGGCGCGCTCGGCGGTCTCAATTACCTCTTCCTTGGAGGCGCGCGGAAACTCCTCGCGAGCCTGCCGGGCTTCGGGGCTGTCGCTACCCGGGATGTCGTTGGAACCCTGAGACTTGTCGACCGAGCCGTCCGTGGGCTGCGCCGGAGCAAACTGCTTGGTTCCCTCCACCGTCTCGATGTTATCGTGGAGGTCGCCGCCGGTTGCCTCTCGAATCTCCTGATCCATGTCCTGGTCAGCCATTGGGCTTTTCCTTTCTTCCGCTGGGGGCTAAGTTGCCCTGATCACACTTGTCTGTTTCCTACCCTGCGCTCCCGGGCGTAAACCGTTTAGTGGCGACGCTCAGGGGATATGCGCCGGCGCGGGCCCAGGTACGGGCTTCGCCCTAGAATGGGTGGCCATGATCTATCTGGACTACGCCGCCACCACTCCGATGATGGACGAGGTCGTCGAGGCGATGCTGCCCTACCAGCAGCAGTATTTCGGCAACCCGTCGAGCGTCTACCGTGCCGGGCGGGAGGCGAAGAAGGGGCTGGAAGAGGCCCGGGACAAGGTCGCGGACGCCATCGGCGCGCAGCCTTCGGAGATCGTCTTCACCGCCGGGGGGACCGAAGCCGACAACCTGGCGCTCAAGGGGGCGATGGCCAAAGCCGACCCTCGCCGCAGGCACATCATCACCAGCTCAATCGAGCACCACGCCGTTCTTCACTCAGCCGAGTGGCTGGAGCGCCAGGGCTTCAGGGTGACCTTCCTGCCGGTAGACAACAACGGTCTGGTGAACCTGGAGGCGCTTAGAGCCGCGCTGTCCGCCGAAACCGCAATCGTCTCGGTGATGCTGGCCAACAACGAGGTCGGGACGATTCAGCCGCTGCGGGAGCTGGTGGACATCGTCAAGGAGAACAGCCGGGCGCTGGTGCACACCGATGCGGTGCAGGGTCTGGGTAAGATCCCGGTCGACGTGGAGGCGCTTGGGGTCGACATGGCTGCTTTCGCCGCCCACAAGCTCGGAGGGCCCAAGGGGGTCGGCGCGCTGTACCTTCGCCGTAAGACTCCCATCGCCCCCCAGCTGCACGGCGGGGGTCAGGAGCGCGAGCTTCGCAGCGGAACCCCCAACGTTGCCGGAATTGTCGGCTTCGGGGCGGCGGCGGAGATCTCGGCGGCTGAGGTCAAGCAGCAGGGGGACCGCCTGAAGGAGATTCGCGACCGGTTGCAGGCTTCGATACTTGAGTCCATTCCTCTCACCTCGGTCAACGCCCCGGGGGCCCCCCGGGTTCCCGGAACGTTGAGCGTCTGCATCCAGGGCGTGGAGGGGGAATCCCTGCTGCTCATGCTGGACTCCAAGGGAATCGCCGCATCCAGCGGGTCGGCATGCGCGTCGGGCTCCCTGGAGCCGTCGCATGTGCTGATGGCTATGGGCATCGCACCCGAGCTTGCTCACGGGTCCCTTCGGCTGTCGCTCGGACGCGGGAGCCTGGATCTGGATGTGGAGGCGGTCGTCGACACCCTCGGCCAGGTGGTTGCCCGTCTGCGGTCTATCGCTCCCAGGTTTGCCAAGAACCCCGCATGAAGAAGAGGGCAATTGTTGCGATGTCCGGCGGCGTGGATTCCTCGGTGGCCGCGGCACTGATGAAAGAGGACGGCTACGACGTCACCGGCATCATGCTCAAGCTCTGGAAGGGTGCGGCGGCCAACAATGAGAGCGGCTGCTGCTCGGTGGATGCCGCCGAGGATGCCCGCCGGGTGGCGCATGTGCTGGACATCCCGTTCTACGTGCTGAATTTTGCCGACGAGTTCTCCGGCACCGTAATCGACAACTTCAAGAGCCGCTACGCCGCCGGGCTCACGCCCAACCCGTGCGTGGAGTGCAACCGGTCCATCAAGTTCGCCATGCTGCTCGACCGAGCCCGCCAGTACGACGCGGAAGTGCTCGCCACCGGCCACTACGCCCGGACCGACTACGTCGACGGCCGCTACCGCCTGCTGAGGGCCCGGGAGCGCAACAAGGACCAGAGCTACGTGCTCCACATGCTGGGCCAGGCCGAGCTGGAGCTGGCCCGGTTTCCGGTAGGGGAGTACCCCAAGTCCGAGATCCGGGAGATCGCCTCCTCACTCGGGCTGCGCACCGCGAACAAGCCGGAGAGCCAGGACCTGTGCTTTGTCCCCGACGGCGACACCCACTCGTTCATCGCCGAGCAGATTCCCCAGGGCTCGGTGCCGGGCCGGATCGTCACCGCAGACGGCAGTCAGGTTGGGACCCACAAGGGATTCGCCCACTACACGGTGGGTCAGCGCAAAGGACTGGGGATTGGGCTCGGAGTGCCGCTGTACGTCGCAGAGATTCGCTCCGACGACAACACCGTTGTGGTTGCCGGGGCCGGCGAGATGAAGGTGGATGAGATTCGGGTCGAGGACCTGAGCTTTGTGGGCGACCCGCCCGATGCGCCGTTCCGCACCTCGGTGATGAGCCGCTACCGGGGAAGGGAGGTTCCGGCTACGGTGGCCGCGGCGGGGCAGGTCGCCACGGTCACCTTCGATGAGCCGCAGGACCGGCCGGCGCCAGGCCAGACCGCCGTCTTCTACAGCGGCGATGAGGTGGTGGGCGGAGGGACCATCGGGCGGATGAAGGTGAGAGAGCCGGCGGCTTGACCGAGCAGGATCCCACCCCCCTGGAACGTATCGTCTCGCTCCGGGAGCTCATCGACTACCACTCCGAGCGCTACCACGTCCGCGACGACCCCGAGATATCGGACGCCGAGTACGACGAGCTGGTCCGCGAGCTGGCCACGCTGGAGGGGGCGCACCCCGAGCTGGTCACCGAGGACTCGCCCACCCGGAAGGTGGGCGCGGCACCGTCCGGCCTGTTTGCGTCGCTCAAGCACCCAAACCCGATGTGGTCGCTGGACAACGCCTTCAGCCTGGAAGAGCTGCTCGCCTGGGGTAAGCGGGTTGAGCGCGTGCTGGGGTCGGCAGCCGATTTCTACTGTGAGCTGAAGGTAGACGGCCTGGCGGTGAACCTGGTCTACGAGAAGGGCCGGCTGGCAACCGCCGCCACCCGGGGCGACGGCCGGACCGGCGAGGACATCACACCCAACGTGGGGACTATGTCGACTGTGCCCAAGGAGCTTTCGGGCGACGACCCCCCCGGTTTTCTGGAGGTGCGGGGGGAGATATTCATGCCGGTCAAGGCTTTTGAGGAGCTGAACGAGAGCCTGGTCGCCGCCGAGCACCGGCCTTTCGCCAACGCCCGGAACTCCGCCGCCGGGTCGCTGCGGCAAAAGGATCCCCGGGTGACGGCCGGCCGGCAGCTGGGCCTGTACTGCCACTCCGTCGGCTCGGTCCCCGGACGGCGGTTCCGCAAGCACTCGGACCAGATGCAGTATCTGATCGACCTGGGCTTGCCGGTCATGCAGCACAACCGGGCGTTTGCCGAGCTGCAGGCCGCGTTTGAGTTCTGCCGGCACTGGGAGAACCACCGCCACGACCTGTCGTTCGAGGTTGACGGCGTGGTCGTCAAGGTGGACGACCTGGGCTCACGGGAGGAGCTCGGCTACACCTCCAAGAGCCCCCGGTGGGCGATCGCGTACAAGTTTCCCCCCGAAGAGAAGACCACGAAGCTTCTCGAGATCGAGTTGAATGTCGGCAGGACGGGCGCCGTCACCCCGTTCGCCGTGCTGGAGCCGGTGGTGCTGTCGGGGGCGACCGTCGTCCACGCCACGTTGCACAACGCCGACGAGTTGGAACGCAAGGACATCCGGATCGGCGACACGGTGCTGGTACGCCGGGCGGGCGAGGTCATCCCGCAGGTGATGGCCCCCATCGTCTCCAAGCGGACGGGGGCCGAGCGGGTTTTTGTCATGCCCACCCACTGCCCGGTGTGCGGTACCGCGCTGGTGCGGGCCGAGGGGGAGGCAGTGTGGCGCTGCCCCAACGACGAATGCCCCTCGCGGGGTGTGGAGGAGCTGTTCCACTTCGCAGGCCGGGCGGCGATGGACATCGAGGGTTTGGGCTACAAGGCTGCAATACAGCTGAGGGAGCTGGGGTTTGTCCGGGATCCCGGCGACATCTACTCATTGACCCGCGACCAGCTCCTGCAGCTGCCCCTGTTCGGCGACAAGAAGGCCGATCAGCTGATGGCGTCGATACAGAACTCCAAGCAGGCCGGTCTTGCACGGGCGTTGGTGGCCGTCGGCATCCGGGATGTCGGCCCGCCCACCGCCCGGCTGCTGGCGGGTGAGTTCGGGTCGATGGACCGCATAGCCACAGCAACCGTCGAGGAGCTTACGGCAGTGGAGGGTATCGGGCCGATCGTCGCCCGCCGCATCAGGGACTTCTTTGAGGCACCGCGCAACCAGGGCATCGTGCGAAAGATGGCCGAGGCCGGGGTGGTGCTTGAGCAGGAGAAGGCCCAGCCGAAGTCCGGCCACCTGACCGGCAAGAACTTCGTCCTCACCGGCGGCCTTGAACGATGGAGCCGCGACGAGACCCAGAAGGTCATTGAGGATGCCGGGGGCAAGGTGGTCTCAAGTGTTTCCAAGAAGACCGACTACGTGGTGGTCGGGGAGAAGCCGGGGTCCAAGCTGGCCAAGGCCGAGGCCCTGGGGATACCCATTCTGGACGAAGACGCGCTGTCGGAGCTTCTGGACGGCAGTCCGCCGGAGGACTAGGCGGCTGGAGATCCGCCTGCCGCTTAAGTAGCCCGGAGCCAGCCGCTCCTTGATTCATCCCAGACCCACCACGCCCGGGTC
>JAJCYF010000039.1 GCA_029263035.1 Actinomycetes bacterium
GTGAAAAGCTCGGGGTCGCGGGCAATCCGCTCCATGGCAGGATCGATCTCGAAAAACGTCCAGTCCTGATCCGGCCGGGCATAACACGCCAGGGAGCCGGTCCCCAGGCCGATCACACCTATGTTCGGCGCGTCCGCGGCCGGCAGGTCGGAGAACACCTGCCCGACCGGGCTGTCGCGGTGGTAGTAGGAGAGGGGCTCCAACTTCAGGTCCGGGTCGGTGCTCTGCAGCCCGTGCAAGGTGGTGCCGTGCATCAAACGGTGGAAGCTGCCACCCTCATCGCCCAGCACCCGCTGCACGCCGAAGAAGGTCCGGTCGGAGAACAGCACCGGGGACTGCGTGGCGGCGAGGTTGGCGCCGACGATGACCGCCCCCATTGCCAGGCCGAAGCGCACCGGCCGGGTCACCATCACGGCACACAGGCCGAGCGCGGTGGTCAATGCCACCACTCTCCCGATGGTCGGCAGCGTCCGCTCCGACCATTCGAGCAGAAGGAAGGTGCCCAGAATGAACACCGGCGGCAGGATTGCCAGGACGATCCGATCCCGTCTGCGATTCGCCGGCCTCTCAGCCAGGTGGGGCATCAGCATGCACGCCAGCATGATCGCCAGCGGGTATTCGACCAGGCTGTCGAAGATCACCGGAGCGACCAGCGCGGTGAAGCTGCCTCCGAGCACCCCGCCCACCGCCATCCACAGATAGAACTCGGTCAGGTGGCGGGGCGCGGGGCGGTCGGCGGCTAGTTGGGCGTGGCACAGCAGCGCCGCCATGAACAACCCGAGGAGCGGCAGCCACAGCACCACCCAGCGGGGCAGCGTGTCGTCGTCAAGCAGCATCACCAGTACCAGGACGATCAGCACGATGGCGTGGATCCGGGCGGTCCACACCAATGGGAAAGGGCGGGCCGAGGAGAAGACGAGGATGAAGGTGAGCAGGTAGAGCGCCAGCGGGATCACCCAGAGCAGGGGGATGGCTGCGATATCGGTGCTGATGTAGGTGGTGACGGCCAGCATGAAACTCGAAGGGACAAACGCCAGCGCCACCCAGCGCAGGCGGCGCCTGCCGGTTACCGGTCGCACCGGCGGGCCTTCCACCTCAGCCGGTTCCACCGCCAGGGCGGGGTCACTTTGTCCCCGCGCCCTTATGGCCACCCAGGCGCAGGCGATGGTGCCGGCCGCCAGGACGCCATAACCGAGGGCCCACACCCGGGTCTGCATGTCCAGCGGCAAAGCGGGTTCCATGAGGAACGGGTAGGAGAGCAGGGCCAGCATGCTTCCGCCGTTGCTGGATGCGTAGAGGAAGGAGGGGTCCTTTCCGGACGGGTGGCTCGTGGAAGCGAACCATCTCTGCAGCAGGGGGGCCGAAGTGCTGAGCACGAAGAACGGCAGGCCCAGGGCAAAGGTCAAAAGCCACAACAGCCACAGGACCGGTCCCTCCTCCGGCGGCGTCCACCCCCCAGGCACCGAGATAGGGAGCAGCAGCCGCGGCAGAAGGACGACCAGGATCTGCACAATGGCCTGCCGGCGCACCCCCAGCCGGGTCACGCTCCAGTGGGCGTAGGCGTAGCCGGCGAGCAGGGTCGCCTGGAAGAAGACCATCGACGTCGCCCACACGGCCGGGGTCCCCCCCAGCAGAGGCAGAACCATCTTGGCAAACATCGGCTGGACCAAAAACAGCAGGGCCGAGCCGGTGAACAGGGTGACGACGAAGACACCGAGCACGGCGACGGAGCGCCGCTTTTCACTCGACGGGCCGGCCGGAATCGCGAGGTCGTTGGTCATGCTCGCAGGATTCTAGGTTGATACGGCGATGCCGCGCCCAACTTCTTGGGTCCGCAGAAAACCCGGGGTCGCATACTGTCGCAGATTCGACAGAGCACTCCCAATCCTTCAGCGGTGGTTAACAACATGTCGGAGAACAGCAGACGTGTCCAGAGCAGCCGGATTAAGGAGACAACCCTGTCGCAGCTTTCGATGTCGATCACCTGGTTCAGCAACCGTTCGCTGCTGAAGGTGTACGGCGACGTCGGCAGGTCGGCTGCGCCGGAGTTCGCAAGAACCTTGTCCGAGGCGACCAGCTTCTCCGCCGCGCCGGTGGTTGTGGACCTCAGGGAAGTCGACTCGATGCACCCGCGGGTTGTCTCGCTGCTGGTGGACGCCCTGATGAGCACCGCAAACCGCAACGGACCGAGGTTGGAACTGCTGGTCAAGGCTCCGGGTGACCACTTCGAACAGATCATCGGCGAGCCCTGACCGGGCCTTCTCTACCAGTTCAGCTCGATCTCAATCTCCGATTCCTCGCCGATCTCAATCTCAACGCTCAGCTCGACCTGAGACGGAATCTTGGCGGTGAACGCCATGCCGTTGCGTACGAATTCCACCTGGTTGTGACGAGAGATCTGATCCGCCAGCGCCCTCAGGCGTTCGGCGGCATCCTCCCGGCTCATTGTCTGCTTCTCGGTAATCTCCAACAGCTCGTCGCCCAACTGATCCTCCTGTTGTCAAAAGATTTGCCGGTCCTGCCGGTTCGAGGTTAACAGCGAACCCGATTCACCCTGCGGGAAGGGGTGGCTTCGGAACTCGGGTAAACTAAGGAAGGTGAGCCGGGAAGCCTGGTCGGCATTAATCCTTCTCTGAAAGGGAGTAGTGCTGTGCGTCCCAAAACCGCAGGCTTATCATGCTCACATCCCAGGGGCCGCCCGTGACCCACCTGGACGCTGCGTGGGTCGCCGCCAACTTCGCCGAAGCAGAGGCCGCTCCCTTTTCAAGCAGCGATCTTGCCGAACTGTCCCGCCACCTCACGCCTCAGGTCGTCGAGTGGGGCGAGGTCCTCTTTCACGAGGGTGAACACCCGAGCGGGGTGTGGCTGCTGCAGACCGGAGCAATCGAGCTCATCTACGGCACCGGCGAACATCGCGCCCTCATCCGGATCATCAATCCCGGCGAGGCGGTCGGCGACATTCAGCTTCTCAGGGGGGTTGCCTCCCCGTTCAAGGCGAGAGCCGCCGAGCCCAGCGAGTGCCTTTTTATCGCTCGGAAGGACTTCGACGAGCTCCTGGACAGCAGTACATCGGTGTCGCGCCGTTGGATGGCAAAGCTGGCCCTGCAGGTAGCCAAGAACCACAACCGCATCGTCGCCCTTTTGACCAGCGCGCTTCGGGACCGGGTGGCGCAGTTCTTGCTGCACGAGTGTGTCGACGGCGTTTTCCGGCACTCGCAGGGGACGATGGCAGCAATGCTCGGTGTCCACAGGTCATCGGTCAACCAGGTTCTCGGCGAGTTCGAGTCCCTAGGTCTGGTCAAGGTTGCCTATCGCTCGATCGAGGTCATCGACCTGGAGGGCATGGTTTTGATGGCCGAGGGAAAGTTCGGCGGCCGGATCGAGGTGTAACCGGGGCACTGGATTTGAAGGTTTACTCCCCGTTCTCATCGGCCGAGATGACCCATCCGGCCAGACGCGCCAGAGGCCCCGCGCCGGAACGGGTCCCGAGTTTTACCACTATCAAAAGACCAAGAGTGGTCCCGGCGCCCGCAAGGAGCCGGGACCACCAAGGTCCGCTCAACCCGAATCCGACGGTTGCTCCGACGCTGAGGATGACGCCTAGAAGGGTTATCCCGCCGGTTGTGAGGTTGAGGTGGGTGCTTGAGCTGCGCTGTTTGCTCAATGGGCGATGGGCCTGCGGGTGCTCCGCATGCTGAAGGGAATGACCAGCAGCGCCGCGCCGCCGACTGCGAACAGCAACCCGGCCCACCACTCAAGTGGTCCGAACAGCGCCTGTCCGATCAGACCTCCGAGCAGCGACCCTCCCAGGCCGGCCATGACCGTTCCGAAAACGCCAAGGGTGTCCTTTCCGGGCACCACCAGCCGGGCCAGACCGCCCACGATGAAGCCTACGACGGCCAGCATGAGGATGAACCATATCCACTCCATGTCGCTCTCCTTTCGTAGTGTCGCGGTGAACTAGGTAAACCAAAGGTCAGACAACGTAGGTGGTCTTGCTGTAGTGGACGAACAACTTGTCGTCGTAGTCGGGGTCTATCGGTGTGCTGCCGTCCCACTCGGGCGAGGTCTCGATGTCGTCGGCCGAGAGCGATACCTCCACGGCCCTGCCGCTCCAGTCAACCTCCTGTACCCATAGCGGGGAGATGAGGACTTTTTTACCGAACCACAGCGGCGCCGTGTCCACCACCATGTAGCGGACCTCCCACGTCGTGTCGTCCACGATGAAGTCCTCCACGTGGCCCAGATCGTCGTCGGTCGCCCGGATCTTGTAACCGGCCACATGCTTGATGCTCCTGAGGTGGGGGTCACCCGGCAGTTTGTTCTCCGTCACGTCGTCCTGCCGGGGTTCGAGCCTTGCGCCCCTCGAGTACATCCCGGCGACGCCCGGGCCGAAGCCGTAGTAGTTCCATCCGTAGTAATTGTGGAGTTCGATCTCTTTTTGTTTGCTGACCGGCTCCGCCGAATCGATCGGGGGGCTCGCCTCGATCTGCTTGCTGGTGAGATTCATCTGGATGTGAGAGTTGGTGTCCGGCGCTCCGGTCAGCGCCAGCGGAGAGAGAAGAATGCGGCGGCCGGAAAGCCAGCTTCCGGTGTTGGCGACCAGATAGCGGACCTTCCACTCGAAGTCGTCGAAGTAGAGATCTTCCAGGGGGCCGATCTCGTCGTCCATAGCCTGGAGTCTGGTCCCCCGGAGCTCCTCTGCGCTTTGCAGCATGATCTCTCCTTTCTGCAGATGTTCGGTCGTGCCCAATACGTGTTGCCCACCGGGCTCCGCAAATCGGGAGGGGTTGTGGCCCGCGCAACAGTGTCGGGTGCGGTTTTGTGTCGGCTCCCGGACACTGCTGTGGACCAACCGTCGCCGGGATGTCTAAGTTGTGGACCGGATGGAGTGTCTCGACCAACAGGGAGCAGGCGAATGGCGCTAAGGGAGAGAACTCGACCCGGCACCCGGGACCCGATTGCAGGTTGGACGGAGGCGAGCCCGGGCCTGAAAATCATCAGAAGCAGTGCCGGTGCTGCAGTTGAGCTGGCCGTCGAGGGGGAACTGGACACCTGCAGCGCCGGCGCCCTGGACAGTTGTCTGAGAAGAGAGGAGCTGGCCGGAGCCCCGGCCATCCGTATCGACCTCTACCGGACCCGGTTCATCGACGCCGGAGGCGTGCGGGTTCTCGTGGAAGCTGCACGGCGGGCCGGGGAGGCTGGATGGACTCTGACCGTGATCAACGCCCGCGGGCTGGTGCGCAAGGTTTTCGACCTGACGCAACTCGACGCCATGATCGAACACTGGCAAACGAGGCCTCTGCCCGCCGGGTACTGAGGTTTGTAGCCTGGCCGACAATTTCTCCTCCTCTGCGATCCGGCCGGCCAAGACTCCCTTACCGAATGGAGCGAGGGGGTCGCGGCTGATGAAGATCAAATGGCGTAGGTGCCTGGGCGTTTTGATGAACCTGGTCATGGCGATGGCCCTGCTGGGTCTGATCGCCGTCTCCGGCCTGTTGGGCTTGCTGGTGTACTTTTCGATGCAGGTCTAAGCGGACCTCACACCGGTGTCTGCTGGTGGAAAGCCAGCTTCCAGCCGGACGCCCGGCGGACGTAGGTGCTGCTGATGAGCGCCCGGTAGTCCGGGGAACCGGTCCGGCCCGCCTTCACCCGGTAGATGACCACGCCCGTGTCGTCGGTGGGCCTGAGAACCTGCGGGTCTTCCATCCGGTAGGTCGACCAGGGAGCCCCGGACATCGAATCGAGGATTTGCCCCCGGTCGGTCAGGACCAATCCTCCCGGAAGCAGCATGGCGACATCGCTATCCAGTACTCGTTCGTAGAACCCGGCGGCCTGAGAGCCGCCGCCGGATAGAGCCTTCCAGCCTTCATCCTCCAACCCGATCAGCTCCTCCGTGTGCCCCATAATGCCCTCCTCAAGGTATAAGTGAGTTGCGGGTGGGGAACCTGCCGTCCAGCGTGATGGGTACGCCCCGTCCCCGTAGGATGTCCTCACCCGGTGCCACCGCATGGATATGAAGGTGCGGCTGGCTGGTGTTGCCTGAGTTGCCGGCCTTTCCGACGACCGCGCCCTCGTCCACCGATGCGCCCTCAGCCACAGTGACGCTGTCCTCCTGCATATGAGCCAGCACGACTCGGATGTCCTCGTGCTCACAGTCGATGACCACGTGGTTGCCGGCCAGGTTCTCCCGATCGGTCTCCGGCGGAATCAGGTCTTCCAGGTTGCCCACTGCCTGAAAAACCGTCCCGGAGCACGGGCTGTACAGGTTGTCGCCGTAGATCTCGTAGTCCTGCAGGTTGTCGGAGAACGCGTCGTCGTGTCCGAACGCCGACAGTTCTGCAATGTCGAGCGCGTAAGCCTGGGACCGGTTCGTGTGGTGGTTGTTCAGCAATGTCGCGCCGCCGCCGTGGGCCACATAGTACGGGCCGCCCCTCAGCGGGGAGGCCAGATCGATCGCGCCGGCGGGAGGGATCTTTGCCCACACCAGGTAGCCGGTGAGCAGAGCGCCCAGCACCGCCCACACCCACTGAAAGGCGATCTTTCCCTTCTGTTCGCCGGTGACCGGCCGCTGGTAACTGCGGCCGGCGGCTACCAGGAAGCCTACGGGCAGCAGCCACCGCAGGTAGAGGCTGGTGATGTCCCAGCGGGCGATGAAGAAGATGATCGAAAGGCTGAAGCCGGTTATCGCAACCATCAGGTGGCGCCCGGCGCGAGTGAAGTCCCTGGTGCGGTAGAGATCCCAGATCAGGTAGGCAGGAAGAAGGATCTGAACCAGGACCTGGGCTGCCACTGCGAATCCCACAAATGGCTATTTATCCCGGCAGGCCCGCCCGGAAACTACTCGGCGGCCTCGAGGGCGTAAGCAACCGCCTGCCTCAGGGTCATAGCCCGGCCCTCCGTTTGCGCCTCCTCGAACCCGTCTTCGCCCAGCTTTGCCTTGACCGCCGCCACCGTCCTTTCGTACAGAGGCCTGGAGGGGGTCAGGTAGTTGTAGGTGGCAACCGCCGCCTCCTCCCTCAGGTGCAGCGATGCGCCGATCAAGCGGGCGGACCGCTCCGCCTCTCCCAGGTGACCGAGCACGATTGCCCAGCCCTCCAGGTAGTAGGCCAGGTTGGTCTGGTCCTGGACCTCTCCTGCCAGCGCCAGGCCCTCCGCCAACAGCGGACCGGCGGCGGCGAAATCTTCGCGGCTGAGCGCGACCTGAGCCAGGTTGTACAGAGCGAAGTAGGTGCTGACGTTGTCGCCAAGCTCCCGGGCAAGCTTCAGGGCCTCGCTCATCGACGCCTCGGCCCCGTCCAGGTCGCCCTTGATCAGAGCCACCGTGCCGATGTGGGTCCTGATGCCCGACACCATCAGCTTGTCGCCGGCCATCAGGAACATCGGCAGGGCCTCCTCGAAGCTGGCCTCGGCGGTCTGAAGGTCCGGCTCGTTGAGCGCCGCGAGGCCCAGGGTGTGCAGCCCGAAGGCCAGGCGGGGGTAGTCCTGCAGCTTCCGGGCCAGCGCGATGCATTCCTTCATGTACTCGATGGACCGCCTGTGCTCACCCTGCACCAGAGCCATCGCCCCGGCGACCCCGACGATGATCGTGCGGCTGGCGTCGTCCAGGCCGGTTGTGAGGAAGGCCTCCATGGCCTTGCGGCCCTCCTCCTGGTGCCCGTGCAGCCACCAGAACATCCACAGCCCCCACCCGAGCCGGGCGCCGACATCGCCGCGGCCGGCCCCCAG
>JAJCYF010000040.1 GCA_029263035.1 Actinomycetes bacterium
CCGAAGCGTCTTTCCCGGTGACCGTGGGGCCCGATACCGGCTACAACGGCACGGGCGACGCGTTTGTGGCCAAGATCACTCCGGACGGCTCCGGGTTCGCCTACGTCGGCTACATCGGCGGTAACGGCTTCGACCAGGGCATGGGCATCGCGGTCGACGGCACCGGGGCGGCCTACATCAGCGGTATGACAGGCTCTACTGAAGCCACCTTCCCGGTCACCGGAGGGCCGGATACGACCTACAACGGCGGCGAGCGGGACGCATTCGTCGCCAAGGTCTCGCCGGACGGCGCCGGCCTGGAGTACGCCGGCTACATCGGGGGGGCGGCCAACGACCTGGCCCGGGGCATCGCAGTCGATTCAACCGGCGCCGCCTACCTGACCGGGCAGACCAATTCGACCGAAGCCACCTTCCCGGTGGCGGGAGGGGTCGACAACACCTACAACGGCGGCGCGAACGACGCGTTTGTGGCGAAGGTGAACCCGGATGGGACCGGCCTGCAGTACGCCGGCTACATCGGAGGCAACGACGACGACCTGGGCTTCGGGCTGGCAATCGACGCCGCCGGCGCCGCCTATGTCTCCGGTCAGGCCGCCTCCACGCAGGCGACCTTTCCGGTGGCCACCGGCCCGGACCTGACCTTCAACGGCGGGTTCTTCGATGCTTTTGTCACCAAGGTAAACCCGGGCGGGAGCGGCCTGGCCTATTCCGGCTACATCGGTGGAAACGGCCTGGACGGCTCCTACGCAATCGCGGTCGACTCCGCCGGGGCCGCCTACCTGACCGGGGGCACCATCTCCGCCGGTGCGACGTTCCCGGTGGCGGGAGGCCTGGACGCCACCTACAACGGGGGCCTGACCGATGCCTTTGTCGCCAAGGTCGTTCCGTCGGGCGCGAACCTGGCCTACGCCGGCTACCTGGGCGGGGCCGGCTACGACGTCGGTTTCGGAATTGCGGTCGACGCATCCGGGGCGGCATACGTCACCGGCGAAACTGCGTCCACCCAGACAACCTTCCCGGTGACGGGCGGGCCCGACGCCACCTTCAACGGAGGAGGCCTGGATGCGTTCGCCTCCAAGATCCGGCCGGACGGCTCGGGGCTGGAGTACTCCGGCTTCATCGGGGGCGCCGGCTACGACCAGGGCCTGGCGCTGGCCCTCGGGACCGGCGGGGAGCTGTACGTGGTGGGCGAGACCTCGTCTACTCCGCCCTCCTTCCCGGTGGCCACCGGACCGGACCTCACCTACAACGGAGGGTCGGCGGACGCCTTCGCGGTCAAGATCGAGGTCCGGGAGGCTTCGCTTTCGATCACCAAGTCCTGCTCCCCCACTCCCGTGGCTCCCACCGGCACGGTCACCTGTTCGGTGACGGTGACCAACTCCGGGCCCTCTGCGGCGGCCAACGTGCGGGTGGCGGACACCCTGGATGCCGGCCTGAGTCTTTCGGGGACCGCCTCGGGCGGTGGGTTCAACTGCACCTCGGCCCCGGCCAACCCCAGGATCGTGTGCACCCTGGCAAGCCTGCCGGTGGGTTCGGCGACCATTGACTACTCTTTGGCGGTCTCAGAGGACGCGGCACCGGGGTCGTCGCTTCCCAACTCGGTCACCGTGACCTCGGACTCCACCACCCCTGCGCCCTCGCACACCACCGGGGCGAGCGTGTCGGTGGTTGCCTGCACCGTCTCCGGCACCGCCGGCAACGACGTGCTGGCCGGCACCGGGGGCGATGACGTCATCTGCGGCGGAGGCGGTCACGACACCATCACCGGCGGGGCCGGCCACGACATCATCATCGGCGGGACGGGCGACGACAAGCTGGACGGCTCCGCAGGCGACGACCTGATCATCGCAGGACCGGGACACGACCAGTTGATCGGCGGGGACGGGGCGGACCGGCTGTACGGGGGCACCGGCAACGACCTGGCCTGGGGCGGCGCCGGCGACGATCAGATGTTCGGCGGCGACGGGTGGGACAGCCTTTCCGGTGACGCAGATCAGGACAGCGCCGACGGCGGAGCCCCCTACAACCTGTGCTGGGCCGAGACCAGGGTGAACTGTTGACCGCCGTCCTTGCCCCCAACCCGGCCGCCCGGGTCCCCCGGCACCGGCTCGGAACAAGCTTTTGCCTGGTGGCCCTTCTTCTTACGGTTGCCGCCCTGCCGGGGATGCTGCCTTCCGCAACCCCCGGTCCGGCGCCGGAGGCCCGGCAGGATTCCTCCTCCCCGTCGGCGCTGAATCAGGTGCCCGTCCAGTTCGTGGCCAACCACGGGCAGACCGACCCGAAGGCGGCATTCCACCTCCAGGGGTCGGACGGCTCGGTCTGGTTCACCCCGCAGGGGATCACCATGTCAATCCCGGGGACGGACACTGAGGCTGCTCCCTGGGTGATCAAGCTCGACTTCGCCGGCGCCGCCCCGGTAATCCCCATCCCCGCGAGTCCCCCGTCCTCCACCGTCAACTACCTCAAGGGCCAGCCGGACGAGTGGATCACCTCGGTTCCCGCCTACTCCAGCATCACCTACCCCCAGCTGTGGCCCGGCATCGATCTGACCTACACCGCCGACGGCGGGCACCTCAAGTACGCCTTTACGGTCGCCCCCGGCGCGGACCCGGCGCAGATCCGGCTTGCGTACCGGGGCACCGGGTCGCTTTCGGTCGATGGAGCGGGGCGGCTGAACGTCGGCACTCCGGGAGGCGGTTTTGTCGACGAGCGGCCCTACTCGTTTCAGCAGGTCGGGGGGCGCCAGGTTGAGGTGCCCAGCGCCTACGCCCTCGGGCAGCCGGCCGGCGGCACCCGGCCCTACGGTTTCACCGTCGGCGCCTACGACCCGGCCCTGCCGCTGGTCATCGACCCTGCGGTCCTGGTCTACGCCGGTTTCCTCGGAGGCTCCGGCGGCGACGCGGCGCTGGGCATCGCCGTCGATGCGGCGGGTGCGGCCTACGTTACCGGCGAGGCCGGAGCATCCGGCACCTTTCCCGCGAGCGTGGGCCCGGACCTTTCGGCCAACGGCAACAGCGACGCTTTTGTGGCCAAGGTTCGTCCCGACGGCACCGGCTTCGAGTACGTGGGCTTCATCGGGGGCTCCGGGTACGACATCGGCTTCGGCATTGCGGTCGATGCGGCCGGAGCGGCGTACATCGCCGGCGAGACCGCTTCGACCCAGAGCACCTTCCCGGTGGTCGGCGGTCCCGACCTGACCTTCAACGGCGGCATCTTCGATGGGTTCGTCGCCAAGGTTGCGCCGGACGGTGCCGGGCTGGAGTACGCCGGGTACATCGGCGGCAACGGCCTGGAGCTGGCCTACGGGGTGGCGGTGGACGCAGCCGGATCCGCCTACGTGGTGGGTGGCACCTCCTCCGCCGAAACGACCTTCCCGGTGGCCGGAGGACCGGACCTGACCTTCAACGGCGACACCGATGCCTTCGTGGCCAAGGTCGCCCCCACCGGCGCGACCCTGGACTACGCCGGGTACATCGGGGGCAGCAGCCTGGACGCAGCCTTCGGGGTGGCGGTCGATGCGGCCGGTTCCGCATTCGTCACCGGACGCGCCCGGTCCAACCAGGCCACCTTCCCGGTGGCGGTGGGACCGGACCTCACCCACAACGGGTCCGACGACGCCTTCATCGCCAAGGTCTCCAGTTCCGGGGCCGGGCTGGATTACGCCGGCTACATTGGGGGCAGTGCATTCGACCAGGGCATCGGAGTGGCGCTGGACGGGGCGGGTGCCGCCTACATCGCGGGCGAAACCGCCTCAACCGGGGCCACCTTCCCGGTCTCCGGCGGACTGGACGCAACCTACAACGGCGGAGAGTTCGACGCCTTTGCGGCCAAGGTGGCGCCCGGCGGAGCCGGCCTCAGCTACGCCGGCTACATCGGGGGCAGCGCATTCGATGTCGCGTATGGAATTGCGGTCGACGCCGGCGGCAACGCTTACCTGGCCGGGCGCACCGGGTCGTCGGAGGCAACCTTCCCGGTGGTGGGCGGTCCCGACTCCACCTACAACGGCAATTTCGACGCCTTCATCAGCAAGGTGAACCCCGCCGGTTCGGCTCTGGTCTTTTCCGGCTACATCGGGGGCTTCGGTTTCGACCGGGCGGCCGCGGTGGCGGTCGACGGGTCCGGAGCGGTTTACGTCGGGGGCCAGACTCTGTCCACCCAGACCAGCCTCACCCCCGTAGCGGGGCCCGACCTGACCCACAACGGTGCTTTCGACGCTCTGCTGGTCAAGATCGAGGTCCGGGAGGCTTCGCTTTCGATCACCAAGTCCTGCTCCCCCACTCCCGTGGCTCCCACCGGCACGGTCACCTGTTCGGTGACGGTGACCAACTCCGGGCCCTCTGCGGCGG
>JAJCYF010000041.1 GCA_029263035.1 Actinomycetes bacterium
GTCCCCGAAGGAGAACGCCAGCTCCATCACCCGGTCCCCGGTCCTGTCGGCCAGGTAGTCGATGCTCTGGCGGATCCGGGCGGGGTCGGTGCGGTCCAGGCGCTGGTCGCCCAGCCCCAGGTAGGGCGCCAGGACGGTCCGGCCCAGCCGGTTGAGCGAGCGGGCCACGTCGACGATCCGCGGGTCGGCCGGGCCGCCGGGAGCCACCCCGTGGACCAGGACGACCCCGGGCATGGTGTTTCGGCCTTCGTAGAGGTCGGCCTTTCCGTCGGGCAGGTCTACCACGGAGACCCGGGGCTCACCGAGCAGTTGCAGCGGCTTGACCGGAGCCAGCATTTCGGTGAGCAGCAGGACCGACTTTGCGGTGCTTTTGACCGGCTGAACGGCGTACGCTCCGGCGGTGAGGGCGAGCGCCAGGATCAAGCCCTTCCGCGCCATTGGTTTATTCGGTTTCCAGCCGGACCAGGTCTTCGTAGGTCTCGCGGCGGATCATCAGCTGGGCCTGCCCGTCCGCGACTGTCACGACCGCCGGGCGGGGCTTCTTGTTGTAGTTGGAGGCCATCGAGTAGTTGTATGCCCCGGTGGCCGGCATTGCCACCAGGTCCCCCCGGGTGACCGAACGGGGCAGCGGCAGGTCCTCGGCCAGCAGGTCCCCCGATTCGCAGTGCATGCCGGCCAGCGTGACCGCAAAGCCGGCCTCTTCTTCGGCCTTGTTGGCCAGGATCGCGGCGTACCTGGCCTGGTAGAGCGCCGGGCGGATGTTGTCGCTCATGCCGCCGTCGACCGAGACGAAGGTCAGCTCATCCGATGCCTGCTTGATCGCCCCGACCGAGTACAGGGTGACCATCGCGTTGCTGATCAGCCAGCGTCCGGGCTCGAAGCACAGGGCGGGCACGGTCACGGCGTTGCTCTCGGCGGCCTTGCGGGCGGTCGACAGGACCAGCTCGCCCAGGTGCTTCACGTCGAACGGGCGGTCGCCGGCGACGAAGGGAACCCCGAAACCCCCGCCCAGGTTCAGTTCGGGGAACTCCAGGCCGAACTCGGCCTTGATTTCGGCCAGGAAACCGAACAGGACCTCGATGCTCTCCTGGAAGGGGTCCGCGTCGAAGATGTTCGACCCGATGTGGGCGTGCAGCCCCCGCAGCTCCAGGCCGGGGTGGGCGTTGGCCCGCACGATCGCCTCCCGGGCGGCGCCGCCCCGGAGGTGAAGACCGAACTTGGACTCGTGGTGGCCGGTCTGGATGTGGGCGTGGGTGTCGGCGGTCACGCCCGGGGTCACCCGAAGAAAGACCGCCTGCCTGCGCCCGGCCGCCCGGGCTATCGACCCGATGCGCTCGATCTCCTCCAGGTTATCGATTGCGATCCGGCCGATCCCCGCCCTGATGGCCGTCTCCAGCTCCGAATCGAGCTTGTTGTTGCCGTGCATGATCATCCGTGCGGGCGGAAAGCCCGCGGCCAGGCCCGTGTGCAGCTCCCCGCCGGAGGCGACGTCCAGCCCCAGCCCCTGCTGCTCCGCCAGCCGGCAGACCGCCTTGCTGAGGAACGCCTTGGCGGCGTAGTAGATGGTGGCGCCGGCGAACGAAGCCCGGATCGAGCTTGCCCGGTCCACGAAGGTGCGCTCGCAGAAGACGAACAGAGGGGTGCCGAACTCCCGGGCCAGGTCGACAGTGTCGCAGCCGCCGATCACCAGGTGCCCGGCTTTGTTGACCTCGGCGGTATTCGGCAGAGCAGCCCGCAGCTCGTCGACCGTGCTCACATGCTCCCCGGGGCGCTCACACCGAGCAGGGTAACGGTGTTGGCCAGCACCTGGCGGGTGGCGTCGACCAGCCACAGGCGGGCCCGGCTGAGTTCGGCATCGTCGCTCAGCACCCGGCAGTCGCGGTAGAAGGCGCTGAATTGGGACGCCAGCGCCTGGGCGTAGTGGGTCAGCCGGTGGGGGGCCCTAAGGCGCGCAGCCTCCTCGATGAGGTCCGGGAACTCCGAAAGCTTGCGGATCAGCAGCGCCTCGGACTCGTGGGTCAGGAGGCTGAAGTCGGCGTCCTCGATAGACCCCCGGTCCCCGGCGTTGCGCAGGATCGAGCAGGTCCGGGCGTGCTGGTACTGCACGTAGTAGACCGGGTTCTCCTGTGATTCGGACTTCACCAGGTCCAGGTCGAAGTCGATGGTGGCGTCGATGCTGCGGCTGACCAGGGTGAACCGGGCGGCGTCGACGCCCACCTCGTTGATCAGCTCGTCGATGGTCACGATGGTCCCGGCCCGCTTGGACATCTTGGCCGCCTCGCCGCCGGAGATGAAGTTCACCAGCTGCTGCAGCATGATCTCGACCGGCTGGGTGAGCCCCAGGGCCTTGCCCACGGCCTGCAGCCCGGCGACCTGCCCGTGGTGGTCCGCCCCCCACACGTACATGATCCGGTCGAAGCCCCGGCCCACCTTGTCGATCAGGTAGGCGACATCGGCGGCCAGATAGGTGGTGGTCTGCCCCTCCGACCGCACCAGCACCTGATCCCGGGAGGCCCCCAGCTCGCTGGAGCGGAACCACACGGCGCCCTCCTTCTCGAAGGTGTGCCCCCGTTCGGTCAGCTCGGCGATGCCGGCAGCAACCTTGCCCGACGAGTGAAGCGACGACTCGTAGACCCAGTTGTCGAAGTGGACCCTGAAGCTCTCCAGCGTGCGCCGGTGGCTCTCGACCATCCGCTCGGTTCCGATCCGGCCGACCCGCGAGGGGTCGTCGGCCAGGGAGTCGCCGAACTCGCCGGCCAGCTCCCGGCCCAGCTCGGCCAGGTACTCGCCCTGGTAACCGTCCTCGGGGACCGATGCATCCCGGCCCAGCGCCTGGAGGTAGCGGGCGTGCAGCGAGGCGGAGAACCGCTCCATCTGCTTGCCGGCGTCGTTGATGTAGTACTCGGTGCCCACCGGGTAGCCGGCGGCGTCCAGAAGGCGCGCCAGGGCGTCGCCGTAGGCGGCGTTGCGCCCGGAGCCGACGTGCAGCGGACCGGTGGGGTTGGCCGATACGAACTCGATCAGAATGCGTTCGTCCTTCATCGCTCCCCGGCCGAAGTCTTCCGCCCGTTCGGCGATGTCCCTGACCGTTGAGCCCAGCCAGCCCTTGGCCAGGTGGAAGTTGATGAAGCCCGGCCCGGCGACCTCGGCGCGCTCCACCAGGTCCGAATCGGGGAGGGCGGCGATCAACTGCTCCGCCAGGCTGCGGGGGGACATACGGGCGCTCTTGGCCAGGGTCAATGCAAGGTTGGTGGCGAACTCACCGTGCTCGGGTCGGGCCGGACGGGACAGCTCAACCGCGGCAGAGGAGTCGGTAGGCAGCGTGCCGCCGGCTCGCATCTGGTCGAGACCGGCCTCCAGCAGGCCGGCGAGGTGTTCGGTGATCACCTTCAGAACCCGGGGGGATCGTTCGGGCGCGCGTAGGTGCCCTGGAGGATCTGCTCGATCAGGTCCAGCAGTTCCACCGGCTCAAATGGTTTGGTGACGTAGGCAGCCACTCCGGATTCGTATCCTTTTCTCAAATCGGCCTGCTGGGCACGTGCGGACAGGAAGATCACAGGTATCTGCGCCGTCCGGGGGTCGTTCAACAACTCCGCCCGGGCGGCCCATCCGTCCATCCGGGGCATCATGATGTCCAGGATCACCAGATCCGGTAACTCCCGGCCTGCCTTCTCCACCGCCTCCAGGCCGTCGGCGGCGGTGATCACATCGTAGCCCTCAAACTCAAGGTTGACTTGAAGAAGCTCGATGATCACGGGGTCGTCATCGGTGATGAGGATTTTGTGGCGGGCGCCGGAATTCAAGGTCCTTTGATTGTAGTGCCGGGACCCGGGCCCAACCCGCGGGGCCGCTGCCGGTACAATTGAACGAATCCCCGCCCTCGTAGCTCAGGGGATAGAGCGTTCGCCTCCGGAGCGAAAGGCCGCAGGTTCAAATCCTGCCGGGGGCACCACCGCTTACCTGTTTTTGCCCGATGGACGAGAGATCCTTCGGCAATACCGTTGGCTATACTTTGAGTATGTCCAAAGTCATGGTCTCTTTGCCCGACGACCTGCTGGCGCTGATCGATCGGGAAGCCAAGCGTCGCTCGATGAGCCGAAGCGCCCTACTTGCGGCCGCAGCCAAGCGGGAGCTCTCCCGTCGAGATCCGGCAGCGGTGGCCGACGCCGTCGCCCGGTCCGAACGCCGGTTTGCGCAGGCGGGCAGCTTCGACGCGGGGGACCTGGTTCGTGTCGAACGGGATCTGCATCGTTGACGAGCGTTCTCGTCGACACCTCCGTCTTGCTCAAGTGGTTCCATAGTTCGGGGGAGGCGGAACTCGGTGCGGCACGAGCGCTCCGGGACGCCCACGTCGCTTCCCGGGTGGACGTCCACGTATTGGATCTGGCGCTTTACGAGGTCGGCAACGTCCTGGTCAGATCGTTGCGCTGGCCCGCGGATGAGGTTGCCGGCCAGCTCGAGGATCTACTGACCATCCTCGGGACTCCATTGGTCATGAGTCCAACCTGGCTCCGGGACGCCGCCGATCTGGCGGTGGAGCACAGCCTGACGTTCTACGACGCCGCCTGGGCGGCGGCCGCCCGCGGCCTCGGTGTGGCTCTGGTGAGTGCCGACGGGCAACTTCTCGCTGCCGGGCTCGCCGAGTCCGCCACAACCACCGCGCAACGCCTCGATCTGAACGTCGTCGACGATGGGTTGACCGATCCGTAGTTCCGCCTTTACGCGACGGCGGTGGAAGGGTGCGCAACTGAGACGATTCGGATCCTTCAGAGGGGGAAACATCCTCTTATAGCCAATTCGCGCTCGAAGACAGCGAGCGCCGCTAAATTCTGGAGGTGCCATGGCCGCGGACAATGGGGCGCGAGGGTTGCTCGAACCGGATCTGATCGAAAAGCTCAAAGAGATCTCCGACGATACGAAACAACTGGTCAGCCAGGAGGTTGAGCTGGCCAAGGCCGAGATCCTGCAGAAGGTTGAGCTGGTCAAGCAGGACTTCCAGCAGGCATCCTCCCGGGTCTCCTACGAGATTCAGGCCACCAAAGGCGAGCTGACCGAGGTGGGGAAGAAGGCAGGAATCGGCGCCGGGCTGTTCAGCGGCGCCGGACTTTTCGGCCTGGCTGCCTTCGCCACATTGACCGCTGCGCTGATCGCCGGGATCGCCGAGTTCATGCCGGCGTGGGCCGCCGCCCTGATAGTCACAGTGGCCTACGGCGTAGTCGCCGGAGGCCTGGCGATGGCGGGCAGGTCCAAAGTGCAGGAGGCCACGGACCAGATGCCTGCGGCCACCCAGCACATCGACCGGATGAAAGACGTTGTGACCTCCACCAAGAACCGGATCCAGCAGGACGTGCCGCTGGCGCCCGAGATGACCATCGACTCGCTGAAGGAGTCGAAGGAACAGCTCGCGGACGCCTGGAAGAAGGGCAGCACCGAGAGCGAGCCCTCGTGGCAGCAGCCGCCCTACAGCCGGCCCGGGCAGGGCGCCTGAACCGGCAAGTCCAGCCAACGAGTTTCGAGGAGGATTCAATGAGCCAGACAAACGAGCGGACGCGGGATCCCGAGGTTATCCGTCAGGAGGTCGCCGAGACCCGGGAGAACCTGGCCGAGGCGGTTGAGCACGTGGCCTACCACAAGGCCCACCTCAAGGAGGAAATAAAGGAAAATGCCAAAGGGCAGGTGGTCGATGCCAAGGACGAGCTGGTCGGCAACGTGACCGACAAGACCAGGCACCTCAAGGAAACCATCACCGGCAAGGCCTCGGACCTTACCGAGTCGGCGGCCGAAAAGAAGGATGAGCTGGTGGAGACGGTCGCCGAGAAGAAGGACGAGATCAAGGAGACCGTGGCCGAGAAGAAGGAGGACGCGACCGGTCCCGTTTCGGAGGGCGGCGCCCTGGCCGGCGCCACGGACAAGGTGGTCGAGGTTGCGGGCGAGGTGAAGTCGAAGGTGTCGGAAGTGGTGCACGGGCACCCCTCCACCGGCACCTAAGCTCCAGGGGGGCCTCAGCTAACTTCGGCGACGTGTGACGCGGCGATCTCCAGATCCCGGATGAATGCCTTCATCTCCAGGCGGCGGGTTTCGTCGTCCCGGGCGCGCAGGATGGACGACGGGTGAACCGTCGCCATCACGCAGGGGGCAAGGTCCGACTCCACCGGCTCTCCGCGGTGCCGCGTCACCCGGAACGTCCGGCCCAGCAGCGCCTGCGCTGCGGTGGCGCCCAGGCACACCAGGACCTTCGGCTGGACCTGGGCCAGTTCCTGGTTCAGCCAGGGGACGCAGGCGTGGATCTCGGCTGCGTTGGGCTTCTGGTGAATCCGCCGCTTGCCCCGGGGCGTCCACTTGAAGTGCTTGACCACATTGGAGACGTAGACCGAATCCCTGACCACGCCGGCCGCCTCCAGCGCCTCGTCCAGCACCCGGCCGGCCGGTCCGACGAACGGGGACCCCTCCCGGTCCTCCCGGTCCCCGGGCTGCTCGCCGACCAGCATCAGGCTTGCCGGTGACGGGCCCTCCCCGAATACGGTCTGGGTGGCGTTCTCCCACAGGTCGCAGCCCCGGCAGCCCTTCGCCGCCTCTCCAAGCTCCGGCAGCGAGGCGCCGGGCGGGATGAATTCCGCCGCACTCACGGGACCGGCACCGGTTCCGACGCGGTGCGGCTGGGCGAAAGGCCCTTCTCCGCGCCGATCTGGGCGAAGCGGATGGCGTCCCGGATCGCGCAGCAGCGGTGGTCGTTGTTGAAGTACACGTAGACATCCTCGGAGGGCTGGAACTGGCCGGACAGCAGGTCGGCCCAGCGGTAGAGGGTTTCATCCGGGTAGCACGGGTGGGGGTCGGCATCGCCCTCGTGCATCCGAAGGTATCCCCAGGAGGCAGTCCTCCACTCGGCGCCGAGGGCTTTGGAGTGCCGGTCGGCCAGGCAGAAGGCGGCGTCGTGGCGTTCCAGGATCCCTCTGATCTCATCGGTGAACCAGGTCGGGTGGCGAAACTCGACCGCCAGGCGGACCGACTTGGGGAAGGCCTTCAGCGCCTCCTCCAGCCGTTCGGCGTCGGCGGAAAAGTTGGGGGGAAGCTGCAGCAGGACCGGCCCGAGCTTTTTGCCCAGGCCCCCGGCGGCATCCATGAGCGTCTTAACCACCGGCTTGGGGTCCTTCAGGCGCTTCAGGTGAGTGAGGAACCGGTTGGCCTTGACCGTGACCACGAAGTCGTCCGGGGTCGCCTTGCGCCACCTGGTAAAGGTCTTGCGTTCCGGAAGGCGGTAGAAGGTGTTGTTGACCTCCACGGTGGCGAACCGGTCCGCGTAGTAGTCCAGCCATCCCGGCGTGGGCAGGTCTTCGGGATAGAACCGGCCCTTCCAGTCGTCGTACTGCCACCCGGAGGTCCCGATGTAGAGCATGTGAGGTTGGTACCCCAAGGCGGCCGGTCCGACACGGCCGTTTTGCCCGGCCGGGCGACGGGAAACCTACCGGGACAGCACATCGATCGGAGGCCTCAATGGAAATCGGATACGCGCTCTCATGTGAAGAGCACCGCCCCAACGACCTGGTGGACCTGGCGGCCGAGGCCGAGCAGCGCGGATTTTCGTTCGCTCTGATATCCGACCACTACCACCCCTGGACGCGCACCCAGGGCCAGAGCCCGTTCGTGTGGTCGGTCATCGGGGGAATTGCCCGGGCCACCAGCACGCTGCAGCTGGGAACCGGGGTCACCTGCCCAACCGTCCGCATCCACCCGGCGATCATCGCCCAGGCGGCGGCGACGTCGGCCAGCATGATGCCGGGCCGCTTCTTTCTCGGAGTCGGCACCGGGGAGAACCTGAACGAGCACATCCTGGCCGGGCGCTGGCCGGAGGTGGACGTGCGACTGGAGATGCTCGAGGAGGCCGTCGAGGTCATCCGGCTGCTGTGGCAGGGCGGGAGCCGGAGCCACCGGGGCCGCCACTACTCGGTGGAGAACGCCTGCGTGTTCACCCTGCCCGACGAGCTGCCGCCGATATACATGGCGGCGGCCGGTGAAAAATCGGCCGAGCTGGCCGGCCGGATCGGCGACGGGCTGGTGGGGACCGGACCCGGCCCGGTCCTGAAGGCATTTGACCAGGCGGGCGGCAACGGCAAGCCCAAGTACGGGCAGGTCACGGTTTGTTACGCCGGGTCCCAGTCGGAGGCCCGCTCCACGGCACGGAAATGGTGGCCGAACGCCGCCCTGAGCGGCGAGTTGGGCCAGGAGCTGCCGACGCCGGCCCATTTCGAACAGGCGACCAGCTGGGTCGACGACCAGACGATGGGGGAAAAGATTCCCTGCGGGCCGGACCCACAGATGCACATCAAGGCGATCCGGGAGTACGCCGACGCCGGGTATACCCACGTGTACGTCCACCAGGTCGGTCCGAACCAGTCGGAGTTCTTCGAGTTCTACGAGCGGGAGGTGATTCCCAACCTGCGCCCGGCGATGGCCGGCAGTTAACCGGTCCTAGGGCTGGGGGACCTCGTCGCCCGCCTCGGCCTCGGTTTCAATCGCCTCGGCGGCCTCGTCGGTCACCGCCGCCTCCCTCTCGGGGTCGGCTGCGGGCCGGCCGGGGGTGCCGTCAGCGTTTCTGGGCGGCACGATGGCGCCGGCCGGATCCGGGCCGTCCGGCGCAGCGGTTGGATCGGGGTCGGTGTCGGGGGCCATTGGTTACCTCCTGCGTCGAATGGGATCTGGCGCGTTGATACCCGGCATCCCTGCGGTGAAACTCTGCGGGCGCCGGGGAGGCGGCGCCGATCAGATATCTAGCTGACCGCGAGCAGCTTGCTGAGGCCGCTGACCTCGAGCACTTTGGAGGTGTTTGCCG
>JAJCYF010000042.1 GCA_029263035.1 Actinomycetes bacterium
GCAGCGGAAGCAACGGGTTGGAGGTCTTGGTCTCGATGACTATGAACAGGATCAGCAGCAGAGCCGAGCCCGCGAACGCACCGAGGATGAGGTCACTGGTCCAACCCTCGACGCTTCCCTCGATCAGCGCGTAGACCAGCAGGAACAGGCCGGTGGTCCCGGTGAGCAGGCCGGGCACGTCGACCCGCCGGGACCTGGTGGTGTCCCTGGACTCGCGTACCACCAGCGCGGTCAGCAGGAACCCCAGGATGCCGACCGGGATGTTGATGAAGAAGATCGTCTCCCAGGAGTAGTGCTCCACGATGTAGCCGCCCACCAGGGGGCCCACGGCAACCGCCAGCCCGGACATCGCCGCCCAGATGCCGATGGCCGTTCCCCGCTGCCTGCCGTGGAAGGTGGCGGTGAGGATCGACAGAGAACCGGGAAGCAACAGCGCCGCTCCCAGGCCCTGCAGCGCCCTAAACGCGATCAGCTGCTCGGTGGTCTGCGACATACCGCAGGCCAGTGAGCCGAGGGTGAAAACCACCAATCCCCCCATGAAGAACTTCTTGCGGCCGAACAGGTCGCCCAGGGAGCCGCCGATGAGCATGAAGGAGGCGAAGGTGAGGGTGTAGGCATCGATGATCCACTGCAGGTCGGAAACCTGGGCATCCAGCTCCCGCTGCATGGTGGGCAGGGCAACGTTGACGACCAGGTTGTCCAGCATGGGCATGAACAGCCCGAACACCATGGCGACCAACACCAGCCACTTGCTCTTTCCCGCCTTGGCGTCCTGCCTGGAGGAAGAGCCTTCGGGCGGCTGCCCGCTCCGGGCACGTCCGTTCTGGACCGACGTGGTGTTTGCCATTGAGTGTTCCCCCCTTGGACCCGGTAACGGCAAGTCTGGTTAGCGCACGCTAAGTGTGGGTGAGCGCCGACTCAGGTGTCAATGACCCGCGATCCGGATAGATAATCCCCCTCAGCCGCGATGCGAGGATGGAGGAACAGCACATGAGAGCCGCCGCAATTTCGGAGTTCGGTGGTCCGGAGGTCATCAACGTGACCGACCTCCCGGAGCCGTTGATTGGACCCGATATCGTTTTGATCCGGACTGCGGCCGCCGGCCTGAACCCGGCCGACTACAAGATCCGCCAGGGGCGCATGACCGAGCGCTACCCCCACCACTTCCCCATCATCCTGGGTTGGGACGTGGCGGGCGTTGTAGAGGCGGTGGGGCCCGCTGTGACGGACTTCAAGCCGGGTGACCGGGTGTGCGCCTACGCCCGCAAGTTCTGCGTGGAGCACGGCACCTACGCCGAGTACGTCGGCGTCGTGGAGGAGTCCGTGGCTCCGGCGCCCGAGTCGGTGGACCTGGCGCACGCCGCGGCCCTGCCCCTGGCGTCGCTCACCGCGCTGCAGACGATCTCCGCCCTTGAGGTTGTCTCGGGAGAGACGGTGTTGATCCACGGGGGTTCGGGCGGGGTGGGGTCGTACGCGGTCCAGCTCCTGGCCGAGATGGGGGTGACGGTACTTGCGACCGCCGGTGAGCAGAACTCCGGCTTCCTGGAGGCGTTGGGGGCGGTTCCCATCGACCGGCGCGGTGATGTCGTGCGGCAGGTCCAGGCAGTGGCCCCCGGCGGGGTCGACGCGGTGTTGGACCTGGCGGGAGGACCGGAGGCGGTCAAGGCAACCCTTCCGGTGATGAAGGACGGGTCCCGGGCCGGCTCGATCCTGCTTCCTCCCGATCTTGGCGATGACGGCGCCGCCCGCGGGATCAAAGGCAGATACGTGTTCGTCCGGCCCTACGGGGGTCAGCTCGCCGATCTCTCGGCCCGGGTCGACGCCGGGGCGCTGACCATCCACGTCCACGACTCGTTTCCTCTCGAGAAGGCGGCGGACGCCCACCGGGCGCTGGAGGAGGGCGGGCACCGGGGCAAGCTCGTACTCACCGTCGCCGATATCTAGTCACTCCAACCAAAAAGCCCCCGGAGGGGCTGTTTTGGGTTGAGTCACCGGCCTTTGCTGCGCCAGCGGAGGCCGGAGGATGCGGGTTCCGCCTCCGGTTCGGCCGGGGCGCTTGCCCGGGCCGGCGCGGGCGGAGCCGGTGGGGGTGCGGCCGAGCGGGGCGGCCAATGCGTCAGGTCGGTAACAACGTCTTGCATCACTCAGGACCTCCCTATCTTTCGCCGGCTTACGAATACGAAACGAAATACGACGACGGCTGCCGCCGGTCGGCGCAGGAACCTATCGGTTCTGCATTCTCCATTTGCTCAGGTCGGCCGCCTGCTCGGAGGACGACATGGAGGCACCGACCAGAGCTGGCTCAGACTCCGGTTCCCGCCGGCGCCACCTGCGGACATCGCCGCCGGCGTCGGAAGATGCCGGGGACTTCGCCGCAGGCTCCGCACCGGGCTTCTGGGAAGATGCAGCCGCCTGGTCCGCCTTGGCCGCCAGCCGCGCCTGCTTGCGGGCCTCGGCCGCTTCCTGCCTGCGTCTCAGGGCTTCGTCGGCGTCCGCCCGGGCTGCAAGGGCGGAATCCCGCCGGGCGTTGCGCGCCTTTCTGCGGGCTTTGGCCTGACGTTGTCTTCGCCGCTCCTCGGTGGTTTCGCATTCGAGCCGCGGGACCCGGACCGGCTGCTTGGTCTCAGGGTCCAGGGCCACGTACAGCACGTAGGCCGTAGACGTATGGCGGGTTTCTCCGGTCATGACGTTCTCGGTCTCCACCCTCACCCCGACCTCCATCGAGGTGTCGCCGACCCCGTTGACCGATGCGGTGACGGTCACCAGGTCACCGAGGTTGACGGGTTCTAGAAAGCTGAATTCGTCGACTGCTGCAGTCACTACCGGGCTGCCGCTGAATTTCATGGCGGCGAGCCCTCCGGCGGTGTCCACCAGCTTCATGATGGTTCCACCGTGTACCGCTCCGGCCAGGTTGGAGTCCGACAACCCCATGTGCTGAGCCAGGACCACTCGTGATTCCTTGACGGTTTTGGTCGCTTCTGCGCCATTCATAGCCAACCTCCCGATCTCATGGATGGGCCGTCACCTCTAAAGGGCAGTATGAACCTGTGGATTGGCCCTGGCGAGGGGGCAAACGCGCTTTCGGGGGACCTTCCGAGCCCAATGGGCCGCACTAGTAGACTGGAGCCTCAATACTCCAAATTCTGAAGGGTCGTCCAATGAGTACAGCAACCAAGACCACCGGCGCGGAAAAAGTCTTCTGGAACCTCGACGACATCTACAAGGGTTCCGAAGACCCCAAATTTGCGCTGGATATCGATGCCGCCAAGCGCGCCGCCCACAACTTCCGGGACAAGTACTACGGCAAGGTCGGCCAGCTGAACGCAGTCGGCCTGCGCAACGCCGTGGCGGACCTTGAGAAGCTGACCGCCGACCTGATGCGGCCCTCCATCTACGCCATGCTGCGCTACGCCACCGACACCGCCGACCCCACCCGGGGCGCACTGCGCCAGAGAATGTTGGAGATGTCGACGGTGCTGAGCTCGGAAACCCTGTTCTTCGTGCTGGAGTGGGTGGCCATCGACGACGAACGCGCCGAGCGCCTGCTGAACGACCCCGACCTGGCCAAGTACCGCCACCACCTGAAGTCCGAACGCCGCTACAAGCAGTTCGTGCTGTCCGAACCGGAGGAGCGGATCCTCGCCGAGAAGGCGGCAACCAGCGAGGCCGCGTGGGCTCGGCTGTTCGAGGAGCTGACCGCCGAGGTCCGTCCGGTGGTGGACGGCGAGGAGCTCATCTGGGAGCACGCCATGTCGTTGCTGCAGCAGCCGGATCGGGAGCTTCGCCGCAGGGCGGCCGAGGCCATCACCAAGGCCCTGGAGCCGGGGCTGCGCACCCGCAACTTCATCCTGAACACCGTCCTGCTGGACCACGCCACTAACGACCGGCTGCACGGCTACCCCACGTGGCTGTCCTCGATGAACCTGTACAACGAGGCCTCCGACGACGCGGTCAACGCCCTGGTCGATGCAGTCACCAAGCGTTACGACATCCCCCGCCGCTACTACGCCCTCAAGGCCAAGCTGCTCGGCCTGGAGAAGCTGGCCGACTACGACCGGATGGCGCCGATCAGCGACGACCCGACCTTTGTCTCCTGGCAGGAGGCCAAGGACCTGGTCCTGGAGGCGTACAACTCGTTTTCTCCCGAGGCCGGCAAGGTGATAGGCGAGTTCTTCGACAAGAAGTGGATCCACGCCGCCCAGGCGCCGACCAAGATGACCGGTGCCTTCTGCATGACCACGATCCCCGACACCCACCCGTACGTCCTGATGAGCTTCACCGGGGAGAGGCGTTCGGTGCTCACCCTGGCCCACGAGCTGGGCCACGGCTTGCACGGATACCTGGCCGGCGATCAGACCCTGTTCAACGCCGAGACCCCGCTGACCCTGGCCGAGACAGCTTCGGTGTTCGGTGAGGCGCTGACCTTCGGCAAGCTGCTGGAGGCGGAGAAGGATCCCAAGAAGCGCCTGGCTCTGCTGGTGGGGCGGCTGGACGACTCTATCGCCACCGTGTTCCGCCAGATTGCCTTCAACCGCTTCGAGGACGCCATCCACACTGCCCGCCGGGAGCACGGCGAGCTGGCCCCCGAGGACGTTTCGGCCATGTGGCTCAAAACCCAGCGCGAGGTGCTGGGCGATTCGGTGGAGATCAGCGACGGCTACAAGATCTGGTGGAGCTACATCCCCCACTTCATCCGCACCCCGGGCTACGTCTACGCCTACGCCTTCGGGTTCCTGTTCTCACTGGCCATCTACCAGCGCTACCTGAAGGAGGGCGACGCCCTGATCGAGCCCTACCTCGGGCTGCTGAGGGCCGGCGGCTCGGATGCGCCGGAGGAGCTGGCCAAGCAGGTGGGGCTGGACGTCTCGGACCCCACCTTCTGGTCCGGGGGCCTGGATTCACTCGACGCGTTGCTGACCGAAGCGGAGGAACTGGCCAAGACCGTCCAGGGGTAGTGCTCTGGTGCCGGTTCAGGTAGCTGAAATCAGCGGGAACCGATAGGCGCCGGACGGCCGTCTAAGGCTCGGTAAACATTTTCCGAGCCGGAAGCGAGGTCCCCATGCGACGCCTTCTCATCGTTCCACTGGTGCTGGTGTTTCTCATCACGTCTGCCGGGGCGGCGATGGCGTGCGCCGGAGTCTTCTCGCCCAACGGCAACGTGAACCTGCTGCGCACCAGCACCCTGGCCGGGTACGCCGACGGCATCGAGCACTACGTCACCTCCTTCACCTTCTCCGGCGGGGGAGGCGAGTTCGGTTCGGTGGTTCCCCTGCCGGGGGTGCCGACCACGGTGGAGCGGGGTGGTGACTGGACGCTGCAGCGCTTGAACCGTGAGGTGACCCCGGTTCGTGAGGCATTCGCCGGCGCAAACCTGGCGACTGCGGCACGGGCCGACTCTGCCGAGGTGCTGCTGGAGACCACCATCGACGCCCTGGACATCACGATCCTCAAGGGCGGCGGCGACGAGGTGGGCACCTGGGCCAAGGACAACGGCTTTCTGCTGGCGCCCGACGCCCCGGAGGTCCTGGATTTCTACGCCGAACGCAGCCCGATTTTCATGGCGGCCAAGTTCAACGCCGCAGCGGCTGAGGAGCGGGGCCAGGCCATCGGCGAGGGCACTCCCATCCACCTCAGCATCCCGACCGACAACCCGTGGGTTCCCCTGAGAATCCTGGGCCTGGGCAAGCAGGAGATCGAGCGGGTCGAGGCCGATGTCTTCCTTCTTACCGAAAAGGAGCCTGAGCTGCTGATCCCGTCCGACGGCCTGATCCTGGAGCGCAGCGAGCAGGGTTCCGACGGCCTGATCGCCGACCTGCGGGCCGACAAGGGCATGGAATGGATCCCCGAGGACGGCATGTGGCTCAGCTATCTGCGGGTCGACTCGGCGGCCGGGGACCTCACCTACGACCTGGCGGTCGACGTGCAGGGCGAGGCGCCCTCGACGATCGACGCCGGGCTGGCGAGCTTTGACGCACCGGCGACTCCGGTAGACGACGGCCTGCCGGTCGCCCTCCTGGCCGGGGTGGCGGTGCTTGTGGCCGGCCTGGGGATTACCGCCGGCCGCTGGAGCCTGCGGCGTGCTGGGTAGGTACCGCCTTCCATTGACGCTCGCGCTGGCGGGCCTGCTGGTGATCGCCTGGGCGGTGATGGTGCTTGCGGCCTCCGGGCCCACCGTGCCGGTCGACATCAAGTACTCCCGCTTTGAACCGGACGAGTTCCGGTTCAAAGCGGGTCAGGAGGTCACCTTCGTGATCTTCAACGACGACCCCATCGACCACGAGTTCATCCTGGGCGACCAGGCGGTCCAGGATGGCCACGAGCTGGGGACCGAGGCCCACCACGGGTCGATCCCGACCGAGGTGTCGGTCCCGGCCGGTGCAACGGTTGAGACCACCATCACCTTCGACCGCCCGGGCGAGCTGATCATCGGCTGCCACCTGCCCGGGCATTACGCCTACGGGATGAAGGCAATCGTGACGGTGCGCTAACAGGGCCCGGCACCACTTCACCACGAGGTAGTGCCCGTAGCTGATTATGAGTCCGAAGAGCAACGACTACTGCCAGCGTTGCAGCTCTTCCTCGGACAAGGGCCCAAAAGCCTCATCGGACACTTCTCCGGCGACAAATCCGACGGGTCGGAGCTGGGACGGCTCGATTTCAATCGGGACAAGCTTGGCGACAGGCTTTCCGTAACGCGTAACTACAATCTGTCCGCCCCGCTCCACGACTGAAATCAGGCGGGACAGCTGGGTTTCGGCATCGTGTACGTCCACCTCTAGCATGCGGAAAACTCTACCATTCTGACTTTGTTGGCCATGGTGCACATCGGTGTTGGGACGTAATCCGCAGGCGCCAAGTCGGTGTCTGCGCCAGAAATGACGAACGCTCCCAGGGCGAGGTAATAGTCTGGGGTCGATGACTCCGGCCCACACCACGTATGAGCAGCTCCACGAATCTGCGGCCTCCGCCTATGGGGAGCGGCCGGACGCCGAGCTGGTGCAGGCTCTGGCCGGCGTCCCGGCGGGTAGGGCAGTCGATCTGGGTGGAGGGCAGGGCCGGCATGGGCTGTATCTGGCGGCTGCCGGCTTCGATGTTGAGCTGGTCGACCTTTCGGAGGCCGCGCTGGCGCAGGCGCAGGAGTCGGCCCGGAGCGCCGGGCTGCACTTGCGGACCAGGCGATCGAACATCGCGTTCTACGAACCGCCGGCTCCGCTACAGGTGGTCGTGGCCGCGCTGATTTTGCATATCCCGGCAAGGCACGCGGCTCTCAAGGCCGCCGGTGCTGCGGGCCTCGCGCTGACCCGGGGCGGGCTCCTGTACCTTTCCCTGCCGGGGTTCAACCCCGAAACCGAGGCGCTGGCGTCCGAGCTGCTGGATTCAGCCGGGTGCACCGGCCGGGTGGTCAAGCATGTAGTCACCCGCGAAGAACGCCCCCGGCTGCCGGTGACCAGGCGCAACGAGACGCGGGCAGTTGGATTTCGTCCCTGACGACTCCGTCGAGCGAATCCAGTCCGAGGTAGCGGGGTGCTTTCGCTGCCCCCGGCTGGTCGCCTGGCGGGAGGAGAGCGCCGCCAACCCGCCGGCCCGTTTTCGGGGGCAGGAGTACTGGGCCCGGCCGGGTGTTCACCGGCGACCGGTCGGGTGACTGGCTCGTCCGGGCGCTGCACCGGGCGGGGTTTGCCAACCAGCCGGTTTCCGTCGACCGCTCGGACGGGCTAGAGCTCACCGACTGCTACATCGCCGCCGCGGTCCGCTGTGTCCCGCCGGACAACAAGCCGCTTCCCCAGGAGCGTAGGAACTGCCTGCCCTATCTGGTGCGGGAGATGCGAGCGCTCACCCGGATGCGGGCGATTGTGGCGCTCGGCTCCATAGGCTGGGAGGCGACCCTGCCGGCCCTGAGCGAAAACGGGGCCGAGGTTCCCGTGCCCCGGCCGCGATTCGGCCACGGGGTTATGGTTGAGGTCGGGGGAGTGCACCTGATCGGGTGCTACCACCCCAGCCCCCAGAACACCAACACCGGCCGGCTCTCCGAGCAGGCCCTGGACCGGGTATTCGCCGACGCCGCGGAGTTGATCCGCCGGCTGGAATCCCAAGAGAGGTAGCGCCGGGTTGCTTGACCCCATTGGAAGCTTCAAAGAAATCGTCAACCAGCCCGAGGACCGGATCGACCTGGGCAGGGCGGCGCTGGCCATCTCCGCCGCCGGCCACCCCGACCTGGAGCCGGAAGTCTGGCTGACCCGGCTCGACGAGTTCGCCTACGGGGTGGACGACCTGGACTCGCTGCGCCGGCGCCTGTTCTCCGAGCTCGGATTCGACGGTGAACGGGACAACTATTACGAGCCGGAGAGCTCGTTCCTGGATGTCGCGATCAATCGCCGCCGCGGAATTCCGATCACCCTGTCGGTTCTGACCATGGAGGTGGGCAAAAGGGCCGGGATCAAGCTCGAGGGGATCGGGATGCCGGGCCACTTCCTGCTCAGGTCGCCCCTTACCGGCGATTACATCGACCCGTTCTTCAAGGGCGAGCTGATGGACGAGGCCGGGGTGGAGGCTCGCTTCCGGCAGGTCAGCGGGGTGCCGGCCGCGGTCAAGTTCGGTCCCGGTATGCGGCCGGTGGCGAGCAAGCAGGAGATCCTGGCCCGGATGCTGAACAACCTGAAGGCGATCTACAAGGCCCGAAGCGACGGCCGTTCGCTGGAGTGGGTGCTGCGGATGCGGCTGGCTCTACCGATAATCCCCCGCGACGAGGTCCGGGTCCTGGGGGAAGCCCTGGCTCTTCAGGGACGGGTAACCGAGGGAGCCGCGGAGGTGATGGCGGTGGCCGAAGAACATCCGGAGCTGGCCGAGCAGTTGAGGGCAGCGGCCAGATCGCTGCGTTCTTCGCTCAACTAACCTTTAGCGGCGCGAGCCGCCTGGTCGGTTAGAGCTCGGGCTTGCTGACGGGAGCAGCTTGGGGGACGGAGGCGTCGAATCCCTTGTCGAAAGGGTCGTCGACGGGGATCAGATCATCCTTGTCGGCCAGGTAGCGTTCGGCCCAGACTGCAATCATCAGCACAACCGTCATCATCAGTGGAAACGAACCAATCATCAGTAAACTCATGCGCCGATCTTTCCCGAATACGCGAATTTTTAACCGGCATTCTCGCAACTACCCGCCCCTGAGTCCAACTTTGGGTGCCCGCCGGCGGAGAGCGGGGTAATGGTTGGGTGACGGATGCCGGAGCAGGAGGTGAGACGGTGAACGATGCGGTTGAGCTGGTTCGCTACGGGGACGACGGGGTCTGGTACGACCTGGGGCCGGCGCACCCCCTGAAGCCCGCGCGGGTGCTGCTGACCTACCGCCTGATCGAGGACTACGGGCTGCTCGACGCCGGCCATGTGACCACCACCGACGCCCGCGACGCCACCGACGACGAGATCTCCCTGGTCCACACCGAGGACTACATCCGGGCGGTGAAGCTGGCCGGCTCGGGTAAGAAGGGGCCCTGGTGGCAGTTCGGGTTCGGACCGGGAGACAACCCGATCTTCCCCTCCATGCACGAAGCGTCGGCTCGGGTCGCCGGAGCTTCGATCACTGCCGCCGAGGCGCTGCTCTCGGGCCGGACGCAGCACGTCTTCAACCCCGCCGGGGGCCTTCACCACGCCATGCCGGACCGGGCTGCCGGCTTTTGTGTCTACGACGACCCGGCGGTGGCCATCGCCTGGCTCCGCTCGCAGGGGGTGGGGCGGGTGGCCTACGTCGACGTCGACGCCCACCACGGCGACGGGGTGCAGGAGATCTTCTACAACGACCCGGAGGTCCTGACCATCTCCCTTCACCAGTCAGGCCAGACGCTGTTTCCCGGGACCGGGTTCGCCGGCGAGATCGGCGGTCCCGGCGCCGAGGGGTACTCGGTGAACGTGCCGCTGCCGCCGTTGACCGCCGACGACCTGTGGCTGCAGGCGTTCGACCGGGTGGTGCCGGAGATCCTTCAGGCCTTCCGCCCCGAGGTCCTGGTGACCCAGCTCGGCTGTGACACCCACTGCACCGACCCGCTGACCAACCTGCTGCTGGGTACCGGCGCCTATTTCGCCACCGCGCGCCGGCTCCACGACCTGGCGCATAGCACCGCCGGCGGCAAGTGGCTGGCAACCGGCGGGGGCGGTTACCAGTGGGCCAAGGTTGTGCCCCGGGCGTGGACGATCTACTTCGCAGAGATGGCGGAGATCACCTTGCCGGACGAGATTCCAGCCGGGTTCCTGCAGGAGGCGGAGCGGCAGGCAGGCGAGCCCGTGCCCGGGCACCTTATGGAGCCGCAGATCGCCGGCTCACCGGTGTCGCCCCGGGAGATCGACGCCATCGTTGCAGAGGTCAAGGAGGCGGTTTTTCCCTATCACGGACTGGGCTGAGGGTTTCAGCTCCCCTCCACCTCGAACAGCCGCCGGATCTTCTCCTCGGCTCCGGCCGGAGCTACGACCACCACGACATCCCCGGCGAGGAGCTCGGTCTCCGGCGTAGGCCCCAGAAGCTGGCTGTGCCGGTCGATGCTGAGCGCCACGCATCCAGCGGGCCACGGGGCCTCGGAAACCTGTGTTCCGGCGAACGGGGAGCCCTCGTGAACGATGAGCTCCATCAGCACCGCTTTGCCCGATACCCCGGTTAGCAGGCGCAGGGTGCGGCGAAGGGCGGACTGGTAGCCGCCGATCATCTCGGACATCGCCACCACCCCGATGATGCGGTCGCCCTCCAGGACCGGCACCCAGTTGGTCTCGGCGGAGACCATGGCGTCCAGCGCGGCATCCAGGTTGGACTCGGAAGAAACGGTGGGATAGGAGACGTCGGACGCCGTACCCGCGGTGGCGCCCGAGGCGTCGGCGGACCCATCGCCGGACACCACGCCGGCGAAGCGACCCTCGGCCGAAACCACCGGCGCCCGGGAGATGCCGGCCGCCCGAACCATCCGGCGCGCCTCATCCAGCGGCGTGACGGCGGGGATCAGCAGCCGGGGAGTCCGCATCGCATGGCGCACCGGGGTGGACCCCAGCAGCGGCAGCCCGAATCGGGCCCGGTGAAACGGCGTGTCGGCCCGGCTCTGCAGCTGGCTTTCGTAGATCGAGTCCTGTCCCACCACAACCGTGGCCAGGCCGATGGCGATCATCGCCGGCGGCAGGAGTGCCAGGCTGCCGGTCATCTCCGCCACCATGAGCATCAGCCCCAGTGGGGCGTGGGCGACGCTGCCGAAGCAGGCGATCATCCCCACCACCATGAACGGAGCGGCAACGTCGGGCATGCCCGGAGCCACGTCGTGGAGCACCCGCCACAGGCCGAGCCCGACGAATCCCCCCACCACCATCCCCGGCCCGAAGATCCCTCCCGACCCGCCCGACCCGATGGACAGCGAAGTGGTCAGGATCTTCAGGAACGGAAGCAATAGGACGATCCACAAAGAGATCTCCGGAAGGCCATCGACCATGCCTCGCTGCAGCCAGCCGTATCCGGTGCCCAGGGCCTGGGGAAAGGCCAGCCCTATTGTGCCGACCATGACCCCGGCAACCGCGGGCTTGAACATGGGCGATCCGGGAAGCCGTTTGGTCAGGGCAACTGTGGCGTAAAAGCCGCGGGCGTAGATCCGCCCCACCAATCCCGCGGCGACTCCCAACAGGGCGTAGTAGACGAGCTGAACCGGGTGGTTGAACTGAGGGGTGTGCAGCGTGCCGAAGATCGGGGTGAACCCCTCGACCGCGCCGAAGACCGAGAAGCCCACGATGGACGCCACCATGGAGGGAAACAGCGCCTCCGGCTCCAGGTCGTCCCGGTACAGGATCTCGGTCCCCAGAATCGCCCCCCCAAGGGGAGCCCGGAAGATGGCCCCGATGCCGGCACCGACGCCGACGGTAACTGCGATGCGGGCGTCCTGGGGGCTCAGATCCATCTTGCGGGCCAGCCACGATCCGAAGCCGGCGCTGATCTGCGCCGTGGGACCCTCCCGCCCGGCCGAGCCGCCCGACCCGATGGTGGCGGCGGACGACAGCATCTTGATGAGCGTGACCCGCCCGCGCACCGAGCGGGGGTTGTGGTGAATGGCGTGAATGGCGGCGTCGGTGCCGTGGCCCTCGGCCTCCGGAGCGAAGCGGAAGACCAGCACCCCGGAGATCAGGCCGCCGAGCCCGACGACCAGCGGTATCGCCCAGGGCCGGGTGAACTCGCCGGCGGCCATCCGGTTGCCCTCGCCCACCGGCAACGGAGGCTCGTAGCCCCCCAAGCCCTCGAGCAGAAGGCTGGAGGAGGACTCCAGGGCGAAGATGAACACGATGGCGGCCAGGCCGGCTACCAGCCCGATCAGCGAGCCCAGCACCAGCCACTTGCGCAGGTAGTCCCAGTCGCGCACGTAGCCCATGAATCGTTGGGTCTTGCTCAACGGAACAGTCATTTTCGGCCCCCGGCGCCGGGCTCCGAAGGCGGTGGATCGGGCCAGCCGAAATGGGATGCCTCCGGGGTTTCGCCCGCCGCCTGGGCGAAGGCGGTGAGGGCCGAGATCGCCTGCCTCAACTCGGACTCGGACATCCGCCCGGCGATGGCCGCCAGATCCCGGCGTCTGCGCTCGGTCACCTCCTCCACCAGCCTGCGGCCTGGGCCGGCCAGAGCTATGTCGACCCCTCGCCGGTCCCCGCTGCGCTCGAACCGGCGGATGAGGTCTTTGGCTACCAGGCGGTCGCACAGCCGGGTGGCGGTCGACGGGTGGATCGCCAGCCGCTCGGCAAGCTCGCCGACCGTGAGCGATCCGGCCACCTCAAGCACCACCAGAGCCCGGAACTGCGGCAGCGTTACCTCATCTACGCTCGCCAGCGACCGGGCAGCCAGGCCGACGAGAGCGCGGGACGCCGAAAGAAGGGCGTCGACGGCATCATCACGGGGTGGCATTTAGTTGCATCATAGCAAGTACTGCTGTGATGCAGGCGTTCGCCCCCCGGCAGGCCTACTTGATGTTGGAGGCCAGGGCGGTGCCTGTGTCGTCGCGTTTTCTGAATACCTCGGCGGACAGCTGCTCCATCTGGTTGAAGGCGCTCATCAGCCGTTGGATCAAAAAGTTTTCCAGGCGGTCGTGCCCCTCGAGGTCGGTAAGCGTCGCCTCAACCAGGTCGGCGTAGTCCCTCAGCTTGTGGACCAGCTCGCGCGACTCGGAAAGATGGGTCCGGATCGAATCGTCGACCGCCACGGAATTGTCGGGTTTCAACAGGTTGGTCATGGAGACCCGGAAGGTGGTGTTGGGGTTTCTGCTGCCGGCCATTGACTCTCCTTTTGGTTGACCTGCGTAGTCTTCCACTCCGGGGTGGCGGCAGGCGAATCAGGAGTCCGGGTCGGGTGCGGCCGAGGTTCGTGCGAGCAGCATGAAGGTAAGGACCACGAACAAAAGGCTGGTGGCGAGCGCCCTTAGCGGAGTGATCTGCAGCAGGCCGGATACCTGCTCGCCGGGAGCAAGGGCCTGAGCCCCGGTTTCGGGATCGATCACCACCGGCCCCGATCCTTCACCCTGCAGGATCAATGCGGAGGGAATGGGTGTGCTGGGCTCCGTGATGCCCTCCGGTTCGTCGACATTCTCCCGGACGACGCCGAACGCGGCAGCCACGTCCAGGATGCGGTACCGGGTGTCCTCTCCCCGGCACGAGATGCCCGGGCCCCGGGCGGTACTGATCAGCCGGTCGACGGTGTCCACGTTGTTCAGCCCCTCGGACATGAGCAGGGCGGCCGCTCCCGCAACGAACGGCACGGCCATGGAGGTTCCGTCGGCGTAGGCGTAGCCGGAGCTGTCCTCGGCAGCGTTCCAGTAGGTCGAAAGAATGCCGATACCCGGAGCGAGGATGTCCAGGCCGGGCCCGTAGTTGGTGAAGTTGGAGCAGTTGTCGTCCTTGTCGCTGGCCCCGACGACGATGATCCCGCGGTGGCTCGGCGGGTCGAAGGCGGTCTGGGGTGCCGACTCGTTGCCGGCAGCGGTCACCACCACAGCACCGGCCGCAGCGGCGTCCGAGATCGCTCGCTTTACCGCCTCGTCGCCGAAGATGGCCGATCCGGGGTCGCCCTCGACCATGGACTGCGGCTGAGAGGGACCGACGAAGCTCAGGTTGAGTACCAGCTTGGCCCGCCTGCGGTCCGCCGCGTCCACCGCAAACCGGATGGCCCGGGCGACGCTGCTGGAGGTGGCGCTCCCCGCGGCGTCGAACACACGGACCGGGAGGACCTTGGCATCGGGCGCGACCCCGGCGATGCCCTCGGCATTGTCCGCCCTGGCCGCGGCAATGCCGGCGATGAGGCTGCCGTGGCCGTGTTTGTCGTCCGGCTGGCCTTCCCCCACCACGCTCGTGCCGGGCACCAGCTGGTCCTTGAGGTCCGGGTGCTCCAGGTCGATCCCGGTGTCTATCACCGCGATGACCACCCCGGCCCCGCGGGAGAACTGCCAGGCGGACTCGGCGCCGACCCGGCGAAGACCCCAGAGCTGGTCGTAAAGGGGATCGTCGGTGCGGGCGACGGCGGGAACGGCGGCGACGAGGATCCAGGCAAGTACCAGGGCGACGAGTTTTCTAACGCGCATATGCTCGACGATAAACCACTCGGCTACCGGCCCGCCGGTGCGGAATGGGCGAGCGACAGACAACCGGAGGCTTTATGGATCCCAGCCAGCGACAGTCGATTCTTGAACAGGCCCGCAAATTGGTGCCCGAGGTCAGCCCGCAGGACGCCAAATCGGAGATGGAGGGCGGAAAGGTGGGCATCTTCCTGGACGTCCGGGAAGCGCACGAGCTGCGCAAGGGCTTCGTCCCCGGGGCGGTTCGCATCGTCCTGGACGAGGTCCCCGACGCCGGGGACCCGGACTCCAAATTTGCCGACGAACAGCTCACCGCCCACAAGGACGACCGCATCGTCGTCTACTGCGCCACCGGCGTCAGGTCGTTGATCGCCGGCTTCTACCTGCAGCAGCTGGGCTACTCCGACGTGGTCTCCATGGCGGGGGGCATCCAGGGCTGGCAGCAGGCGGGGAACCCGACTAAGCGTTAGCTCGTGGTTAGGCATACAGTCCGGTTGCCATGAGTTGGCCGGCCAATCTTCATTTCTCTGTCCGCCCATGAATTAATGCGTGAAGGTAGATCCAGGCTTAGATCAGGCCGTTTCGGACCGCCGTGACGAGGGCCTGACTACGGTTACTCACCTGCATCCTGTAGTAGAGGCGCTTTAGAACGCGATACATTTCACGTTCGGAGTAGTTTCGATCTGCGGCAAGCTCCGCGACCCTGGCGCCGGTAGCCATGTCCTGCAGTAAAACGACCTCGCACTCCGAAATGTCGTGGCAATCAGTGGTAGGGACCAATTTGGTCAAAGATCTGGCTACCTCGACAGGCGCTACTCCGTAGCACTCCACCGTCATCTTAAGTGCCTGGGCAATCAGGTCCGTGGAGGCAGACCGGTCAACGAGGGAATAGCATCCCAACCTGATCAATTTGCGCAGGTAGCCTTCCGGGGGCTGGTCGCAGAGAATCAGCAGGTTAAAATCTCGCCCATTCTTCAAGTGAGAAATAAGATCCAGGTCCTCCGGCTCACCCAAGGTAACAACGGCCGCGCGGGGTCCGTTCGCGTCGATCCAGCTAGGGAGGTCTTGGGGCTGCTCCGGCTGGAACCCTACCCGCCTTAGCGCTTGGGCAAGACCGGTCCGAAAGGCTGGGAGGGGATCAACAATGGCGACTCGCGTGCCGTTCGCGGGAGGGTGAGGCACGGGACCCATGCAGCCAGTTTCTGCATTTTACGGTGAATAGTCAAGACCTGGTCTACGTTCTCCCACCGGAAAGAGCTGACAGATGTCTGCCACGCTCGGCAGGTTCTGCCTCTTGTTTTCACCCAATTTGGAGGCGATAGTCACGTCGTGGTTGAAGCTATCAGCCGATTTGCGGGGCAGCGCTAAGAGAATAAAGGAGGAAGATGTTGAGCCAAGGAAATCTCGTGGGGGAGATGGGGCCAAATCGGCTAACGTGGTCAATACGCGCGGCGGTGGTTGCTTGCGCGATGCTTATCAGTGTCATATCTGCCCAGGCGCCTGCGCTTGCAGTGTGTTATGTCACCGACGCATGGACATCAACCGCAGCCGGTTCGTCCCAAACATTCCAGATAGCCAACGGCGGCAATTGCAACGACCTCAACGCGGCATTTACCCACTCATCCAATGACTTCGTCCTGGGTTGGTATCTCGACTCCGGAGTCTGGACGGCCGGCAGCCTAGGCTATGTGGCCGTCGACACAGTCGATGGTCAGCCCTGGCCCGTCCTTCTCACCAATATCGTGAATGGAGCCACCGTTCGGGGTGAAACCTGGTCCTTCAGCCAGACCGTCCGTTACGTTCATTAGCGATTGGGAACGCCCGTGGTGCGACTCTTTGTGGGATCGAGGCGCCCGCCCTCCGGCGCCAAGAGCGCGAAATTCTTCAGAGAGCGCGCTCAACTGAAGGCTGCAGCCATCTGTCTTGTGGCGGGGTTGGCGGCCGGCTGCGGAGGAAGTCCCGGGCAGAACGTGGAACGGTCCGGCGACCGGGGGGTTGACCCCCAGGTCTTGTCCGATGTGATAGCAGGGTCATTTATGATGCCGGGTGAAACCCAGCTGAGAGCAATCCGGATGTTGTACAGGTCCCGCGGCATAGCCAACGTGGCGTGCGGCGGTGCGCCCTTTGAGGATTCGGATTACACGGGCATGCGTTTCAACCAGGCAAGGTTCGCGAATCTGCCGTTGATCGCCGAGAAGGGGCTGACGGAATCCGACATTCCTGCCTCTGTCTTAGAGAAGGTTGATATTGATGGCTGCGTAGAGGAGACGCTACCAAGTCACCACGAATGGTTTAATCTCCAATTCCTGTGGACCGACGTGGTGCGCACGGAAACGATGGCGCCGGCTGTAAACGCCACCAAAGCTGAGGTTGCCTCATGTCTGACGGCGGGGTCCCAGGGAGACGCGGTCGCGGAGGAGTCGGATCCAACCGTCACCTACCTGAACAACGTCGACTACTACCTTTCCGGATACGACGGTCCAGACCAGGATGCGAAAAAGCAGCGCTTCAGCGATGTTTACGCGGAATGCGCCGGCAGCTATTTCGAAGCCCTCGAGGCTGAGCTGGTTCCCGAACGAGACAGAATGGTAGAGCGTCACCGGGAGCTATTGGAACGGTACGCAGCTGAGCTATCTGCGGCCGGATACGTGCCCTGAACCAGCCGACCTGGCGCCGCCAACCCGGCTCTTTCGGGGTCGGTTGGCCCTGCTCTTGGACGAGGCGCCCGCCGGTGATCCCGACTCCAAGTTCGCCGACGATACGCTCACAGCCCATGCCCTTTGTGGGATCGTCCTCCGGAGCCAAGAGCGCGAAATTCTTCAAAGCGCGCGCTCAACTGAAGGCTGCAGCCATCTGTCTTGTGGCGGGGTTGGCGGCCGGCTGCGGAGGAAGTCCCGGGCAGAACGTGGAACGGTCCGGCGACCGGGGGGTTGACCCCCAGGTCT
>JAJCYF010000043.1 GCA_029263035.1 Actinomycetes bacterium
CAGCGCCGGGGAGCCGCCGGAGCCTTCGGCGGGTCTTCGATGTACCAGCCTGCCGGTCACCACCGCCCCGTCGGCAACCCGGGCTCTGGTCTCGGATGTGTACACCAGGTCCCCGTCCACGCGGGCGCCCTCCTCCAGAACCAGCCGGCCGGCGGAAACCTCGACGCCCGAAACTATGCCGGAGATCGTCAGGGTCTCGGCCGTCCCGGTGATCCGGCCGTTCACCCGGCCCTGTACCCGGACTGTCCGGGCAGCCAGGACCAGATCCCTGCCGACGACTCCCTGGGCGCCGACGGCGACCGTCTGGCCTGCCGCCAGCAGGTCCCCGGCAACGTTGCCGGAAACCGATACGTCCTGGCCGGCCAGCCGTGCGGACCCCCCGACCTGCCCTCCCGCAGCGATTTCGCGGGCGCCAACGTTCAGGGACCCGGCCGTCGAGCCGCTGAAGTCCACTCGGTAACCCGAAACAAATACGTCACCAACCACCGCCCCGGGAATGCGGACCTGTCCGCCGGCGGCGTAGACATCGTCATCGGTCGGGCCGGCGACCTCAACCCGCTCGCCGGTGCGAACCTGCGCCCCCCACGCGGCTGAGGGCAGGGCAGCGAGGATCAGCACGCACAGAAGGGTGACTCGGTGGGCTGGCCTGCTCAGCAAGATCTCTCCTTTTGTCCGGGCTCGCCGCCATGATAGGTGCGGGCTAAATCGGAGGCCATGGGTAGGGGCGGCCGGGTCCCGGCTCGGGGAATACCGGGGACTTGAGAATCGTCTCCGCCCGCCGCTTCAGGCTCTCCACCTCCTCCGGCGGGAGCAGTTCGCCTATCCGGGACGACACCTCGTTCTCCAGGGCGTCGCACAGAGCCTCCACCGCCGCCAGCGAATCCATGGGCACCGGCTCCCCGATGTAATCCCACAGCACCGTCCGCAGCTTCGGCTCAACGTGGAAACACACGCCGTGGTCGATGGCCCAGAGGCGGTCCGAGGCATCCCGCAGGATGTGGCCGCCCTTGCGATCGGCGTTGTTGACGATCAGGTCGAACACCGCGATCTGCTTCAACTCTTCGTCGTGTTCGGGCGTCAGGTTGAGAGCGTGGAACCGGGGGTCGTGCTCGATGTACTGCTGGACCATGCCCACGCCGTGCGGGCCGTCCCGCAGGATCGTGGGCGGGACGTAGGACCAGCCGAGCGCGGAGCACACCACAAAGGCCGCGGCCTCCCTCTGGCACAACGTTCCCTGGGGGAAGTCCCATAGCGGGGACTCGCCGCGGCGGGGTTTGTACACGACCGGAGTGCCTGCATCGCCCAGGCGGGCAAGGAAGGTGTAGTTGGAGGATCCGGGCAGCAGCCCCAGCAGGTCCAGCTCGCCGGAGGCCAGCTCGGCGGCAACGGTGGGGCTAGCGGGCTCGGGGGTTGTGTCCATTGGTGGCCGGGCAGATGTGGCCGTCCGGCTCCATCGGGTGTCCGCACAGCGGGCAGGTTGGCCGACCCTGGGCCACGACCTTCATGCCCTGGATTCCGAAGGCGGCGAGCTGGCGCGGGGTCACGGCAATCCTCACCGTCGCCGCCAGCTCGGTCTCCGAGTCGGTCAGCTCGGAGAACATCAACTCGATGACGTTGCGGGACTCCTCGTACCGCAGGGTGATGGTGCCGGCGTCGATCCGGAAGGCCGGCTGATCGGGGCGCAGCGCCATCGCATCGTCGAACGCCGGGCTGGCCGCGCCCAGCGGGCCCTTGCCCAGCAGTTCCTTGGTCATTTCGTGCTCGCCGATCTGGGAGAGCAGCTCATAGCTGGCACGGGCAAGCGCGGTCACCTGCTCCTTCTCCAGCACCCAGCTGTAGGTGTCGGTCCCGCGGGCCGCCTGCAGCATGAAGACCCGTCTGCCGGGCTGGCCCACGGCTCCGGCCGTCAGGCTGTCGGCCGGATCAATCTCAACGTCCTGGCTCACTTTGTTTTCCCTCGTTGGGGAGCCGGCCTGGCGGCCGTCTCAGCGGGCTTGCGCTTAAGGCTTTCGAACAGCTCGTCGTAACCGCCGGTGTCGCTGACGTTGATCAGGCGGGGTGCGCCGTCGCTGAGATGCAAAGTGGTGATCGATGCCGGGGCGATGTTGATCCGATCATAAAGCTCGATGCCCAGTCCAAGGCACCCGGCGACGATCAGCTTGATCATGTCGCAGTGGGAGCAGACGACGATCGCCTTGTCCTTGTGCTTCACCCGCAGGGCTTCGACGGCCACCATTCCCCGGGTGTGCGCCTCCCTGATGGTCTCACCTCCTGGGAACCGGAAGTCCGCCGGCCGGGCCCTCAGCTCCTTCCAACCCTTAGCGCCGTAGAGGCTCTTCAGGGTGCGGCCCTGCCAGCTTCCGTAGTCGATCTCGGCCAGGTCATCGACGGTCGTCACCTTGAGCTTGTGGTGGGAGGCCACGGTAGCTGCCGTCTCCACGCAGCGCTCCATGGGGCTCGAGTACACCGCTTTCAGCGGGGCGCCGGCCAGGCGCCGCCCGGTAGCGGCGGCCTGCTCCCGGCCTTCGTCGGAGAGCGGGTAGCCGTCGAGCCGGCCGATCAGCACCTTGCCGGTAACGGGGGTAAGCGCGTGCCTAACCAGGAACAGGATCACCCAAGATGTATATCGCATCCTCGGGATTGCACCGGAGACTAAGATCAAGACCGTGACCGACAAGCGCATCGAAACCGACAGCATGGGCAGGGTGGAGGTACCCGCCGGGGCCCTCTACGGTGCCCAGACCCAGCGGGCGGTCGACAACTTCACCATCTCCGAATGGCGGTTCGGCCGCCGGTTCCTGAAGGCGCTGGGCCTGGTGAAGTGGGCGGCAGCCCGCTCCAACCAGCAGCTTGGGCTGCTCGAAGACGAGCTTGCGGTTGCGATTCAGGCCGGGGCCGAGGAGGTGGCCCGGGGTGACCATGACGCCGACTTCCCGCTGGATATCTTCCAAACCGGGTCCGGCACCTCAACCAACATGAATGCCAACGAGGTCATTGCCAACCTGGCGAACCTCAGGCTCGGGTTTGATCTCGGGGCCAAAGAACCGGTCCATCCCAACGACCACGTGAACCTGTGCCAGTCGTCGAACGACGTGATCCCGACCGTTACCCACCTGGCGGCCCTCCTGGCCATCGACGAGGTGCTGCTGCCGGCCCTGCAGCACCTGCAAGCGGCGCTGGCGGCCAAGGCGCAGGAGTTCGACCACATTGTGAAGTCCGGCCGGACCCACCTCATGGATGCCACCCCGGTCCGCCTGGGTCAGGAGTTCGGGGGCTACGCCTCCCAGGCCTCACATTCCGTCGCCCGCATCCGGGCCTGCCGCCAGGACCTGATGGAGCTGGCGTTGGGCGGAACCGCGGTGGGCACCGGCGTCAACGCCCACCCCGGCTTCGCCCCGGGGGCCATCGCGCTGCTGGCGGAACGCCTTGGCCTGCCCCTGACCGAAGCCTCCAACCATTTCGAAGCCCAAAGCGCCCGGGATGCGGTGGTGGCCGCCTCCGGCGCGCTCAAGGCCGGCGCGGTATCCGTTGCCCGTATTGCCAACGACCTGCGATGGCTGGCCTCCGGGCCGGCGTCGGGGCTCGGCGAGATCCGGCTGCCCGGCCTGCAGCCGGGCTCCAGCATCATGCCGGGCAAGGTGAACCCGGTGATCCCCGAAGCGGTCATCCAGGTGGCGGCGCAGATCATCGGCAACGACGCGGCCATCACCCTCGGCGGTTTGGGAAGCATGTTTGAGCTGAACACCATGATGCCCCTGATGGCGCACGACCTGTTGTTCTCAATCGAGGCCCTGGCCGCCGGGTCGGAGTTGCTGGCGTCGAAGTGTGTCGAGGGGATCGAGGCGGACGAGAAGCGCTGCTCGGAACTTCTTTTTGGCAGCCTGGTGCTGGTAACCGCCCTGGTCCCCGCTATCGGGTACGACGCCGCGGCCAGGGTTTCCAAACGAGCTTACGAGACAGGGAATACCCTTAGGCAGACCGTGCTCGACATGGGAATGATGACCGAGGACCAGGTAGACCAGGCGCTCGACGTCCGCAGCATGACCGAGGGCGGCCTGGAGCCCGGGCACGGCGGAACGAAGGGGACACAGTGATCAGAATCGGTTCCGCCATATCAACCAATCCCAATCCGGACCAGGCGGCCAACGAGGTCTTCGACCGGGCTATCGCATCTTTGGAGGGGGACTCCCCGGACCTGGCCTTCGTTTTCGTCTCTTCGGCTCATGGTCCCGGGGTCGCCGAGGTGGTCAAGACACTGGCCCCCCGGATGGGCGACGGCATCCTCCTGGGCTGCACCACGCAGGCCTGTATCGGCGAGGAGCGGGAGGTGGAGGAAGGCCCTGCCGTGGCGTTGTGGGTGGGACACCTGCCCGGCGCCGTCCTGGTCCCCTTCACGCTGTCCTTCCAGCAGACCGCCGACGGCCAGGCTCTGGTGGGTTTTCCGATCCTCGAGGACCACATCAAGTCGGTATTCCTGCTGGCCGACCCGTACACCTTCCCCACCCAGCACCTGCTCCAGAGCCTGAACGACAACAGCCCCGACCTGCCGGTCTTCGGCGGGCAGGCGTCGGGCGCCGGCGCCGGACAGATTGCACTGGTCCACGGCGGGCAGATCCTGAGGGAGGGAGCGGTCGGGGTTCAGGTGGGAGGAGATATTGACGTCGCTCCCCTGGTGTCCCAGGGCTGCAAGCCCATCGGCGAGCCGTTCATCGTCACCAATGCCAAGGGCAACATCATCTCGCAGCTAGGCGGCAAGCCGCCGCTGTTCCGGCTGCGGGAGATCATGTCGAAAATGACCCGGGAGGAGCGGGCCCGCGCGGCCCACAACCTGCACCTGGGAGTTGTGATCGACGAGCGCAAGCTAGATCCAGAGCCGGGCGACTTTTTGATCCGGGCCGTGCTTCAGGCCGACCCGGAGACCGGCGCCGTATCGGTGGGCGATGTGGTGACCGTGGGCCAGACGGTCCAGTTCCAGGTCCGCGATGCCGAGACGGCCGATGCCGACTTGAGGAGCCTGCTGGCCGAGCGGCTGAACCAGACCGACGGCCGGGACCCGGCAGGCGCCCTCTTGTTCACCTGCAACGGCCGGGGCTCCAACCTGTTCGGGTCCCCCGACCACGACGTAACCGTGCTGCGGGACAACGTCCCGGGGCTCGCGGTGGCGGGTATGTTCTGCGGAGGAGAGATCGGCCCGATCGGCGGGAAGAACTTCCTTCACGGCTTCACCGCCAGCGTGGCGCTGTTCCTGGAGCCCTTGAACCGGGACTAAAGATGAACCGAGACTAAAGATGAACCGGGACTAAGACTAAAGATCGTCCGGGTAACCGATCAGCTCACCGATCCGGTCGAGCATCCGGGAGGGCTCAAACGGCTTGGGAAATATGTTCTCGTGGCCGATCAGGGTGCGAAGGGCATCCAGCGACTCGTACTTACCGCTGACCACCAGCACCGGGACCTTGGACAGCTTGGAGTGGCGGCGCATGGTTCTCAGAACGTTCTCGCCGTCGATCCCGGGCATCATCAGGTCCAGGATCATCAGGTCCGGCTTTAGCTCCTCGGCTTTGCTGAGGCCGTCCCTGCCGTCGCTGGCCTCGATGATCGCGTAACCCTCGGTCTCCAGGAGGACCTTGATCAGCTCCCGCACGGAAGGGTTGTCCTCGAGGAGCAGTACAGTTCTTGGCGCCATCGCTTGCCTAGCGTATATCGGGAAGAAAGCAAGGCGCAGCCCACGGGCGCTTAGACTTCAGCCGGAAGCCACCCGGCACCCCTTACCGGCCAACCCGACCAGGAGCCCAAAAATGGTCGCACCTGCGGTTACTCGCAAACAAAACCTCGGCCTGCTCGCCATCAACCTCACCTTCAAACAGCTCACCGAGCAGCCCGGCACAACCTTCGGGGCGGCGGCGATCCTGTGTCTCCCACTCGCCTTCATCGGAGTGATCGCAGCCCTGCTTCCGGGGGTCGGATCCTTCTTTATCCAGCTCGTCTTCGGCGGGATCATCGGCGTTTGGGTGGCTTACGCCGCAACCCTTGCGGCCGGCCTTTATTCGGAGGGCGAAGACCCGGGGGCCGGCGGACTGTTGCGCCGGAGTCTGTCGGTGGGCCTGGTGCGCTTCGGCTTCACGTCGCTGTTGTTCAACTTCGTCCTCGGCCTGGTTGCCCTGGCGGCGCTCATTCCATTCTTCATGTCACTCGCCACGGTCGACTTCAACGCGCTGCTGCGGCTGAGGCCGGCGGAGGGCGACATCCTCCGTGTCCTCCTGGGTTTCCTTCTGAGCGTTCCCCTGCTGCTTCTGGCGCTGCTCTTCACCTACCTGCGGCTGGGCCTTTCCCAGACCGCAAGCGCGCTGGACGGCACCGGACCCGGGGCAAGCCTCGGGCGCAGCTGGCGGGTCACCCGGGGCCGCATGTGGGAGTTTTTCGTTCTATCGCTTCTCGGCATGCTCATAACCGGAGCGGTCTCATTCTTCGTTTCGGGACCGGCGGCGATGGTGGGCATGAGGCCGGCCGCGCCCTCCGGCCCTGAGTCGT
>JAJCYF010000044.1 GCA_029263035.1 Actinomycetes bacterium
TGATGGTCGACATCATGCGGGACATGGGCATTCCAATTGAACACCCCGAGCGCGCCACCCCCATCGTCACCGCCTACCTTCTTGGCTATGTTGCGGCGATGCCGCTGCTGGGCCAGCTGTCGGACCGGGTGGGCCGGTCCCGGGTGATCCAGGGGTGCCTGCTGGCCTTTGCGCTGGGATCGGTCGTGTCTGCGGCGGCGGGCTCCCTGCCGCTGCTGGTGGCCGGCCGCCTGGTTCAAGGAGCCGCCGGCGGAGCGCTTCTGCCGGTCACCTTTGCCGTGATCAGCGACCTGTGGGACGCCAGGGATCGTCCGCTGCCGCTGGGTCTGGTGGGCGCATCGCAGGAGCTGGGCAGCGTGCTCGGGCCCCTCTACGGCGCCGGGCTGGCCGCCCTGGCCGGCTGGAGGAGCGTCTTTTGGATCAACCTGCCCCTGGCAGCCCTGGCGATGTTTGCGGTGCACCGGGGGCTCCCCCCCGAGCGGGGACGCAGCAGCCTGAAGGTCGACCTGGGAGGAGGCTTGCTGCTGGCCTTCAGCCTCGGGGCGCTGATCGTGGGGCTGTACAACCCGGACCCCTCGGAGTCGGTCCTGCCCGCATGGGGGGTTCCGACTCTGGCGGTGGCCGCCATGGGATTGGCCGGCTTCTTCGTCTGGGAGCGCCGGTCGTCCGGCCGGCTGATCGACATGACGACCGTCGAAACCGGGCCCTTTTTCGCCGCTTTGGGATGCAGCTTCCTATCCGGTGTGGCGCTGATGGCAACGCTGGTCGACATTCCCCTCCTGGCCCGCACCCTGCTGGGCGAGGACAGCCTGGGCGGCGCGCTGATCCTGTCCCGGTTCCTGGCCGCCCTGGCGGTGGCGGCCGTGATCGGCGGCCTCCTCACGCGCCGCGCCGGGGAGCGGATGATTACCTCCGGCGGCCTGCTGATCGCCGCCGCGGCCTACCTTTTGATCTCCCGCTGGCCGATGGACATTCTGGAGGCCGGTTATGGCCTGGGGCCCGTGACGGTGCCCAGGATGAGCTTCGACCTGATCCTGGCCGGAACCGGCCTGGGGTTGATCATTGCCCCGCTTGCTTCAGCGGTCCTGCGGGCATCGGCTCCGGAGCAGCACGGCGTGGTTTCGGCCACCGTGGTGGTGGCCCGCATGATGGGAATGCTTATCGGGATCGCCGCGCTGGGGGCCGCCGGGGTCTACCGCTTCCAGCAGCTGACGAAAGACCTGGTTCCGCCCCTTCCGTTCGACCTGACCGACGGCGAGTTCCAGCGGCAGCTGCAGGTCTATGAGGCGGCGGTTCGCGGAGCCCTCCATACCGAGTACGGCGAGCTGTTCCTGATCACGTCGGTGGTCTGTGGGGTCGGGGCGGTGGTGGCGCTGGGCCTCGGAAGGCGGCGCCGGACCGAGGGCTAACGCCGCCGCAGCGGCGGAACCTCCAGCCCTTCGGCCGAGTCGTCGATCAGCCGGCCGAGGCGCTTGGCCACCGTCTCGGGACGTTTGGCGCTGGTGACCCAGTAGATGGCGGCCTTCCGGTAGGAGGGCGCCGCCTTCTGGAACCACTCCCAGGCCGCCCCGTTTTCCCGGAATCCGGCCTCCTGCTCCTCGGTGAGCGCAGCCAGGTGGCGCTGCTCGTAGGAGTACACGCCGGAGCGGGCTTCCTCCCGCCTCTCGAAGGCCGCCAGCCCCGCCGGGCGCATGAAACCGGCCTCGGTCAGCTTCGCTACTTTGGCGATGTTGACCTCGCTCCAGTTGCTCTTGGGCCTGCGGGGGGTGAACCGTATGGTGTGGGCCTCATCCCCCAGGGACTTGCCCTTGCCGTCGATCCAGCCGAAGCACAGCGCCTGATCGACCGAGTCGGACCAGGTCATGCTCGGTTTTCCCGCCTTTTTCTTGTAGAAGCCCACCAGCACCTCGTCGGCCGATTGGTGATTTTCCTCCAGCCAGCCCCGAAATTCCGCGGGGGTGGGGAAGAAAATCGGCTCCACCGGGTTATCCGCCACCCGATACCAGCCGCAGCTCGCCCGTGGTCCCCACGGAGACACCGGGGTGCGCGGGCAACGGACAGCGCACCAAGAGCCCGGAAGGTTCGCCGGAGTCGGGCGCGGCTGCAAGCTCTGCCCCGTCGCAGGGCAGCTCAGAATCACCGATCCGCGCCGACGCTCCGGCCATCAGGTCCGGCAGCCGCGACCGCGCAACCCCGACCGCGGCGACCATCACCAGACCGGGGGGCCGTATCTCTCCGACCACCAGCTCGGCCGCCTGACTCCCATCCGGTACCCGCCTGGAGTGGATGCGAATAACGCCGTCATGCACCGCCACGCCCTGGGCGATGCTTAGCTCCGCCCGGCGGATCTGGGCGGCGAGCTCTCCGGGGGCTCGTTGAAGCTCGATAATGCGCCGACGCTCCTCGAACTGCTTCCACGCCAGGGCGGCGTTCGCGTTGTCCATCTGGAGCGCCGCTTGATCGACCGCCTCCCGAAGGGCATTGACCCGGCTCGTGTGCCTCAGCTTCACCTGGTGCAGTGACGTGCTTGCCATCGCGACCTGAGCATGGTCACCGAAGGTCAACGCCTGCACCACGGCGGCTTCCGCCGATCGGATTGCGCCGGCACCTTCCGCCTCCGCTACCTCCAGGCTGCGAACGGCATCCGAATGCACCTGGGTCGCCTGTGCGATGGCAGCCTCCTCGGGCCGGTAGTCGGGCGGAGCCGCCTGCGCGTCCTTGAGGTCCTGGACGGCCTTTTGTTCCCGGCTTCGCAGCTCGTCGAGGTCCTGGGGAACTCCGGGCTTCAACTCCCGGTACAGCACCTCCCCTTCCTTGACCACCGCTCCGTCCTTTACCAGCCACTGAACCACGGCTTTCTGCGTCAGGCCCATCAAAGGCGTTGCAGGCAGCGCCTCCACCCTCCCGGCCAGGACGATGGTTTCCGTCCGCTGCCGGGTGGACGCCACCGGGACCGGGTCGGCGCCGGGGTCGTCGTTGCCGGCTATTCCCACCGGCGCGGCGGTGGTGACCGCCAGGATCGCCGCCCCGAGGATCGCAAACCGCCGGCGGCGGACGGCCCGAAGGAAGTCTGTGGTGGGACTCAAGCTCATCGGGCCAGGCATTTAGCCAGAATAGGCAGCGTGGGGGACCTTGTACAGGACGCCGGGTCTCGGGCCTGGCACGGCACTACCTCTTGTAGCGAACCGGGATGCCCCGCAGACCCATGTGCTCCTTTACCTGGCTGATCCGCAGCTCCCCGAAGTGAAACAGCGACGCGGCCAGAACCGCGTCGGCGTGGCCGTCGGTGATGGCCTCGGCAAAGTGGTCGAGGGTACCCGCCCCTCCGGACGCGATGACCGGCACGTTGACCAGCCCGGTGACCTCCCGAAGAAGCTCGTTGTCGAACCCGCTTTTGGTGCCGTCCCGGTCCATGGAGGTCAGCAGGATCTCCCCGGCACCGGCGGCAACACACTCCTCCGCCCACTTCAGGGCGTCGATGCCGGTCGGCTTGCGGCCCCCGTGCGTGAAGACCTCCCAGCCGCCCTCGCCGCCGGTCCGCCTTCGGGCGTCGATGGCCACCACCATGCACTGGGCCCCGAACCTGTCGGCCCCCTCGCGGATGAGCGCCGGCCGCTCGATGGCCGCAGTGTTGACGCCCACCTTGTCGGCCCCGGCCCGGAGCAGCCGGCGGATGTCGTCGATGGTGCGCACTCCCCCGCCGATGGTCAGCGGGATGAACACCTGCTCGGCGGTGCGGTGGGCCAGCT
>JAJCYF010000045.1 GCA_029263035.1 Actinomycetes bacterium
GAAGCTGAGGGGCTCGTCCCGGACGAGTTCCGCTTCCGGATGGCCAGGGTCGCAGTCGGAAATCAGTTCCAACTGGACGTGCCGGTCGCGGCAGGCTCGCTGATGCCACGGGGCGGCATGCCACGGCTCGCGTCTCAGCACGGTGGCCGCATCACCGTCGCGCAGTCCGTGCTCGATCCGACCGACCGGTGGGCAAGATCGTCGTCCGAGGTAAAGCGGAAACTGCGGTCGGCGTAGGGCGTCCCGAAGACCCTCCAGCAGGCCGGGGTCGCCCTCCACGGCGGCAAGGAACACCGCGTCGGCCAGGTAGTGCCGGGTGGACACCGACACCGGTGTGCGCTCGCCGACCTCGGCGGCCGTCTGGAAGTCGCGCTCCAGGGCGCCAGGTTGCTCGACACGTACCGCCAATCGGAGCCCGAGCAACTCTTCCAACGGGTCGGTACGTCGTCGGCCCTGCGCCGCTGCGAGCAGCCCGACCACTCCACTCTTGCTGGGAAATCGATCGGTGGCGCGACGGTTGAATCGGCTGCTGGTGCCCCACGACTGCAAGGGCGCAGCCAGACGCAGTACCAACGCGGTCATGCCAGCCTGACCGCGACGGCTTCCCCAAGCGCGGTGATCGTTGCTTCGGAGTCGCCTCGGCGCGCTATCGAGGCCAGTGGCGTCAGCCGCTCCCCCGGGCCGAACGTCCACGCGGCAACCGGTACCTCGGCAAACGCATCCTGAACCTCGATTGCGTGCCGGGCCAGCCGAGCTATCGCCTCTGGGATGCGCGGCTGCTCGGTGATCGCTTCTTCGAAGGCCCCGATCAGATTGATGGACTGTGTCTCGCGCAGCACGATCAACACCGCATCCGGCAGCGTGCGGTTGGCGAAGGTGTTCTGTTTGCCGGTGGGCATGCTCGTCGCGAACGCTCGGGCGAAGGCTTCGACCGCGCGGCGGGTCGCCTTATCGTCGCCAAGGTTGTCCCGCAACCGGTCGACGTCGATCGTTGCGTACCGGTAGAGCGTGGAGGAGTTGAACTCGACTGTCCCGATCATGCCCGCACCGGCGTCCTCCTCCTCGTCGGCGGCCTTGTGATCGTCAACAGCGGTGAAGTAGTCGTACTCGTTGTCGACCGCGTGCACCGACAATGCGTGCGCGACCTGAGCGGCGGCGTCTACGTTGAGGTCGGTTGTCTCGGCGACCATGCGCCCGAACAGCGCCACGTCTACGGAGTGCTCGGAATCAGCGCGGGCCTTTGCCTCCGGTTTGGCAATTGGTTCACCGGCGCGGGCGGCCCTGATGGCGAGCTCAGCCAGGCCGCTGATCTGCCGGTTGCTGAAGAACACCAGATACCCGGACTCTTCGGGAACGTCCTTCTTGTTCTTCGGCGCTGCGGTCTTGATACCGGCGGCGGCGAGTACGTCCTTGGCTAGGGCGGGGGCACGATCAGCCAAGGTGTCGTCCTGGGCGACGATCTCGTCTCCGATCAGCTCGACCAGGCGTTTGCTGCGCACGCCGAGCTCCTCGCGGTCGAGCACAGCTCCGAACGCGGTGCGGGTGGCGCGCTTCCAGGCCTGGCTGGATACCCGGGCCCGCACGACGCCGCCGAAGCGGGCGGTCTTCGGGCTTCCGGTGTCGTCGCGGTTGAGGTTGCTCGGCGGCACGGTCTGCAGGACGTGGATGTCGACGATGGTGCGAGGCACTGTCTGGTTCCCCTTTTCGGAGCGTCGTCGGATCAGGCGGTCGGAGAGATCTCGCCAGTGACTAGGTCGGATCGGCTGGTTCGGTAAAACTCGCGACCCCATCGCAGATGGATCCGGCTCCGGTCACCTGGCCGTTGCCAGGCAACGAGCTGGTCGGCGAGCAGGCCGTAGTCCAGTGGTACTCCGCCGGAACGCAGCAGCTGTGCTGCTCCGCGCAGGTGGTAGGTCAGCTCGGCGAACGAGTCTGCGGTACCGATCATCCGGAACCGCCGGGTCAACGGGTCGGGCAGTGAGTTGCCTTCCCCACCGTGCAAGGCTCGGAGGGCGGCACCCAAACCTTGGCCACGTCGGTGCATCCGTTCGCCTCGAGACTGTTGGTGCACCGCGAACAGGGTCATGGCGACGTGAGCGGCGAGCTCGTGGCGGCTGGGTTCCTCTCCGACGAAGAACTCATCAGATGTGGTGAATTCCAGGATGTCGAGCACCGCGCCCGGTGGTTTACCAGCTCCTCGGCGCAGGCGAGCAAGCGCGGCCACTGCGCCCGGGTCCCGGCGCTCCCGCAGGAAACGGTGCTGCAGGTCGCCGACGCGGGCATCCACGACGCGGCCGACGACTCCGAGCTCGCGGTGGTTGGCTTTGGTAGGGCTCGTCGTCATCTGTGCATCTCCCGGTTCGGTGGCCGCGTCGACGGGGGTCACGCGGGCTGCGCCTGCACACTGAAGGCGAAGGGCAGCGCGTTGCGTAGGTCCGTGAGATACCGGACCTCGGCGTGGGCTGCGGTGAGCACGCGGCCGCGCACAACGCGCCCTTCCCAGCAGGCCGGCGGTATCTGACGAAGCAGCTCCCGAGCAGCGCCGTTCACCACTTGATGCGCCTGCCGATGCCAGTTGGTCTGGGCAGCGATCGTGTCCGCATCGGCACGTAACGTGAGCAACCAGTGCCGAAACGGCTCGTCCAGCTGGGCGTAGACCCGTTCCATCGCTCGGCTGCGGGGCCCCGAGCCGTCACCGCCGGCAGCCGCCGCGACGTCCCCCGCGAGGTTGCCGAGACATTTCGCGGCTGCTTCCGCGGCCTCGACGCAGGCAGTGGCGACGGCGGCGAGGTCGGACGCATCCCGGCGGGCGAGAATCGCACGCAGCGCGAGCGTGTCGTGGACGATGTCGTCGGTGACTGAACTCTGGGACCCGTACTTCATGCCGATCGCCCGGACCAGGACCTGTTCATCGGCGCCAATGGCTCGCTCGATGGTCAGATAGCTCAGCCACTCCATGATCCCGGGCGTCAGCGCGGACGCACCGTCAGGACCTTGCCGCGACGATGTTCCCGGCAGCAGCGACTGCAGACCCCGCCAGATGGCTCGGTCGGGATGGTGCTCGCGGGGCATGTAGACCGGCGTCGGGCTGCTGAGCTTTTTCTCCTGGGTCGGGCTGCGCCGCCACCCGGTGTGTGGCTCGACGTTTTGCTTGTTCTGGGGCGTCAGACGCTCGCCGTTGCAGATGAGGACCCGCGTCACGCGACCCCTGCCGGCTACCAGGCGGATACGCCGACTCTGCCAGGTGTAGAGGTCGACCGGTCCGGTCGGAGCACGCCCACCTTCGATTTCCTCGGCGGCGGTCACCGGCTCGCGCTCCCACGCCGGGCGGTCGGTTCCTGGGTCGCGGGCGTAGTCGTCGAAGTCGCGGGCGACGAGGTTGAGCAGCAGCGTCTGCCTGAGGTTCGCGCCCTCGAGCAACACCCCGCCGAGCAGACCACTCCATGCAGTCCCGATGGGGTATCCCTTGCCGCTCTTGACGCGGGGATCACCGACCGCACCGGACTTGATCCCGGAGGGATCGAAGGCCTGACAGTGCACCAGCCAGCGAGCGGCCTCTGCCGGCGCCAACTCCAGGGCCCTGCAGTTGCGGGTGGTGAAGAACGGGACACCGTTCGGGATGTCGGCCACCAGCTTGGTCAGTTCCGAGGTCTCACCCTTTGCCGTGCGTAGGCCAGCGACCTGCAAGAACGGCGTGATGGGGTGGAACAGGTCAAACCGGGCACGGTGACGATCCAGATACTCCCCGATCTTCGCCGCCGGCAAAGTTGGGGCGGCCCACAGCTCCTCCCACGCCCCAAGATCACGCGGACCATCGAGCGCGCCGTGCAAAACCGCGAGCAGTAGCCGGGTCAGCGCGAACACCTGCGTGGGCACCTCACCGGACAACCCCGCGAGTCGGTGAGCCTGCTCCAGCGTCGCCAGCAGACTCAGCTCCCGCGTACACCCGTCGAGATCACGCACCGGCAACCAGGGCTGGTCGATCAAGTCGAAAGCCGGCGACTGGCCAGCGAGGGCGGCGCCCTCTCGATCTGTCACTCAGACCACCTACCCCACGTCAATGACCAGCATGTATCGCATAGCACCCTCGTATGGTCGTCAAATTGACGACTTGAGGTGGAAGAAGTCCCCGTCAGCACCGGGGGTGGTCCCGACCAGCACGTCTCGCACAGCTGGGACCGAGAGGTGATCCCCGCATCTGCGGGGTGCACGAGAGACGCAGAACGGCAGAGCCGTCCGGATACACGGACGGCTCCCGTTGCAGCGGGAGCCGTCCTGCCCTCGCCCCTCCGTAGAGATGGAGTGAAGACATTGCCGACTATAAGGGCGTGCGACAACGGGGAGGGGTCTCCTTCCTCAGACGGCTTGTTCACCGCGCGAACTTTGCTGATCTGTTTCGTATCGGCCGCAGTCGCCACGTTGACCTCCCTGAGCACAGGACTGACTGCCTGGGCGACGTACGGCAGTCCAGGTTCGGGGGCCGTGGTTGCTGGATTTCTCGCTGGAGGAGCGACCTGGTGCCTCACGTTCATCGGCATGGCAGCCGCGCTCAATCGCCTCATCCGCTGAGAACGTTCGCGGCAGGCCCCCGCCACCTCACCTGGCCTGCCATCGGGGAGGGATCGGGACCCCAGCAGGGCGAGCATGCCTCGGTGCTCCAAGTCACACTCCGTACCGTAGGGGTACCCCCCGACAGTTTCCGCTCACGGCTAGGTCAGATCGCACGATCGAGCGAGACACAGCAACGGAAAGTCACGATTCAAAGTGTCTCGTGCACCAAACCTCGCTGCGGGTCGTAGGCGACTCGGAAGGCTGCGGGGCCGTGCCGCAGCTCGGCGCTGCGGCCCTGGTCCAGGACCAGCACGAGCTGCCCGGACAGCAGCGGCGCCCTATCGAAGCTCGTGTAGTGGTTGCGCTCCAGCGCGGCGATCACTCCGTCGCCGACAGGGTTCATCTGGCTCATCGCCAACGGCAACCGCAGCGAGCACGCGGCAATCGTGCGGGCCAGTGCGCCCGGTACCTGGTCATCGAGCGGTATCTGCTGTCCGCCGTCGGAGTCGATCCACTCAGGCGTGAGCAAACCCCCGTCGCGGTCTTGTTGTACCACCAGGACCTCGATGGACTCCGCACCATCGCGGACTCTTCCTCCTGCACGTGGATCGGCGTCAGCGTCACCGACGCCTGCTTTCACCCAGGCGTCCAGTGTGGCCGTCAACCCACCAATCTCGGCCAAGAGGTACTCCCCGGCCTTGCCGCGCCGTCGGTAGTCGGAGTCTTCCTCGGCCTGTCGAGCGCGCCGCATCTCCATTTGCCAGGTGTCCGGTCCGAGGGCGGTTGGCCCGTAGCCGGCCTGGACCAACGGGGAGATGTCCTCGGGCAAGCTCACGGTGTCCCGGTCGGTGAGCAAAGCGGCCGCCCGGAGCAGGGCGTGCTCGCTATACACCCGTTGACTCACCCGGACTGCGCGCACCGGGACGGCCGTCCACCCCTCAACTCCGACCACCACGCATCGCGGCTCCCGTACCCGACCGGGCCGCGGCCGCTCGTGCCGATGGAGCCGGCCCATTCGCTGCAGGACCAGATCAATCGGCGCCAGGTCCGTCACCATCAGGTCGAAGTCGACATCCAGCGATTGCTCCACCACCTGGGACGCCACCACGATATGCCGGCTGGGGCGCTCGCAGCCTGATCCTGGCGGACCAAAGCGCCGGAGTAGCCCCGCGTCCAGGCGGGCGCGGTCGCATGCCAGGAATCGGGAGTGCGCGACGGTGACCTGCTCCTCGCCGAACTCCGCGACCAGCCGGTCAGCCGTTTCCTGGACCCGGCCGACGGTGTTGCGGATGACCACCGCGCATCCTCCATCAGCCAGACGGTCCCGCAGCAGCGTCACCACCGTGTCCAGGTCGTCGGTGAGACGAACCAGCGTGACCTGCCGCGAATCCACGCCGGCGGCCACGGGACGAGGCGTGTGCCCGGTCGCCGTCACCATCGGATAGGCCGGATCGTCGGTAACAGCTCCCGTGCCGGTGTCGCGTCGGCCACCGGCGTACGCAGCCAACAACTCGGCACGCCGCGCTGCGGGCAGCGTGGCGGAGAGCATGACCACCGGTGTGCCGTAAGCGCCCAGCCAGTGCAGCACCCGGTCGAGGTACCGCGACATGTACACGTCGTAGGCATGTACTTCGTCGATGATCACTACCTTGCCGGCCAACGCCAGATGTCGCAGCATGAGGTGACGGCTCTTGAGGCCGGCGAACAGCACCTGGTCCACGGTCCCGATCACGAACTGCGCGAGCGGCCCCTTCTTACGGCCACGCAGCCAATGGTGCGCGATCCCGGCCTGGTCATCAGCCTCCTCCACCCCCCGAACAGGTCCAGGCGAAGTCGCGGGTGTGCCGGCGCAGCACGACGCGTCGCCCACGCCGCGGATGTAGCCATCGCGCAGTAACCCTCGATACTCGTCGTTCAGGCTCGCGGTGCCGTGTGCCAGCGTCACGCTGGTGTTCGTGGGTCGGCCGGGCAGGGCACGCATCCACGCCAGCACGCGAGAGAACATCGCATCCGAGGTGGCGCGGGTTGGTAGAGCGACGAAGCATCCGTCTGCGCCCGATCGGGCCGCGAGCGCTTCTGCGGCCATCAGGGCGGCCTCGGTCTTGCCCTCCCCCATCGGCGCCTCGACGATAATCAGCCCCGGTTCCTCCTGCGCCAGGGCGACAGCGACTGTGGCCAGCTGCACCGGCCGGGCAACCTTGCCGAATCTTTGGGCGAACGTCGAACTCACGTCCTCGATCGGACGCGGAGACCACCGAGAGGGCAGGTCCAGCGCTGCCCATCCCCTGGCCAAGCGCGCTGCGGAGCGCTCCGGGTCCGGGTGTCGCGGTGCGTCGTATGCGGTGAGCAGCGGTTCGAGCGGGAACAGCTCGGCGTTGGAGGCGATCCAGTCCGCCATGATGACGATCGCTGTCAGCAACGCCTGCGTGGGGCGACCTAACAGCACGCCCTTGTACCGCCCAAGCGCCTGTGGGCCGCCGATCAACTCGGTCGCCCATCGCAGGACGGCCAGACGCGCTTGCTCCCACTCCTGACGGCCGGCCAGATCGGGTCGCTTGTCGACCAGCCCCAGTTCGGTACGGGAGGGGGGTACCCCGTGGTGTCCGCCGACGACGCACGCCAGTTGCGCGGCGGCACCCCGGAACTCGAACCCCAGGTCGTCAGCCAGCCAGGAACGAACCCCCTGCTGGCCGACGTACTCATGCCGGATCTTCGAACGATTCGAGTCCTGCGCGAAGCGTGGGTCCACCAGCAGCCCGTGCTCGCTCATCGCCTGCGCCAACTCGGGTGCTTGGACGGCAAACGCGGGGCTCGCCTTACCAACGTCATGCACGGCGCCGAGCCAGACCACGATCCGGCGCGCATCGGAGGAATCGCCGCCGAGCGCCGCCGCGATTCGGGCGACAACCTGCGGTGACACCCAGTGGTCAAACAGCAGGCCGGCTACCCCCGCGGTATCGGCAAGATGGTCGTGCAGCGGCAACCACTCCGTCACAGCGCCGGTTGCCGGATCTCGGCCCGTCTTCGCCCACACGCTCAGCCACGCGTGTTGGCCGGCACCTCCCACCACGTCAGATTCCCCTCCGGTCAACGCCCGTGCCAAACCTATGTGTTCCGCAGCTCAGGGAACGTCATCAGTAGCGCCGATCATGACGATCCGCTCCGCGCGCTCGTGGGCGGTCAACCTGAGAAGTCCCACTGTCCGCTCCGCGCACCCGTCGTATCGACACTGTCAGATGGGTTGGGTGCGCATCACGTTCAAGCGAACCTCAAGTTGCCCCGGCGGGCACTCGACGGCGAGGAGGTCCGCGCCGCTGCAGGTCAGCGCAAGGCGTTCGGCAGCCGCCCGGGTGGCTCGGTGATCGAGCTCGCCGGAGGCGGTGCGGCCGGCGAGCAGGAACGCGTGTGCGGTGTGGACGGTGATCGCGCATCCGGTGAGCGAGAGGTCGGCGGCGAGCTCGTCCATCAGCGCCGCGAGCGCCGACGCCCATCCCTCGGCTACTCCCAGCGCAGTTCCGGCGCCGAGGGTGCCACCTGAGCCAGGTCGGCTGATCGCCCAGTCCACCATTGATAGCTCCTTCCGCCAGGTCTGTTCTCGATGGTCCGGCGCGGACTGAGCGCCTGCGAGCCTGTTCTCTCCGGGCTGGGGAGAACTCGGGTAGCTGTGGACAACCGGTGGAGGCCGGCCCGCAGGGGTGTGCGGGCCGGCCACCACCCCGACACGACGGCGGCGAGCTGGCGGTGCACGAGGTTCCACACCCGGCCGAGGGTGTGCCAGGCAACCTGGTCGCACACCTCGAAACCAACCGGGCCGACGTCGGCGCGCACGTGCGGCGGCCGGGCCACCCCGGGGCGTCCGGGTACCCATCCGGTGGTGCAGGGTGGACGACCACCGAGACGCACGACCGCCCCGACCAGACCGACCCGGACGGGCAGGTGCAGCCGGCTCGGACCGGCGATCTGCGGCAACGCGGCGGTGACCGGCCGGTTCTGCCTCCAGAGTTCGGCGACGTGCTGAACGAGGCAGGCATTGCGGACGTAGATCAGGAGCTCGCCGATGCGGATGCTGGCCTCCTGCTCGGGGGCGCCCAGGTGCTGGACGGTGATGTCGGTCGGAATCTCGCCGGCCACCCGGAGCGTGACGGAGGTGATCGTGCTGGCGTGCATGCAACTGGTCATCAGGCCACCCGCCCGACCCGGTCGCTGGCCTGGTCGCGCAACAGGTTGCGGCGCTCGTTTGGGGTGAGACCGCCAAGGACTCCGTGGGTCATGTCGCGGCGATGCAGGGCGTCGGTCAGGCAGTCCGCCCGGACAGGGCAGGCTGCGCAGACTCGGCGGGCGGCGCGTGGGGAGACGCCCACTTCGGGAAAGAACGTCTCGGGATCGGTCTGCGCGCACAGCGCCTCGTCCCGCCACTGGACGTCCGCGTTCATCACCGGTCACCCCCGTGTGCCGCTGTGGCCTCGGTCAGCTCGGCGAGTTCAGCGGCTTCGAGCCGGCGGATCTCCTCGGCCGGGGCGCCGGTGGTCGCGGCGTGGTGCAGCAAGGTGAACGTCTCGGTCCACATCGCGGGCTGGTCGTTGGTGTGCTGTTCGGTGACGCGGTTCATGTGCTGGCCCCCCTGCTGGGTTGCGTCGTTGTGGCCCCGATTGGCGGGGCGGCGGGCATCGCCCTGCCGCCGTGCGGCGTCCCGGCATCGGCTGTAGAGGCTCCGCGCCCGGGGTTCTGGCTCGTCCGGGCCGGTGGACCGTGCGCTTTTTGCGGTTCGGCGGGGCGGATGGGCCAGGTTCCTGGGCGTGGAGGGGCGGCCGGTGCTAAGCCGGGGCCACCAAGGGCCAGCCCCGCCGCAGGCGGGCCCGGAGTGGTTCGCTCGGCCGGCCCGGCCCTGAGGGCGCACCCGACCCGACGCGCAAGGCGACGCGCCGGGGCTGCGCTTCACGATCGGCCTGGTCAGAGGTGTCACCGTGGGAGTTATGGGCAGCAGCGGGAAGTGGCCGGGCTGGTTGAAGGTGCCGACGGCGTCGATCGGTGATCTGTTGGCGTTGGCGTCGGTGCGGTTCGATCTGGACCGGGGCCGGTATCCGGCGGGAGTGATCGAGGCGGTCGCGTGGATCTTGGAGACCGGCCCGGGCCCGGGCACCGGCCGGACGGAAAGCCCGCACGCCCGTGAGGTGGCGTGGTGTGAGATGTGCGCGGCGCAGCTGCACGCGATGGAGAACGACAACGAGCCACCCCCGCCGCTGCGGCAGGTGTGCACCGATCTGGGGGTGCGGTACGTGCCCGCGCGGACCGGGGACCCGGAGTTCGGGTTGGGCGCGTGGGCGACGCTGCGGTGGGCGATGGCGATCGAGCCGGGTCCGCCGATGCGGCTGCCGCTGCGCGCCCTGGACGGGCACCTGCTCGAGGAGGCCGAGATCGTGCCCACGCTGGTCGCGGGAGGCTGGCACCCGGCGGACGCCCAGGCAGAAGCAGCGGAGATGGTCGAGGACTCCCGCCGACTCGTCGCGCTGGTCAAGGCCACGACCGCGATCCCGGTCTGACCTGCCTGGCTACACCGCCCGGCACCCGGCGGCGCCCCCGAGACCGCGTGGCTCGGGGGCGCCGCCATGTCGACTCCACATCTCCTGGTCGGCCCTGGCCGGTACCGGTCAGACCCGCTCGTCGGCGGTGTCGTCCCCGGCCGTCGCGGCCTCGGCGTGGTCGCGGGTGCGCCAGGCGTTGATCCGGGAGGTCTGGGCCTGCTCGTCGGCGGCCTCGCGTTCGGCGTCGGCGGCGTTGCGGACCCGCATCTCGCCCAGGGCGCGGACCGCGCGGCGGGTCGAATCGGACATCTCCTGCGCGCTGGGCACCCGCACGGTGTCCTCGTCGGCCGGGTCGGGCTCGGCGGCGGCGATCTCGCGCAGGTCGAGCAGATAACGCGGAACCACGAGTTCTTTGGCCCGTTCGGCCTCGTCCCGTCCGACCGGCTCACGGCCCGCCACCGGCCGGACGATCTCGTCGGACCCGGAATCGAGGTCAGGCTCGGCGGG
>JAJCYF010000046.1 GCA_029263035.1 Actinomycetes bacterium
GGAGAAGGTCGCCGTCTGCCTGGTGGCGGGTTTCGAGCAGGTGTGGGGACCGGCCAGGTCGGTGTCTCTGCAGGAATTTTTTCCGGTTGAACTTGCCGGGTAGCCCTTAAAGCAAGCTTATATTTGCCTAACCCTCTAGTATTCCTTTAGATGTATCCAGAGGAGGTCGACTGAATGTACTGTCACAACTGCGGAACCCGTAATCCCACTGGGGCTAAATTCTGTGGTGCCTGTGGCAACACACTTCAGCCGGCCGACGCGGCCGAGACCACCATCTCTTTCATCCCCGAGGTTCCGACCTATGAAACCGAGGAGGTCAGCTTCCCGGTTGAGGAGATAGAGGAGGGCAAGGCGGTCCTGGTGGTGAAGAAGGGTCCCGAGGCGGGGACGAACTTCTTCCTGGAGAAGGACGTGGTCACCTGCGGAAGGGACTCAACCTGCGACATCTTCCTGGACGACGTGACCGTATCCCGTCGTCACGCCGAGATCCGCCGGGACGCGAATGGGTTCACCATCGTCGACTCGGACAGCCTCAACGGCACGTTCGTCAACCGGAACCGGGTGGACAGCGCGGAGTTGAAGAACGGCGATGAGATCCAGATAGGCAAATTTAAGCTGGTCATCTTCACCGAGGGCTCCCCGAGCTGATGGCCGGCCGGTGAAGGCAGAACGCAGCTACCGCAACTACATGACCATCGGCGACGTCATCAAGACGCTTGCCGAGGAGTTCCCGGACGTCACCCTGTCGAAGGTCCGGTTCCTGGAGGCCGAGGGGCTCATCGAACCCGAACGAACACCCTCAGGCTACCGCCGCTTCTACCAGGAGGACCTGGCCAAGCTCCGCTACATCCTGCGGCTGCAGAGGGACCATTTCGTGCCACTGAAGGTCATCCGCAAACGGCTGGAGCACTTCGACCCCTCGGAGACCCCCGAAAACGAGGCTCCCGAGGCGCCGGCTCCTCCTCCCATTAGGGCCACCAGGGAGGAGAACGAGCTGGAAACCCTCGAAGGCGGCCTGAGTCTGAGCCTCAACGACTTCGTGAACGCGTCGGGCATGACGGAGGAGGAACTAAAGGAGCTGGAGGATTACGGGCTCGTGCATTCACACCCGCTGCCCAGCGGCGGCTCCTACTACGACGAGGACGACCTGCTCGTGGCCAAATTAGCCAAGGAGTTCGCAAAGTTCGGAATCTATGCGCGGCATCTTCGCATGTACAAGAATTTTGCCGAGAAGGAGGCCGGCCTGTTCGAGCAGGTGGTCATTCCCCTCTCCCGCTCGGGCGGGGAGAGCCGGAAGGGCGTCAGCCAGTCCCTGAACGACCTGGCGAAGCTGTCCCGGAGGTTAAAGCAGGTAATGCTCAAGTCAAGGCTCAAGGACTACCTGTCCGACTAGTGACTGCCGCCCCCCGCCGACCTTGAAGCTTGCCGCCGTCTGGCTGGTCGTCGCGGCCCTGTTGCTGGGCCCCGCCCCGGCGGCCGCCCAGGCACCCCCGTCATCGTCATCGGAGACAACGGTGGTCTCCACCTCCCGGACGCCGCCGGCGATAGCCGCCGCCGCAGGCATCCTGATAGACGCATCGGACGGGTCGATTCTGTGGGAGAAGAACTCCCGGGAGCGGCGGGCGATTGCCAGCACCACCAAGATCATGACCGCGCTCGTTGTTCTGGAGAATGCCGAGCCGGACGAGATGGTGACGGCCTCCGCTCGGGCGGAGGCCGTGGGCGCCACCGATGCCCTGGTTACCGAGCTGGAGCTGGTGCAGGGGGAGAGGCTTTCGGTGGAGCACCTTCTCTACGGTTTGCTCCTACCCTCGGGCAGCGATGCCGCCGTTGCCCTGGCGGAACACGTGGGGGGCACTGTGGAGGCGTTTGCCGGGATGATGACCGAGCGGGCCCGGCAGGCGGGGGCCGTCGATACCAACTTCGCCAACGCGGACGGCCTCGATGACCCCGGCGCATACTCCACCGCCTGGGACCTGGCTCAGATCACCCGAGCGGCCATGGCCAACGACGCCTTCCGCAGGATCGTGGCCACCCCGCGGTTTCAGATCCCCCGGGCGACGGGTGCCCCGCGTGACGTGGTGAACCGGAACGAGCTGCTCGGCCGGCTGGAGGGTGCCACCGGTGTCAAGACGGGGAACACCCGGAACGCAGGGCGGTCTCTGGTTGCCTCGGCCCTTCGTGAGGGCGAAGAGAGGATCTCGGTGATTCTGGGCAGTCCGGAACCCTTCGGAGAGTCGTCGGCGCTGCTCAACTTCGGATTCAGCGCCTTCAAGAGATTTGTGGTGGTGGGGGAGGACGGGTCGTGGGGGCAGGTAACCTACGGAGACGGAACCACCGTCAGCCTCAAGGCCCCACAGGAGGTCAGTGTTTTGTTGGGAGACACCACGCCGGCTCCCCGGATGCGCTACCGGCCGGAGCAGAGTGAGCTGGTGGTCGAGGTTCCCGGCGGGCTCACCATCCCCCTGGAGCAGACGTGTGTGGGTTCGGACGAGCCCTGCGAGCGGCCCAAGCGGCGCTGGAGCCCGGTGGCGGCCCTGATCTCGGCGTTCGCCCCCCTGCTGGCGGCCCTGAGGTGACGGAACCGGCTCTTGCCGCGGTGAGATTTACGGAGGAGGAGATTGCCGCCAAGGTGGCCGATCTGGCCCGCCGCGTCGCCGAAGACCTCCACGGAGAACGGCCGGTGCTGGTAGCCGTGCTGAAGGGGTCGTTGATCTTCATGGCGGACCTGTCCCGGCAACTCGGACTGGCCGATATCGACTTCATGATCGTCTCCGAGTTCGAAGGAAGTGCTCCCCGTACCGGGGTGGTGCGGATTATCAAGGACCTGGAGACCTCTCTCCAGGATCGCCACGTGGTCGTGGTGGAGACCATCGTCGACACCGGGCTCACCCTGTCGTTCCTTCTCCGCAACCTGCAGCAGCGAGGACCCCGCTCGGTAAGGGTCTGTGCGCTGATCAACAAGCCGGTGCGCAGGATCGCCCAGCCGCCGCTGGACTACATTGGATTCGAGACCTCGGAGTACCTGGTGGGTTACGGGCTGGATTTCCGCCGCCGGTACCGGAATCTGCCGTATCTGGTGGGGGTGAGCGACGTTCCGGCGCTGGCAGCCCGACCGGATGCGCTGTGGGGATTGCTCGAAGCCCCAAAAGAGGCGGAATAATTGAAACTTCGCCTATGCTACGCTGACTTCAAAGCAAGGTAGGAGGCACTTTGATCGAGCTCAACCTCGTTGGTGTTCGGGTCGAACTTCCGACCAATCAACCTATCGTGCTGCTCAAAGAGCGCGACGGCGAACGGTACCTGCCCATCTGGATCGGGGCCGTCGAAGCAACCGCCATCGCCTTCGCCCTTCAGGGCGTTCAAACTCAACGCCCGATGACCCACGACCTGCTCAAGAGCATCCTGGAGGAGGTCGGCGTTGCGGTCGACATGATCTCAATAGTCGAGCTGCGTGAGGGCACCTTCTACTCATCCATCCGCCTCAGCCGAAACGGAAGCACCTACGAGATCTCCAGCCGGCCCTCGGATGCGATAGCCCTGGCGGTCCGGACGGGGGTTCCCATCTTCGCTTCGGAGGAAGTGGTGGAGGAGGCAAGCATCACCATCCGGGATGATGAGGAGGAGAGCGAGGTCGAGAAGTTCCGGGCGTTCCTTGAAGAGGTCTCACCTGAGGATTTCGGAGCCTGACCGGAGCAGCCGGTCCAGCCTGTACGACGCAGCAAACGGCCCGATAGGAAAAACCTTTAACCTTTCGACCGTCAGTCAGGCACAACTCTAAACGTAAGCTTGAGGTGTATTGGCCGCGGATAAGCTTGACCCCCCAAATTCCTCCCTATAGCGTGACGCCCAGGTAATTACATCGAAGGGAGTTGTGCAGGTGGAGCTGGATACTGGCGAGGGCTTTCGAGGGCCTCAGGTTTGCAAGATCGTTGGAATCAGCTACCGCCAACTCGACTACTGGGCACGGACCAAGCTGGTTGAGCCGAGCCTCCGCCCCGCTCAGGGTTCCGGTTCCCAGCGCCTGTACTCGTTCGCCGATCTGGTGGACCTCAAGTTGATCAAGAACCTACTTGAGACCGGCGTCAGCCTTCAACGGGTCCGTGAGGCTATCTCCTACCTTCACGAGCTAGGCCACGACCCCAGCGGCGTGACCATCGTCAGCGACGGCCACTCGGTGTATGCCCTCAAATCTCCGGAAGAGGTCTACGACCTGCTTCTCGGCGGCCAGGGCGTCTTCGGCATAGCCGTCGACCCGGTCATGAAGGAACTCGAGGGTTCGGTTTCAGCTCTCAGAGCGAGGGGCCAGGCGCCCGCAGCCGTGGAGGGCAACGTCGAGGAACTTGATCTTCACCGGGCGGCGCAAGGGGAGGACTAGCCTCATCCCGGACACCGCCGATCCGCCGCCCCCCGAGCCCGACGCCCCGTTACCCAGCGAAACCACAAACTTCGCGCACAACTCCGAGCGCCAGTTTGCCAAGCTGCTGGACTTCTACCAGATCGAGTGGGAGTACGAGCCCCGCTCGTTCGACATAGGCTGGGATCGTGAGGGAGTCCCGAACCAGCGGTTTCGTCCGGACTTTTATCTGCCCCAGTACGACACATATATCGAGATCACGACTCTGAACCAGAAGCTCGTGACGAAGAAGAACCGAAAGGTGCGTCTTTTGCGAGAGCTGTACCCCGATGTGAAATGCAAGATCTTCTACCAGCGCGACTACCTGGACCTGCTCATCAAGTACGGCCTGGAGCGCCCCAGTCAGGACACAGCCGCTCTGGGCGCGACCCCCATTCCTGAGGCGGGTGCCTCCGGCGGCGGGTTTGGCGACCTGCTCGCCCCCGACTCCCAGGCGCAATCCAAATGACCAGGGAATCTCCGCTCAAGGCGGAGCACATTGCAGCCGGCGGCAAGCTCGTCGACTTCGGCGGATGGAACATGCCGCTGGTGTACCCGTCGGGAACGGTGGTCGAGCACAAAACCGTCCGGGAGTCGGTAGGACTGTTCGACGTCACCCACCTGGGCAAGGTCACCGTTGACGGACCCGATGCCCAGGCGGTGCTCGACCGGCTGCTGCCGGGCAAGGTCGCCAAGATGAAGGACGGCAAGGCCGGATACAACCTGGTGTTGACCGCCGACGGGGGAGTGGTCGACGACATCTTCATCTACAAGACCGATCCCACGAGCTTCATCGTGGTGCCGAACGCCGCCAACACCGATGCTTTTCTGGAGTTCATAAACGCAGCCATTACGCCGGAAGACGACGTCACCGTCGCCGACGCCCGCGGCCGCTGGGGGATTCTGGCGCTGACGGGCCCCAAGGCCCGCGAGGTCCTGTCGGAAGTTCTGCCGGAGGCGGAGGACCTGAAAATGCACGACTTCCGGACATTTTCGCTCGGCGGGATGGAGGTCATCGTCGCCCGGACCGGCTACACCGGCGAGGTGACGTTCGAGTTCCTGCCCGGCTGGGACGACTCTGCTGCGGTATGGAACCTGCTGCTGGAGGCGGGCGCTTCGGCCGGCATCAAGCCGTGCGGCCTGGGGGCCCGGGACACCCTCCGGCTGGAGATGGGCTACCCCCTGCACGGTCACGAGCTGTCCGTGGACATCAACCCCCTGGAGGCCGGGTGTGGCTGGGTGATCGACTGGGAGAAGGAATTCGTGGGCAAACCGGCGCTGGCGGCGGTCAAAGCCGCCGGGCTCAAGCGCAAGCTGGTCGGCCTGCTGGCGGGCGAGGGAAGGATTCCGCGCATGGGCCATCAGGTATTCTTGGGGGACAAGCCCGTCGGAGAGGTGACGAGCGGTAACTTTTCCCCAACCCTGGGCGCCGGCATCGCCCTGGCATTCGTGTCAGCCGAGCTGTCGGAGCTGGGTACCCGTCTGGAGATCGACATCCGGGGCAAACGCCTCCCGGTCCAGGTGGTGAAACCGCCCTTCAAGACCAGCTAGACCGGACAAAGAAGCGGAGTGACGTGGATTACACACCCCATACCACCGAAGATATCGCCGAGATGCTGGACACCATTGGTGTCGACACCATCGAGGATCTGTTCGCGCCCATCCCACAGAACCTGAGGCTGGGGCGCAGGCTCCGGCTGGGAGACCCCAAAAGCGAGAGCGAGGTCTACGACCAGCTCTACGGCCTGGCGGCGCTGAACACAGCCACCGACCGGCTGACCTGCTTTGCCGGCGGGGGAGCGTACGACCACTACATCCCCGCCGCGGTGAGGGCCTGCGCCGGCCGCAGCGAGTTCATGACCTCCTACACGCCGTACCAGCCCGAGCTGTCCCAAGGGGTGCTGGGTGCGGTCTTCGACTTCCAGAGCATGATCTGCGAGCTGACAGGGATGGAGATTTCCGGGTCCGGCCTCTACGACGGTGCCGCCGCGGTCAACGAGGCGGTCCACCTGGCCTCGGCTGCCACCGGCCGTCACAAGGTGGTGGTCAGTCAGGCCATCAACCCCAACTACCGAAAAGTGATGGACTCTCTGGGAGCAAGCCTGGAGTACGAGTTTGTAACTGCGCCATGCGAAAACGGCACCACAGATTTCGGCGACGTCGAAGGTGCCGCGGCCGTGATCATCAGCCAGCCCAACTTTTTCGGCTGCCTGGAGGATGTCGGGGCGGCGGCAGAGCGGGCACACGCAGCCGGCGCCCTGCTCATAGTGCACTTCGACCCTCTTTCGGTCGGACTGCTTGAGAGCCCGGGTTCCCTGGGAGCCGATGTCGTGGTGGGGGAGGGCCAGTGCCTCGGCAACGACCTGAACTACGGAGGTCCGTACCTCGGGATCTTCGCCACTCGCCTGGCGCATGCCCGGAGGATGCCCGGCCGTATCGTCGGCGCGACCGTCGATGTCCACGGCAAACCCGGCTACGTCCTCACCCTGCAGACCCGCGAGCAGCACATCCGGCGGGAGAAGGCGACTTCCAACGTCTGCACCGACCAGACCCTGATGGCGGTGACCGCCTCGGTTTACCTGTCCTGGCTCGGCCCTCAGGGAATCAAGGAGTTGGGGGAACGCTGCGTGAGCCTTACCCACCTGGCCGCCGAACTGGCCGGGGAGCTTCCCGGCTGCCGGGTTCGCTTTGAGTCACCCTTTTTCCGGGAGTTCGTGCTGGAGGTCCCCGGAAGCGCCAAGGAGGCGCTGTCCAGGTTGGCGGCCTCCGGGTATCTGGCGGGACCGAGCCTTGAGATGTTCCCCGGCATGGAGAACTGCCTTCTGGTTGCAGCCACCGAGCGGCGCACCGTCGCCCAGGTGGAACAGATGGTCAAGTCGCTGGGGCAGGTGATCGCATGAGCCAGAACCCGAGTCCCGCAATCGAGGAGGGTTCGATCTACGACCTGTCGATCCCCGGCCGGAGGGCTTCGACCGTTCCTACGCCCGACGCCGGCGTCCCCACCGCAGCGGACGTGCTCCCGGGCGGGATGCTCCGCTCCGAGAGCCCGCACCTCCCCGAGGTATCCGAGCTCGACCTGGTGCGCCACTTCACGAACCTTTCCCGTAAGAACTGGTCGATCGAGGTCGGCGCCTACCCGCTCGGCTCGTGCACCATGAAGTACAACCCCAAGATCCACGAGCAGACCGCCGCCCTTCCCGGGTTCAGCCGCCTGCACCCCTGGCAGCCGGCGGAACAGGCCCAGGGAGCGCTGGCGCTGATCTGGGAGATGGAGCAGTTGCTGGTGGAGATCACCGGTATGGCCCGCGCATCGTTCCAGCCGGCCGCCGGAGCGGCGGGGGAGCTGACCGGCCTGCTGGTCGTCCGTGCCTACCACAAAGCCCAGGGCGGCACGCCGCGCGACACCGTGCTGATCCCCGACTCGGCCCACGGCACCAACCCGGCGACGGTCCGGCTGGCCGGCTACAAGGTCAAGCAGATCCCCACCGACAGCCGCGGTCTGGTCGACATCGAAACGGTGCGCAACGCCATGGACGATAACGTCGCCGGCCTGATGCTGACCAACCCCAACACGCTCGGCCTGTTCGAGCGGGAGATCGAAGAGATCGCCAAGGCAGTTCACTCCAAGGGCGGGCTGCTCTACTACGACGGCGCGAACCTTAACGCTATCGTCGGAGTGGTGCGGCCCGGTGACATGGGCTTCGACGTGGTGCACATCAACATGCACAAGACCTTTACCACCCCGCACGGCGGCGGGGGGCCGGGCTCGGGCCCGGTAGCGGTCAGCAGCCGCCTCGCCCCATTCCTTCCGAGCCCGATTCCCGGCTTGGACTCCGAGACCGGCAGGTACTTCTGGGAGGACCTGCCGCAGTCGGTCGGGCGGGTCCACGGCTTCTACGGCAACTTCGGCATGGTCGTACGGGCGTACACCTACCTGATCTCACTGGGCGCCGACGGCCTGCACAACCTGTCCGAGCGGGCGGTGCTGAACGCCAACTACCTCCGCACCCGCCTCGAGGGGACCTACCAGACCGCTCACCCGGGCCTGTGCATGCACGAGTTCGTCCTCACTGCCCGCAAGTTCCGCAAGGACTACGGCATCCGGGCAATGGACATCGCCAAGCGTCTGATCGACAAGGGATTCCATCCTCCGACGGTGTACTTCCCGCTGGTGGTGGAGGAGGCGATGATGGTCGAGCCGACCGAGACCGAGTCCAAGCAGACCCTGGACGCCCTGGCGGATGCCTTTCTCGAGATCGCTGCCGAAGCGGCATCGGATCCGGACGTCCTGCACGAAGCCCCGGTTAGAAGCCCGGTCGGGCGCCTGGATGAGGCCCGCGCTGTTCGTCAGCTGCAGACCCGTTGGAAACCGGCCGAGCAGCAGTCGTGACCGCCCCCGACAAAGCAGGCAGGCAGGCAGAGGTAACCAACCTGCTCTGGGTCCTGCGGCTGCTCATGGTGGTACACGTCCTTATCGCACTGGCTCAGTCTGTCTCCGCCGGCGCCTTCCTGGATGCCGACGGAGGTTCCGCCCTTCGCTTACACCAGCTGACCGGGACCTCCGTCATCACCACGGTCTCCGTCCTACAGGTCGTCGTCGCCATACTCTGCTGGCGGCGTCATCAGCACTCCGCCTGGCTGGCGCTCGGCAGCGCCGGCCTGTTCGTGGCCGAGATGGCGCAGATTGGTCTTGGTTTCACCGATCAACTTGCACTCCACGTGCCGCTGGGCGCCAGCATCCTGGCAACTGCGGTGACGCTGCTCTTCGCGTCTCTCAAGCATTACGGCCCACCGGCCACGCGCAGCGGACTGCCCAAACAGGCCTGACCGACCTCTCCGCTACTACCGGGACGACATTCAAGTTGAACTTGATGGTGAGCCTGTGTGGCTGCCGGAGCGGTGAATTCTCGGATCGTCTCCGATCCCTGTTGGTTCACTCATCCAGAAGCTCCCCGGAGCTGGGACAAGCGCGGTTAATGGAGCCCGCCAAGTGCCCGGCGGGCAACTCGACTACGTAGGGCCCACCGTCCCGGAGGCAGGGGTACGGCCACTGTCAGCGCCATTTCAGCGAACTCTCAGTAACATTAGCGCTCTCAATTAACTGGAGTTAACGGTTTTAGGCTGGTAAGAAGTGTTCCAGCAGAGTATCGTTCCGAGATCGAACATTACAGGTCCGAAGATCGGCTCAAACCGGGTCTTTGCCAAGGTGTTCGGTGCACCCGGTGGGTTTTCCTGCCGCCTGGCTCCCAGCCCCGGGCCGGATGGTTGCTTTTGTGCGCGTGTTTAATCGACGGAGGTAGGCATCATGAGTGGTGGTAAGGGCTGGAACTCTCCCAGCCGGAAGCCGGCGTTGCGGGGCGGATTCACCAGCCTGCCCGCTGCCCGGACCCTCCGGCAGAAGTTTGCACTGGGCGGCCGCGCTCACGCTGCTGGTCGTATTGATCATTCCTATCAACGACGCATTTGCCGGTGTCGGCGGGTCCGCCACTCCCAACATGCCCACGAACGCCACGGTCGGGGAGACGTTCAACTCGTCCCTCACGATCGTAAACAACTCGAACGGGACCGAGGCGGTCGGCACCGTGACCGCGTCGCAAATCCGAATGGTGCCCTCCTGCAGCGTCGTCAACGACCCCACCTGCACGGGCCCGGGCGCGGTAGCCGACCCCGGCACCTTTACGCTCAACGGGCCGTTCACCGGCCGAGCCGGGACCGGGTGTGCCGGCCAAACCTTCAACGCCGTGCTGATCAACCCGGCCACCGGCCAGGTCGAGTTCGTTCCGACAGCGGGCACCGTCGTCCTGCAGCAGCCCTCGATCGGAGACGACCTGGACACCTGCACCATCGACTACACGGTTACCGTGTCAACAAGGTTCCCAACCACGACGCAGTCCCCGCAGCGCCGGGCATTCAGACGGCGACCAACGCCAGCGCGGTGTTCTTCCACCCACTAAGCGGCCAGAGTGGGGGCGGCAGCGGCAGCGACGTCACCACGGTCCTTCAGGCAGCCCCGGCGATCGTGACCCAGGTCTCGGCCGCCGGAGTTCAAAACGGGACATCGTTTACCGACACCGCAACCCTGTCCGGCCTGGTCAACCCGGTCCAGGGCCCGGGCGCGGGCTCGGTGACCTACAGCGTGTTCGGTCCGAACGACCCGACCTGCGCGGGACCGGACCTGTATCTCGGAACCGACGACATCGTCACCGGCGACGGGGACTACACCTCCGACCCGTTCACCCCGCCCGGCCCCGGCACCTACTTCTGGGTGGTCACCTACACCGGTGACCTGAACAACGCTCCGGTGACCTCGCCCTGTGGCGCTCCGAACGAGAACGTCCGGGTCATCGACATCGACATCGACAAGACGGTCACCCCGGCGAGCCAGCCGGCGCCGACCGGTTCCTTCACCTACTCGATCGTCGTCACCAACCCGACGGCGTTCCCGCTTACCATCAACACCCTCGATGACGACA
>JAJCYF010000047.1 GCA_029263035.1 Actinomycetes bacterium
GGGCCGGCACAAAGAGGAGTCGACCGAGGCCGCTCCGGTACTCGGCCCATCCATCGAAAAGGCTAGCTGAAGGGCTTGACCTCCGTTAGGAACTCAAAAAACGCCCGGCCACAGGGGCCGGGCGAAAAAGTCGGGAAAAAGTTTGCCGGTGCCTAATTCATGGAGATGAGCACTCCAAGGCGTTTGAACTCCTTGACGAAGTTCTCCTTGGACTCGCCCGTGAGGGCGGCGAGGGCGTCAATGTCGCTGGCCCGCACGAAGACCAGGCTTTCTGTTTCGCCCCTTTTGACCTGGATGTAGGTCAGGTACTCGGTGAGGGGGTGGTACGCGGCCGATGGGAGGGCCTTTAGACGCTCCAGGTCCAAACCGGGACGCTGAACCGTTCCCGACTTGGCCGCAGCCAGGGCAACCGGATCCGGCTCGGCCCGACGCTCCCTGACGACGAGGTCGCTCGGGGTCTCCGTCTTCTTGTGGGCATTGTCGATTCCCAGCAACCGGAGCAGCCATTTCATTGCATCAACATACTCCAATTGCGAAAGGGAACGGGCACCGGCCCCGGTTTGAAACGCCCGCAACTATACGTTTGAAACCTCGATCAGGCGGTTCAGGGCGGCCAGTGCCTTCCCCGAATCCAGGGACTCTTTGGCCAGGGCTACCGCTTCGCCGAAATCATCCGCCAGGCCCGCCGCTATGATGCCCGCTGCCGCGTTGATCACGACCACCTGCCTGTCCGGACCCTCCCTGCCATCCAGCACCTCACGTACAACCCGGGCGTTGTTCTGTGCGGTCCCGCCCGCCAGTGCCGAGGTGGCAGCACGCGGGATTCCGTAGTCCAGCGGGTCGATCACCGACACGGAGGTCTCCCCGTCCTTCAGCTCCCACAGGTCCGAGGGACCGGAGGTGGAGAGCTCGTCCAGGCCGTCGTGACCGCGGAAGATCAGCACCCGCTCGCTGCCCAGGGCTGCCAGTACCTCCAGCATCCGGGGCGCCATCGACCTGTCCGAAACCCCCAGCGCCTGAAACCTGGCCCCCGCCGGGTTGGTCAGCGGTCCGAGGAAGTTGAACACCGTGGGAACGCCGAGCTCCTTACGGATTGGACCGGCGTGCCGCATCGACGGATGGAAGATCGGGGCGAAGCAGAATCCGACGCCCGCCTCGTCCAGGCAGCGTTTGACGCCGTCGGGGCCCAGGTCCACCTTGACCCCCAGGGACTCCAGGACGTCGGCCGAGCCGCAGTTGCTGGACATGGCCCGGTTGCCGTGTTTGGCCACTTTGGCCCCGGCCCCTGCCACCACCATCGCCGCCATGGTGGACACGTTGATTGAGCCCGACCGGTCGCCGCCGGTCCCGCAGGTGTCGACCACCGGGTAGTCGACCTCAACCTTCTGGGAGTAGCCGCGCATGGTCTCGACCAGCCCGATCATCTCCTCCACCGACTCCCCCTTGCACCGAAGCCCGGCCAGGAATGCCCCGATCTGCGACGGCGCAGCCTCCCCCTGCATGATCCGCTCCATGGCCCAGGCGGCCTGTCCCCGGTCAAGTGAGGTGCCCGACAGAATAGGTCCCAGAATTTCGCTCCAGGTTTTTGTTTCGGTAGTCACGTGTCCGTTTCCTCTCTGGATCTCGGGATGGCGCGCCTCAGGCCCTCAGGCGGTTGAGCGCGGGATGCAGATCTTGGCGGATCTTCATCGCATCGGCAAACAGGTCCCCCACCTGCTCGATGCGTTCGAACATGGATCCGATGCGAAACATCTCCGGGTAGATCTCGTCGTCGAGCTCCTCCCAGGCCAGCGGCGCCGACACCGGGGCACCCGGATAGGGCCGGACCGAGTACGGCGCAACGAGCGTCTGCCCCTTCGCGTTCTGGCCCGCGTCGACATAAACCTTGCCCGCTCGCTTCGGTTTGGCGAACTCCAGGGTGACCTTCTCCGGCTATGCCAGCCGGAGCATGCCCCCGACCGCAGTGCAGAACTCGCGGACCTCCGGGTAGGTGTGACCGGGGACCAAAGGGATGAAGACCTGCAAACCCGAACCACCGGAGGTCTTCGGGAAGCCCTTCAGGCCCAGACCGGTGAGGACGACGTTGACCAGCCTGCCCACCGCCCGCACGTCCTCGAACTCAATGGGCTCATGGGGGTCCAGGTCCAGCACGGCGAAGTCCGGCTCATCCAGCTTCGGCCACCTGCTGGTCCAGGCGTGAACCTCCACGCTGCCGATCTGCGCCAGCCAGACCAGTGTCGTGACGTCGTCGACCACGACGAAGTCGATGGTCCGGCTGCCCCCCTCAGCGGAAACCGGCACGTTACGCACCCACTCCGGCGCCCCTTTGGGAATCTGCTTTTCGTAGAACGCCTCGCCGTAGATGCCCTCGGGCACCCGCTGCATGGCGATGGGCCGGTCCCTGAGGAACGGCAGCATCATCGAGGCGGCGTTGTAGTAGTAGTTGACCAGGTCGCCTTTGGTCAAGTCATCTTCAGGAAAGTAGATCTTGTCCTTGTTGGAGATCCGAAGCTCCCGTGCGCCGTGCTGAAATCGGTGGGCGTCGCCCTTGCGTTCCAGCCGGATGGGGTGCGGGAAGTACAGCCCGTCCCGTGCCGGGCGGACCTCCTCCCGTTTGGCCGGGAACACCATCGGCGCTTGCGTCGTCTTCAGCTCCTCCTGGATCGCAACATGCGACCCCGGGTCCTTCTCCTCGGAGACGATCGTGAGCGCCATGTCGAAATTGCTCGCCCCCTGGACCACGTGGCTGATGCGGAGCGACCCCTTTCCGTAGGGGACGTGCCGGATCTCCCCCTGCGGCCCGAACTCGTTGTCGCTGAAGTGGGTGTGCAGAGGCCAGAAGTGCTCGAAGGAAAACTGCGAGGTGATGTAGCCGAACAGCGCCTCCATCGCCTCGGGGGTGTTCAGCTGCCCATTGGAGAGGGCGTGGATGTGGGCGTAGTCGATGACCACAGTCGTGAACGGGTGCTCTTTGACCAGCAGTGCGATATCGCCCAGCGCGCCGAACTGGGAGCGCTTCCCGCAGGTTTCCAGGCCCAGCTTCACGCCGAGGTCGCTGACGCGGGGTCCAAGGTCGGCGAGATTGGCGTTGACCTGCTCGTGAAGCTCCTCCGGCGAGCGACCGTGGTGGCTGCCCGGATGGCACACCACCACGGTCGCCCCCATAGCGGAGGCCAGCTTGCAGGCGTGGTGAAGCCCGCCGAGATGCAGCTTCAGCCGGTCCGGCTCCCTGGTGGTGAGCTGGGCGAAGTACGGTGCGTGGACGGACAGGGAAATGCCGTTGTCCCGCGCCATCTCCCCGAAGCGCTTTGCTTCGGCCTCCTTGAGCGTGAACTCCTTTACGAACTGGACTTCGCACTGCGCGAATCCGTGCGAGACCAGGTGGTCGACCGAGCCCCGAAGATCCTTGGGATCTTTGATCCCGGCAACTCCATATCTCAGCTGGCGCATGTCATCTCCCCGACCTAGGCGTCCAACCTAATACCTCCGCCGGGGTTTCACCCTTTGCGATAGGGGCGAAATAGGTTGAGAGATTCCCGAGTTACGGGCCCACCGGCCCATAGACTGGCGTAAGCGCACAAAGGCAGGAAGGAGCCGGCAATGTGGCAACGATTGCGACGTAGGGGTTCCCGCAGCCATTCGGTCCGAAGAAGCCGGGGCCCAAAGACCGGGGGCAAGGTTTCCCTCGGCGGCAGCCTGACCGGACTCATGGTTGCGCTGTCGTCAACCTTTGTCTTCGCGGTTCTGGCGGGGGCCCTGCTCAACGCCCAGGGATACGACCTCCACCTGGTGGTGCAGGGAAGGACCGAATGGGCCAGCAGCGGCGCTGCGGTGGCGTTTGTGCTGGCGGTTCTGCTCTCGTTCATGTGGGGCGGCTATACCGCCGGAAGGATGGGCGGCGGCGCCGGTGCAGTCAACGGAGGTCTGGTGCCGGCTATTGCGCTGGCCGGCCTGGCGGCGTTCTTCGGAATCACGGTCGGGTGGCAGGGACTGGACACCTTTGAGTTCCCGTTCGGTGTGGGCACATTGCCCTTGGACGCCAACTTCACGGCGCTGGGGATCGCGGTGGTCGGCGCATCGGCGGTCGCGCTCCTGGCCGGCGGTATCTGGGGCGGGGTCATCGGCGCCCGCTGGCACCAAAGGCTGGTCGAAGAGTTTGACGGCGGTTACGAATCCGCCGGCGGTGACGCCTTCAACGATCTGGTCGGGCGGCCCTCCCGGTACTGACCACCCGCCGGACAATTCATCTAACAACCGGCCGCGGCATAGAATGCTGCCGTGAACGACAGCGGCCTGCCGGACTACGTTGATGACCTGTTTCGATACCTGGTGCGCAGCTCGGTCCCTATGCGGATAGCCCAGGTAGTCTTTTTCATCTCCGGCCTGATCCTGCCCGTCCTGATGATGATGATCCTTCCAGACGAGAACGGGGAAACGGCCCTGGACACCTATATCCCACTGTTCATCATTGGCGGCATCTTCACCGCCTGCCTGTTCTGGTACCTGGGATGGCTCGAGATACGCCGGCACCGGTTCCGGACCGAAAAACCCGCCAGCTACGCCCGGTGGTTCGGATGGCGCGGAAGGGAGCGCCGGCTCACCCGGGACCCGCTCGCCCAGTTGTCGCTGCTAAAACTGCAGGTGCGATACGTCCTTTTCGGCAAGGAGCCCTCTCCGAGCGAGACCCTCGCTCTGACCATGAAGTTTGTGCGCAGGAGCGCCTGAACCGCCCTCTTGACCATCAAAAAAGGCGCCCATAGGGCGCCGTTTTTTGTAAGCCTTAAATGCTACGAAGGCAGGTCCGCCTCCAGCTCGATATCCACCTGGTCCCTGACCTTGAGGGCTCCCATCATGGCCTGGAAAGGTTTGATGCCCCAATTGGACTGGACGACCGAGAAGTTGCCCTTGGCCTTGCCGCCCTCCTGAGAAAGTTTGATGGTGGCGGGGGCGGTCTTGCCCATGATCCGCATATCACCGGTGATGGTGGCCGCGTCGCCGTTGGGCTGGACGGATGTAGAGGTGAAGGAAATCTCCGGTGAGGTCAAGATCTTCTGGGTGGTGTTCTTCTTGATGTCGTTCTTGTCTCCCTCGGATAGAGGCTTGACGCCCCCGACCCCTTCACGAACCGTGAACGAGCCCACATCGGCGGTTGCCGTGAACGTGGACTCAGCAGGGTTCTCCGCGATTGTCGCGGTGGCCTTCCAGCTGTTTACATCAATGATCAGGTCGTGGCCGGCCTTCTTGGCCATGCCCTCACGAAAAACTTTTACTACCATCTTGCCGTTATGCGGGCCGAACTCGTATGTACCAGGATTAATGCTCATGCCTGCAGACTACCCGAACCTGGGGGTGGTTGACAAACATCAGGCGCTGAGGGAGGTGTTACCGGCTATCGTCGTCCCGATTAAAGGGAGTGCCTGAGCCTTGAGAAGTTCACGCAGCGAGACCAGGCCCACCAGGGAACCTTCGACGCAGATCGGCAGGTGCCGGAAGCCCCCCTTGAGCATCACCTGGATGGCCTCGGCGGTAGAGGTGTCGGGCGAGACCGACACCGGGTCGTGGGTCATTACGTCGGAGATCTTGGTGCTCCAGGGGACCCGCCCGTTAGCGACGGCGCGCAGGACGTCCCGCTCGGTGACAATTCCCACCAGGTTTCCGCGGGTGGTGACAACGGCCGAACCGGTACGCCGCTCGATCATGGCCTGGGCACCCTGTTCCAGAGTGTCCTCGGGACGGACCTTCAAGACCGCACGACTCATCGTCTCTTCTACCGTGGACATCTGTCACCTCCAAATAGCCTGGCCTGGACCAAGAACCGAAACAGCGGACTGGGATGAAGCTTGCTGGAGCCGATGGCCGAACCGGGAGTTGCAGTTCTGCCGTCAAGGGTGGTGCAAGGGTTGGCAAATACTACGCTTAAAGAGGGATGATTACTAAAGAAATTCCGCGAAGGTAATACCGGTGCCTCAAGGTCGATCCTGAAATTGTACCAGCGGTAGAACCTGTTCTAACAACTCTGGCGCCGTGGCAACAATTCCGGACGGTTCGCCGACCGGGACCGGGCCCCCGCTCAGGCCGGCGTATCCGGCCCCGGAGGCCTCCAGCATCGCCAGGCCTGCGGCGATATCCCAGGGTTCGGCCGGCAGCAGTATGAGCCCGTCGACCCGCCCTGCCGCAACATACGCAATGTCGAGGCTGATGCACCCGAGGTAACGGAAAGCCCGGATCCGGCCCAGCAGCTCCCGGGCCGTCTCCCACAGGATCGGCGAGGGGAGGTAACACTTGTTCAGCAGGAAGACCGCCTGCTTCAGGTCGGAGGTTCCCTTGGCCCTCATGGGTCCGTCCGGTCCGTGGGCGCCGCCTCCTCTGGCAACGGTGAACGTCTCGGACATCGCCGGGGAGTGCACTACGCCCAGCACCACCTCCGCACCGTAAACGCAGGCTAGCGACACCCCGAAATGGGGGATGCCCGCAACATAGTTGGTGGTTCCGTCCAGCGGATCGGCTATCCACCGATAGCCGGTGGACGACTCCAGCTCGGTACCCTCCTCGGCCAGCAGGCCGTCCCCCGGGAACGTGACCTTGAGATCCGCCGCGATCAGAGCCTCGGCCCGCCGGTCCAGGTCCGTGACTATCCCGGCGACCTTCTGGGTGGACTCAATTCCGCCGCGAAACGAGCCCATGAGTAGCCTTCCGACCCGGGCCGCCATGTCCTCCGCCCACGCCAGACGCCCGGCTACCTCATGTGGTGCCAAGAGATCAGAGGCCGCAGGCGAATCGCTCGGCCGCTGCACCTTCAGTCCGAGTCTTCCATCCAGCCGTCACGAACTCGCGAAAAGCTGTGATCAAAGGCGTCCTTGCCGTAGATCACCAGCTCGTCGCCCTCCCACTCGGCTCCAAGGGCCATCGCCTGCTTCGTGTCGTAGAGACCTTCGGGCTCGTTGCCGGACCACTGAAATCCAACCCAGCTGAGCGGGTCCTTCTTTCCAAGAACGACCCTTTCGTTGGCGCCGGCTCCCCAGTCGTTGATGCTCATGGCGCTACTTCTTGCTCTTGGAGCCGGACTTGGCCTTGGCGCCGGTCTTGGCCTGACCGTTGCCTGAGTTGCCGTCGGAGGTGGAGGTCTGGTGCAGGTCGTCGAACACCCGGCTGGCCAGAATGTCCTCCGCCTGAATGGTGACCAGGTCCTTCTTGGTCAGGGTACGGCCGCCCTCGGCTGCATCGAACAAGCGGATTGCCTGCCGCATCCGGGCCCGGTCCAGAGCGTTTCGGACCGAACGGCCGTTGGCGAAGTGCGGCCGGTTGAGGCGAAGGTTGATGTAGTCCTTGAACGCCTTTTCGGCGTCCGCGTCAAACCGGTAGCGCTGGGCATCCAGCATCATGCGGCCGATGTCGAGCAGCTCCTCGGCGTTGTAGTCCGGGAAGTCCACGTGGTGGGCGATACGGGAGGAGATACCGGGGACGTCTGAGAAGAACCGGTCCATCTTGTCCCGGTAACCGGCCATGACGACGACGAGGTCCTGGCGGTCGTTCTCCATGACCTCCAGCAGCATCTCGACGGTTTCCTGTCCGTAGTCCCGCTCGTTGTCCAGGCGGTAGATGTTGTACGCCTCGTCGATGAACAGCACGCCGCCCATAGCCCGCTTGATGACCTCACGGGTTTTCGGAGCGGTGTGGCCGACGTACTGGCCGACCAGGTCGTCCCGGCTGGCGGTTACGACGTGTCCCTTGCGGATGTACCCCAGCTTCCACAGAATCTGGCCCATCTTGCTGGCGACGGTGGTCTTACCCGTCCCGGGGTTGCCGGTGAAGCTCATGTGGAGCGTGGGTGGCTCGGCCTCAAGCCCAATACTGCGGCGAAGCCGGTCGATCAAAAGAAGGTGAGCGATCTCGGAGATCCGCTCTTTGACGTTTTCCAGCGCCACGAGATCACTGTCCAGCCGGTGGAGCACATCCTTGACTTTGCTTTCGGTGAACAGCTTCTGCGCGTCGACCTCGAGGTCGTCCGGGATCTCGCGGAGCGGGTCCTTGAGCTCCTGGAACTCTTCGGGCGACTTCGCGGCACCAAAGCGGTCGTCAAAGTTGCTGTCGCCCTTGTACATGCCCGTTCCCTGCGAGGGGGGTGAAATCAACTTTTCCGGTGTTATGCCCTGCGCCACGTCGGTCCTCCTAGTGCCCGGGTACCTTTGTACCTACTTTGTTTTATTTACAGGTCGGGGGAAGCGATTCCTCGCTTCCCCCGTCCCGTAAACATGCTGCTTACTGCTTTTAGTCTGCGTACCTGTCGCCGTGGGGCTGAGAGGCGGCGTACGGCTCCATCGTGTACCGGATCGTCCGGTCTGCACCCTCCTGGCGGACCAGGCGGAAGCCAGGCTCGTGGTTCGGCCTGTTGACGATGAACTGCAGTGCGATGGTCTGCTTGGTCAACTTGGGGTTGTACAGGCTGACCTTGATGTACTGGTTGGGGAAAGCCTCCCGGCAACGAGTTACCTCGTGCATACCGCCGGCAGCGTCCTCCAGGTCGAACATCGGCATACCCCACATGTCCCAGTAGGAGTTGCGAGGGTGCGGGTCATCGGTGTACTCGATGGCCACGGCCCAGCCGTTGTCGATCCCGTATTGAATCTGAGCACGAATCTCATCTTCCGATAGGTCCGGCAGATAAGAGAACGTCCCCTGGGTGATCTTTAGTCCAGTTGGCATTGTCTTGTTCTCCTGAAAAGTTGTTGTCCTTGATCGGCCTTCGGGGGGTCGTTGGGGGGCAGAGCCCCCCAACGGTTTCTTAGCTGACCGGGGTCGGCAGCTCGAGTACGTCCGGCACGTCGGTGGACTCGAAGTCGAAGGTGATGTCGCCCCAAACTTCCAGTGCGGAAGCCAGCGGGGAACAGGTCTTGGCAGCCTTCTTCAAGATGTCCGGGCCTTCCTTGTAGTAGTCCCGGCCTTCGTTGCGAGCCTGGATCATTGCCTCGACCGCTACCCGGTTGGCGGTTGCGCCGGCGGCAACACCCATCGGGTGACCGATGGTGCCTCCACCGAACTGAAGGACGACGTCCTCGCCGAGGTAGTGCAGAAGCTGGTGCATCTGACCGGCGTGAATACCGCCGGATGCAACCGGCATGACGCCCGGCATGTGTGCCCAGTCCTGGTCGAAGTAGATGCCCTGGACTGCGTTGGCGGGAACCTTGTCCTCACGCAGGGTGTTGTAGTAGCCCTGAATTGCGTTCGGGTCGCCCTCGAGCTTGCCGACGACGGTGCCCGAGTGGATGTGGTCGACACCCAGCAGACGGCACCACTTCGACAGAACCCGGAAGTTGACGCCGTGGTTCTTCTGACGTGCGTAGGTGGCGTATCCGGCACGGTGAAGGTGCAGGATGAGGCCGTTGGCACGCGCCCAGTGGCTCATCGAGGTCATCGCGGTGAAGCCGATGGTGAGGTCGATCATGATGATGACCGAACCCAGCTCCTTGGCGAACTCCGCCCGCTCGTACATGTCCTCCATGGTGGCGGCGGTGACGTTCAGGTAGTGGCCCTTGGTCTCGCCGGTTACCTCTTCGGCACGGTGAACAGCTTCCATGCAGTACAGGTAACGGTCACGCCAGCGGTTGAAGTTCTGCGAGTTGATGTTCTCGTCGTCCTTGACGAAGTCAAGACCGCCGCGAAGTGCCTCGTAGACCACCCGGCCGTAGTTGCGGGGCGAGAGGCCCAGCTTCGGCTTGGTGGTGGCGCCCAGAAGCGGACGGCCGTACTTGTTGACCATCTCACGCTCGGTGATGATGCCGTGCGGGGGACCCTGGAAGGTCTTGATGTACTCCCGCGGAATGTGCATGTCCTCGAGGCGAAGCGCCTTCAGGGCCTTGAAGCCGAAGACGTTACCGATGATCGAGGAGGTGAGGTTGGCAATGGAGCCTTCCTCAAAGAGGTCGTGCTTGTAGGCGATGTAGGCAATCCACGAAGGCGGGCTCGAGTTGGGAACCGGAATCACCTTGTAGGCCTTGGCCTGGTAGTTGTCGTGGGCGGTCAGACGGTCGGTCCAAACCACGGTCCACGTAGCGGTCGAAGACTCACCTGCAACTGCTGCTGCTGCCTCTTCAGGCTCAACGCCGTCTTGAGGGGTGATACGGAAGGCGGCGATGATGTCGCTGTCCTCCGGAACGTAATCGGGCTTCCAATAGCCCATTTCCTTGTAGGGCATGACGCCCGCCATCCAACGCGGCCTTGCTGGGTCGCTGGTACCGGCCATGTATCTCCTCCGTCCGTTCAAGCTTTTCCGGCCACTTAACCGGGTTGTCTGATCAAGGATAGACCGTGATTACTAAGAAAGCAATTGAACCTTTGTTGACCTTTGTTAGGTAGTTCTCTAAGATAGGGGTATGACGTTTGGACAGCTCAAGACCTTCCTGGAGGTAGTCCGGCACGGATCGATTCGGGCCGCCGCCGCGAGCCTGCTGGTGACGGAACCGTCGGTCTCTGCCGGAGTGGCCTCCCTGCAAAGGGAGCTGGGCGTCGCACTGGTTGAACGCCAGGGCCGCGGGATAAGGGTAACGCCTGCCGGGCAGGAATTCGCCGGATACGCGTCTCAAATTTTGGGTCTGTACGACAAGGCGGCCCGCCGGGCCCGAGAAAAGGCCGGCCAGACCGCCGAGCTCCGCCTGTCCGCGGTGACGACCGCCGGTGAGTCGCTCATGGCCCCCATCCTCAAATTGTTCCGCCAGGGAGAGCCGGGCGTGGAGCTTTGGATGGAGGTGGGGAACCTGCAGGGGGTCTTTGACAGCCTGCTCTCCTATCAGGTGGACCTGGGCATAGGAGGTCGACCCCCCGACAACGGTGAGATCGCCGGAGACCCGTTTCTGGACAACCGCCTGGTGGTCGTGGCATCCCCCGAGCACCACCTGGCGGGAGCCGGGCCCTTCGAGGCCGCGCTGCTCAGCAAGGAGACGTGGCTGTTGCGGGAGGGTGGGTCGGGAACTCGCAACAACACCGAGGAGTTCTTCGCCGAGTCCAACATCGACGCACCGCCCTTTATGACCCTGGGGAGCAACGGAGCCGTCAAGCAGGCCGCTTCCGCCGGCCTGGGGGTGACGCTGATCTCAACCCACGCGGTCGCCGCCGAGCTGGAGTCGGGCACCCTGGTCCGCCTGGATGTCGCCGGCACACCGCTCGTGCGCTCATGGCACGTCCTGTACCGCAGCCAGACCGACCATTCCCCGAGCGCGGAGGCCTTTTTGGAGTTGCTGCGTTCGCTCAATACCAGGGAAGCCGTCGACCGGTGGTTCGGCGCCTCCCGGCAGTTCCTCAGCTAACCGTAGAATCCCCCACCGTTTGCCTCTAGACTGACCCGGTGGCAAAAGCTTCCTTGAGTGGCCGCCTCTATCCCCTCCCCGAAGGTGAACCGTGAGTGGCCGCCCCATTCCCCTCCCCGAGGGTGAACCGTCCTGAACGTCATTTCAGCTCTTATTCTGGCCGGCCACTGCGTCGACAATCCCGCCCTGTGCCAACCCGAACCTAACTCCCCTATCGCAACCGCTGCCGGGATTGCCGGAACCGTCCTGGTTGTCGGGAGCATTGGGATTGCCCTGGCGGTCTGCTTCGGATGGGGCACCGGAGAGGACGGCAACCGGCGGATGAAGTGGGCGCTCGGGGCCTCCGTGGGGTGCGCGGTAGTGGCTTTGTTTCTGCTCGCCGTGCCGGGCACCACCCGTACGTTTTTATTCTCCTACCCGTTGTGGGCCCTTCCCTTCATCGCCTTCGCAGCGATTCGGCTGATCAAGGAGGCGGGTAACCCGAAGCTGGCCAAACGGCTGGGGGTGGGTCTGAGCATTGTTCTCGGGGCGTCGGGCCTGCTGGCGGTTGCCGCCGCGATCCTGTTCTCACTTGCGTTGTCCAGCTGGGCGAACAGTAAATGACCCAGTCTTCGAAATCCAAAGGACCCACCGCACCGGCGGTTGTCGGGCTCCCCGCGCTCGTGGGGACCATGGTGCGGCCGGCGGCCGTCATGGTCGTCCTGCTGTTCGCCGCTCTTGGCGCCGCCCAGGCCGGAAGCACCGACCAGATCCACCCCCTCTTTACGACGATCCTTCTCACCGCCGTCGCCTGGTTCGTGAACGCGACCTGCCTCAACGATGTCACCGACGAGTCGATCGACCGCGTGAACCTTCCGGGGGCGAGCGGGCGGCCTCTGGTCAGCGGGTCCGCCACCGCCGACCGGCTGCTGATCCTGGCCTGCGTTGCGGGGCTGGTCGCCCTCGCCGCCGGCTTCCTGGTGAACACCCGGGTGGGCCTGGTCGTGGCAGCCGGGCTGGTGCTGAACGCGGCCTACTCCGTGCCACCAATCCGCCTGGCGGACCGCGGCGGGCTGGCGACCGCCCTTCTGCCCCTGGGCTACCTGGCGGTCCCCTACTTCGTGGGCGCTTTTACAGTCGGCTCGGGGCTCGGCGACGAAGGATTGATCCTTTTTGCAGGCCTGTACCTCAGCTTCGCCGGGCGGATCATTCTCAAGGACTTCCGTGATGTCGAAGGCGACGCCCGGTACGGCAAGCGAACCTATCTGCTGCGCCATGGAGCCGTGAAAACCTGCGCGGTGAGCGCGGTCCTTTGGATTGCGGGTTCGATCGCCGTGCCGTTCATAGTTCCGGCAGGCTCCCCGCTGCTCATCGCATTCCCCGTCTTCCTGATGACGGTGCTCTACGGGCTGCGCCGGCTAGCGTCGACCGGCCTCAAGGCGGAGCAGCTGAAAACGATCGGCTGCATCGCCCTGGTCGGCCGGGGCATGACCATCGCCCTGCTCGCCCACTACTCGATGACGGCAAAGGGCTGGGGGCCTGGAATTCAGATGCTCGTGGTCATGGCTTTGACCGTCGTCACCTGCGGAATGTTCTTCGCCTATTTGTTCGAGCGGGGTGAGGCCCCAGAAGCGGGCTTTAGCTGAACTCGAACCCCGCCCGGGCCGACTGGAGCTGGAACACAATCAGCAGCTGGGTGAGACCCAGGGGGCCGGAAACCCGCTGCTGGTCGCCCTCGGCGAAAAGACCGATGGCGTTGGCGTCCAGCTTTCCGTCCTTGTGCATCTTCTCCCAGATGATCTGCTCCGCCGAAGCGGCGACCTCATCGGGTACCGTGCCGTCGATCTCCAGCACGTCCACCGGCTGGCCGCGGTCACGAGCCAGCGAGAACCGGATGGGCTCGTACTTGGCGGTCCGGGTCGCCGAGGCGATTTCCGCCAGATATGGGTGCGGGAGGGTGGGGCGAAGCACCAGCTTGACGTTGTAGTGGCTGGCGTCGACATCCAGGTCCGGTCCGGGAGGGTAGAAGCGCACGACGATGTCGGCGTGGGCACGCTGAGGACGGATGTAGGCCTCCGACTCGGGCTCGCGCTTGGCGAGATCGGCGTCGACCTGCTCCTCGGTGTAGTTGCGCTTGCCCACGTCCCGCTTGATCTTCCAGGCCCGGCGAACATCTTCCGGCGGGTCCAAAAAGACCTTGACGTCGAAGCAGTCGCGCATGGGCTTGCTGTAGAAGCCGAACAGGCCCTCCACCACCATGTACTCCTCGGGAGTGACCAGGACCGGCCGGTCCAGCGTTCCAAACTTGTGGTTGTAGATGGGCTTGAGGATGGGCTCCCCGTCCGCCAGGAGCTTCAGGTGCTGCTCGATGATCTCCATGTAGTTGCAGTCGGGATGCAATGGAGTGAACGGCAGTTCCTTGCGCTCTACCCGGTCGAACTTGTGGTAATCGTCCGTGCAGATGGTGGTCACGCGGTCCTTGCCCAGAATCTTTGCGATTCCGGCGGTCAGCGTCGTCTTGCCGGTTGCCGAGTCTCCGACAACACCCAGCATGATCGGTCGCCCGCTGCCGTTAGGAGCGCGGTTATGTAGGGAGGAACTCGTGGTAGCCATGCCGTAGTTTACTCATAACGCAAGAATTTCTGCTTGCGGCGATGTGCCTGAAGGCACTCGGGCAGTTCGGACCGGTGCCGGGCCGTGCGTGATACCGTCCGTTTTCAGATTCGTTGCAACCGGCCTCCCCGCCGGCATGGTCGGGGGTCTTTCCATGACCGGGCGGAAGCCGCCCCAGAACAAAGCGAAAAGGAAGGTTCAAGTGACCCAGGGCAGAATCGTCCCTTCAGTGCTGAACGCCAATCTTGCCCGTCTGGGCGAGGACGTAACCCGGCTCGCCGAAGGCGGCGCCGACGCAATCCAGTGGGATGTCATGGACGGGCACTTCGTACCCAATCTCACCTTCGGCGCCGAGGTCATCAAGCAGTGCCGTGACCTGACCACGATTCCCTACGAGGCCCACCTGATGATCACCGACGGCGAGCGCTGGGTTGAGGACTACGTAAAGGCGGGCTGCGAGACGGTCATCATCCACCCGGAGGCCATCACGCACCTGCACCGCTGCCTGGAGGAGATTCGCCGCATGGGGGCCAAAGCGGGAGTGGCTCTCAACCCGGCCACCTCACTGGAGACCATCCGCCACTGCATGGGCTCCATCGACCACCTGCTGATCATGACGGTGAACCCCGGTTTCGGCGGCCAGGCCTACATCACCGAGATGGAGCCGAAGGTTGCCGAGGCCCGCGCGATGATCGACACCACCGGGCGGCAGATTGCGCTGGAGGTCGACGGCGGAGTGACCAAAGACACCGTCGCCGGCGCGCTCAAGGCGGGCGCCGACCACTTCGTCGTGGGTTCGGCACTGTTCCGCCATCCCGACGGCCCGGCGGCCGCTATGGCCGAGGTTCGGGCCAACATGTAGCTTCACCGCAAACAAAACGGCCGCCCCGAAAGGGCGGCCGTTTTCGTCCGCTGAGGTCCTAGCTCAACGCTGCTTCGTACCTGGAGCCGACTTCCTGCCAGTTCACCACGTTCCAGAAGGCGCCTATGTACTCCGGGCGGCGGTTCTGGTACTTGAGGTAGTAGGCGTGCTCCCATACGTCCAGGCCCAGGATCGGCGTCTCACCGGCTGCCAGGGGAGAGTCCTGGTTGGGCAGGCCGTACGGAACCAGCTGGCCGTCGGCGACTACCAGCCAGGCCCATCCGCTGCCGAACTGGTTGGCCGCGGTGTTGGTGAACAGGGTCTTGAAGGCGTCGAAGGAGCCGAAGGAGCTGTTGATGGCGTCCGCCAGGGCGCCTGCGGGCTCCCCGCCGCCGTTCGGTGAGAGCACCTGCCAGAACAGGGAGTGGTTGGCGTGGCCACCACCGTGGTTGCGAACCGGGGTCGAAAGCTCGGAGGGCACGGAGGCGAAGTCCTTCATCAGCTCATCGATGGGCTTCGCCGCGAGCTCCGGCTTGTCGGCCAGGGCTGCGTTCAGCTTGTCGATGTAGGTCTGGTGGTGCTTCGTGTGGTGGATCTCCATCGTCCTTGCATCAATATGCGGTTCAAGCGCATCGTATGCATAAGGAAGCGGCGGCAGTTCGTAAGCCATATTTCCCCCTAGTTTTATCTAAGCATTGCGACCCAAGTATAGAGGCCGTTATTTGTTACCTACCCCGGCCGGTCAGGCGTGAATCTGATCGAGCGGGCGGTACAGCTGCACATTCACCTGCTCGCCGGCTTTCACCGGCTCATCTCCGGGCGGTATCACCGCCAGGCCGTTGGCCTTTACGACCGTCCCCAGCAGGTTGGAAGCGGCCGGTCCGGTGGAGCGGGCCCTCCAGGACCCGTTGTCCCGGTAGACCAGAACCCTCGAGTAGCGAGTCTTGTCCACCAGGCCCTCCATCGGCTCGTCAATTGCCGCCCGGACGACGGGTCGGTCGAGATCGGTCCGTCCCATCATCTTCAGCAGCGCCGGGCGGATGAACAGCTCGAACGAAACGAACACCGACACCGGGTTGCCGGGCAGGCCGAAGTAGGTCCTACCCTCCACACTACCGAAGGCCTGCGGCATACCGGGCTGCATGGCCACCTTGTAGGCATCGATCTGCCCCAGCTCCTCGACGACCTTGCGGACCACGTCCAGATCTCCCACCGACATACCCCCCGAGGAGATAAAAACGTCCACCTCGGGCGCACGGGAGACGAAAACTTCGCGCAGCAGGTCCTCGTCGTCCGGAATGATCGGCGGGCGCACCGGCGATATTCCGAGCTCCTTCAGACACCCCGCGATGGTGTA
>JAJCYF010000048.1 GCA_029263035.1 Actinomycetes bacterium
TCCTGCTGCTCACCTCCCAGGCCCGGGAGGCGCTGAGGTTCATCGACACGGTGATCGTGGACGAGGTGCACGCGGTCGCCGCGACCAAGCGGGGTGCCCATCTGGCCCTGAGCCTCGAGCGCCTGGATCACCTGCTGGCCAGGCCGGCGCAGCGGATAGGCCTGTCGGCCACGGTCCGGCCGCTGCCCGAGGTGGCGAAGTTCCTGGGCGGCACCCGGGAGGTTCACATCGTGAACCCGCCCTCGACCAAGCTGTTCGACCTTTCGGTGGTGGTGCCGATCGAGGACATGGGCGAGCTGGGCGAAGAGATCAACGAGATCAGCGAAGGCTCGTCGGTGCGCGACCCGGACCACAGGACCATCTGGCCAAGCATCGAGGCCCGCCTGGTGGAGCTGATCCAGGCCCACCACTCCACGATCGTGTTCGTCAACAGCCGCCGGCTGTCCGAGCGGGTCTGCGCCCAGCTGAACGAGCTGGCCGGCGAACAGATCGCCCGGGCCCACCACGGGTCGGTGTCCAAGGAGCAGCGCAAGCTCATCGAGGAGGACTTGAAGATGGGCAACCTGAAGGCGGTCGTCGCCACCTCGTCGCTGGAGCTGGGCATCGACATGGGGGCGGTGGACCTGGTGCTGCAGGTCGAGGCCCCCACCAGCGTCTCCTCCGGGCTGCAGCGGGTCGGCCGGGCCGGGCATCAGGTCGGCGCGGTCAGCCGGGGGGTGATCCTGCCCAAGTGGCGGGGGGACCTGGTGGAGTCGGCGGTGGTGGTGGAGCGGATGAAGACCGGACAGATCGAGGCCCTGCGGTATCCCCGCAACCCGCTGGACGTGCTGGCCCAGCAGATTGTGTCGATGGTGGCGATGGAGGACTGGACGCTGGAGGATGCCGAGGCCCTGGTTCGCCGGGCGGCGCCCTTCGAGGGGCTGCCGACGAGCGCCCTGGTGGGGGTTCTGGACATGTTGAGCGGCCTGTATCCCAGCGACGAGTTTGCCGAGCTGCGGCCCCGGATCAACTGGGACCGGTTCACCGGCGTGCTGTCGGCCCGGGGCAATGCCCGGCTGCTGGCGGTGACCAGCGGCGGGACCATCCCCGACCGCGGGCTGTTCGGCGTCTACCTGGCCGGCGGCGAGGGCAATAAGCGGGTCGGCGAGCTGGACGAGGAGATGGTCTACGAGTCCCGCCACGGCGACGTATTCACCCTGGGCGCGTCGAACTGGCGCATCGAGCAGATCACCCACGACCGGGTCCTGGTCACCCCGGCGCCGGGTGCGCCGGCCAAGATGCCGTTCTGGCACGGCGATGCCCTGGGACGGCCGGTCGAGCTCGGGCAGGCGCTGGGCAAGTTCATGCGGGAGGTCGGCCACGTCCCGGCGGGGGAGGCGTACACCCGTCTTCGGGCCGGGGGCCTGGACGACTTCGCCGCCAACAACCTGATCAAGTACCTGGCCGAGCAGATCGAGGCCACCGGGCACTTGCCCACCGACCGAACGATTGTCGTCGAGCGGTTCCGGGACGAGCTGGGCGACTGGCGCCTGTGCGTCCACTCGCCGTTCGGCGCCCGGGTCCACGCCCCGTGGGCGCTGGCAATTGAGAACCAGATCCGGGGGCGGCTGGGCCTGGAGGTCCAGACCATGCACACCGACGACGGGATAGTCGTCCGGCTGCCGGAGGCCGACGAGGCACCGGCGCTGGAATCCGTCCTGTTCGAGCCCGACGACATCGAAGCCCTGGTGACCGCCGAGGTCGGCGGCTCCGCCATGTTCGCCAGCCGTTTCAGGGAGTGCGCCGCCCGGGCGCTGCTGCTGCCCAAGCGCCGGCCGGGCCAGCGGACCCCGCTGTGGCAGCAGCGGCAGCGCAGCGCCAACCTGCTGCAGGTGGCCTCCGGGTACGGGTCGTTCCCCATCGTGCTGGAGACCATGCGGGAGTGCCTGCAGGACGTCTTCGACCTGCCCGGCCTGACCCAGCTGATGACCGACATCCGCTCGGCCAAGGTCCGTACGGTCCAGGTGGACACCGACCACGCATCGCCCTTCGCCGGCTCCCTGCTGTTCGGCTACATCGGCGCCTTTATCTACGACGGCGATGCCCCGCTGGCCGAGCGGCGGGCGCAGGCGCTGTCGCTGGACACCGCTCTGCTGGCGGAGCTGCTGGGGTCCTCCGAGCTGCGGGAGCTGATCGACCCCGAAGCGCTGGCCGAGATCGAGCTGGAGCTCCAGCGTCTGGCCGGCAACCGTAGAATTCGAAACGCCGACGAAACCCACGACGCCCTGCGGATGCTGGGCGACCTGTCCGAGCAGGAGCTGGTCGACCGGGGCTCCTCCGCCGATTTCCTGGCCGCCCTGCAGGAGAGCCGCCGGGCGCTTCAGCTTCGGATCGCCGGTGATCTGCGATGGGTGGCCATCGAGGACGCCGGCCGGTTCCGGGACGCCCTGGGGACCGCCCTGCCGGTGGGCATTCCCGACGCATTCCTGAAGCCGGTCGCCGACCCGATGGGTGACCTGATCGGCCGGTACGCCCGCTCCCACGGCCCGTTCCAGGCGCCGGACCCGGCGGCCCGGTTCGGCCTGGGGGTCGCGGTCGTCACCGAGACGCTGAACCGCCTGGAGGGCAAGGGCCGGATGGTCCGGGGGGAGTTCCGTCCGGGCGGGGCGGGTACCGAGTGGTGCGACGCCGAGGTCCTGCGCTCGATCCGCCGCCGGTCGCTGGCCAAGCTGCGCAAGGAGGTGGAAGCCGCGCCGCCGGAGGTGCTCGGCCGGTTCCTGCCGGTCTGGCAGGGAGTCGGCGAGGTGCGAACTCTCGGGGGCCTGAACGGCCTGATCCGGGCGATCGAGCAGATCCAGGGCGCGGCGGTGCCGGCCGGTTCGCTGGAACGGCTGGTTCTGCCGGCCCGGGTCCCGGGTTACAACGCCTCGATGCTGGACGAGCTGACCGCCGCCGGTGAGGTCCTGTGGGCCGGAAACGGAGCCATCGGCAGTGACGACGGCTGGGTGAGCCTCTACCTGCCGGGCCACGCCGACCTGCTGATGCCGGCGCCGTCAACGGAGGATCTGACGGAGGAGGCGCACCGGGTCCGGGAGGCCCTGACCGGAGGCGGGGCGATGTTCTTCCGCCAGCTTGCTGCGGCGGCGGGCATCGCCAACGACACCGTCCTGCTGGACGCCCTGTGGGAGCTGGCGTGGGCCGGGGTGGTCACCAACGACACCATCGCCCCGCTGCGGGCCCTGAAAGGAGTTGGCCGCAGCAGCCCGTCCCTGCGGCCGGGACGGCGCCTGCGGCGGGGCCCCTCACTGCCGGTGCGCCAGGGACCGCCGTCGGGAGTAGGGCGGTGGAGCCTACTGCCGGAGAGGTCCCAGGACCCGACACGAAGGATGAGCGCCCTCGCCGACCAGCTTTTGGACCGCCACGGTGTCCTGACCCGCGGTGCCGTGGTGTCGGAAGCCGTTCCGGGGAATTTTTCGGCCGTCTACCCGGTGCTGAAGGCAATGGAGGAGGCGGGACACTGCCGCCGTGGATATTTCGTGGAGAAGCTGGGGGCCGCCCAGTTCGCGATGCCGGGAGCTGTGGACCGGATGCGGTCGCTGGTGGCGGGGAACGCCGAGCCAACCGGCGCCCTGGTCCTGGCGGCCACCGATCCGGCCAACCCGTTCGGGGCGGCACTGCCCTGGCCCGACCGCCAGCCCATCGACAATGCGCCGGCCAAGGGCCACCGGCCCGGGCGCAAAGCCGGTGCGCTGGTGGTGGTGGTGGAGGGATCCCTGGTGCTCTACGTCGAAAAGGGGGGCCGGACCGTCCTGACCTACAGCACCGAGCCGGCCGTCCTGCAGCCGGCGGTAGACGCTCTGGCGCTGGCCGTCCGGCAGGGCGCTTTGGGCAAGCTGGCAGTCGAGAAGGCCGACGGAGCCGCCGTGGAGGACAGCCCGGTGGCCCGTGCGATGGAGGAGGCGGGCTTCCGGCACACCCCCAAGGGCCTGCGGCTCAGGGCCTGAGGACCCTCAGCACCCGGCCCTCCGCCCTGGCTGAAAAAGCCCCAATTTTCCTAGAAAATTTGGTCCCCGCGGGGAATACCCGAGGCCGCTTTCGGTGTTGTAAATGGCGAAAATTTTGGCCAACTGTAGGGATGGAGGTGAAAAAGCATGGCATTGCTAAGCAGACTCAGTCCATGGTCCGCCCTTTCCGACCTGGAACGGCAGATGGACCAACTGGTCAACGGGGTGTTTGGGGACACCGGCTTCGACACCCCAGGAATCGCCGGCCGCCCGACGAAGGCGTGGATCCCGGCGGTGGATGTTTTCAGCCGTGACTCCGACCTGGTGATCCGGGCGGACCTTGCCGGGGTCGACCCGGAGAAGGACGTGGAGATCACCGCCGAGGACGGCGTGCTCCGGATCCGCGGACAGCGCCGGTACGAGAACCGGGACGAAGGCGCCAACTACTTCCGCATGGAGACCAGCTACGGCTCCTTCGAGCGCAGCGTCCCGCTCCCCGAGGGCGTCAACGCGGACGACATCAAGGCCGTCCACCGCAACGGGGTCCTTGAGGTGGTTGTACCTCAGGCCGCCCAGATTGCGACGGCGAAGAAGATTCCCGTCCACATTGACGAGGCTCAGCCTCAAAAGACCATCGAGGCCGCCGGCGAGCAGCCCCGGGCTGCCGAAGGCGACGCGGCCTAAAGCAGATCTGAAGGGCCGGCCCCGCCGGGCCGGTCCTTCTAAGTCCACCTTGCAGGGATTCGAGAACGAGGAGCGTGGTTATGGGTCCAGCAGTTCTTTGGGGGATCGTAATCCTGATGATCGTCGCCATCCCGGCGGAGATCTACCTTTTGAACCGCATCTTGAACCCCATCCAGGAGATCAAGGGTCATATCGATCAGATCCTGGTCGACGGGGTTATCCTCACCGGCCACCTGGACGGGGTGACCGAAATGCTTGCCGAGACCAAGGACATCGTCAGCCAGGTAGCGACGGGTGCCCTGCGTTACGGAGGCGGGGTCGACAAGGTCCTGAAGGCGGTAGGAAAGTAGGACGTTCTCCGGGCGGCGGCCGGTGCACCGGCCGCCGCTT
>JAJCYF010000049.1 GCA_029263035.1 Actinomycetes bacterium
AACCCGGCGGCGACCGTCGTGGCGTCTCCCGGTCCCGAGCGGGTCGAGGTGTCGGGCATGGTCAGCGACGTGTCTCCGGCGGATGACCAAGCCCGGGGGGAGGCCCGTGGCCCGGCTCGCGAGGACCGGGATCGTCGGTCCGGTCGGCGGGCGGCGGGACCACCGCATGCCGCTCGGTGGGCTGATCGGCCGCCTCCGACGGCGGCGCGGCACCCGACGCCACTCCACCCGACGCCACTCCACCCGACGGCACTCCACCCGACGGCGGCGCGGCGCCCGCCGACGCCACTCCGGCCGACTCCGGCGGTGGCGTAGCGCCGGGATACGGCGGCGGGTAGCCCGGGTAACCCTGCGGCGGGCCCCACACCGGCGGTCCGTAGCCCAGGTAGCCGTAACCCGGGTAGCTCGGGTACTCAGGCGGCGGGTAGCCCGGGCACCCGGGATAGCCGGGGTGGCCACCACCCGACGCTCCTCCCCGTCCGGCCCGCCCGCGCGGGACGAACCGGCCGGGGAAGCCGGGAACTCCGCCCAGCACACCCTGGTCGAACAGCAGCGCGGCAATCGCGGCACCCATCTGCAGCACCGCCACCACCATCGACACGATCGCCGCCCCGGACAGGCGGCCCAGGTCGGTGCTCACCAGCAGCAGCACGTCGAGCGCGCCGAGCACCCCCCGCACGCCCGCCGGCAGCAGGTACCGCGCGGCCCTGGGCAGCACCGAGATCCCGGCCAGCAGGCCACCACCGACCAGCAGCAACCCGGACTGGCTGGTGATCAGCGGAGCGACCTCACCAGAGAAACCGAGCAGATACCCGATTGCGGCCAGCCCGGCGACCGCGATGGCCAGCACCCGGGCCGGACCGTCCAGCGGCGGGCGCTCGGGTCGCTCGTCGGTCGGGTCGCTCATGGTGGTGGCGCTCCCTCGCTGTGGCGTACCGCTGGTCACCGGCTCCGACCGGTGTGTCGGCCGGAGCCCGGTCGTCAGCCCGCGGAGATGATCTCCTTCATCAGCGCCGCGGTCTCGCTGGGCGTCTTGCCGACCCTGACTCCGGCGGCCTCCAGGGCCTCCTTCTTGGCCTGCGCGGTGCCGGCCGAGCCGGACACGATGGCGCCGGCGTGACCCATCGTCTTGCCCTCCGGCGCGGTGAACCCGGCGACGTAACCGACCACCGGCTTGGTCACGTGCTCCTTGATGAAGGCCGCCGCGCGCTCCTCTGCGTCGCCGCCGATCTCGCCGATCATCACGATGGCGGCGGTCTCCGAATCGGCCTCGAAGGCCTCCAGCGCGTCGATGTGCGTGGTGCCGATGACCGGGTCGCCGCCGATGCCAATCGCCGAGGAGAAGCCGAACTCACGCAGCTCGTACATCATCTGGTAGGTCAGCGTGCCGGACTTGGAGACCAGCCCGATGTTGCCCGGGCCGGCGATGTCGGCCGGGATGATGCCGGCGTTCGACTTGCCGGGACTGATGATGCCCGGGCAGTTCGGCCCGATGATGCGCGTGCCGTTGCCGCGAGCGCAGGCGTGCGCCCAGAAGTACGCCGAGTCGTGCACCGGAATGCCCTCGGTGATCACCACGGCCAGCGGGATCTGCGCGTCGATGGCCTCGATCACCGCGTCCTTGGCGAACTTCGGCGGGACGAAGACCACCGACACGTCCGCGCCGGTCTCCTTCATCGCTTCCTCGACCGTGCCGAAGACCGTGAGGTCCTTACCACCGATCGATACCGAGGTGCCGGCCTTGCGGGCATTCACTCCGCCCACGATGTTGGTGCCGGCCGCGAGCATCTTGGTGGAGTGCTTGGTGCCCTCACCACCGGTGATGCCCTGGACGATCACCTTGCTGTTCTCGTTGAGGAAGATCGCCATGACTCAGGCCCCCGCCGCTGCAAGCTCAGCAGCCTTGTCGGCCGCGTTGTCCATGGTGTCCACCTGGGTGACCAGGGGGTGGTTCGCCTCGTCGAGGATCCGGCGACCCTCGAGCACGTTGTTGCCATCCAGCCGCACGACGAGCGGCTTGGTCGCCGAGTCGCCGAGCAGCTCCAGGGCGCCGACGATGCCGTTGGCCACCGCGTCGCAGGCGGTGATGCCGCCGAAGACGTTCACGAACACGCTCTTGACGTCCGGGTCGCCCAGGATGACGTCCAGACCGTCCGCCATCACCTGCGCCGAGGCGCCACCGCCGATGTCCAGGAAGTTGGCCGGCTTGACCCCGCCGTGCTTCTCCCCGGCGTAGGCGACCACGTCCAGCGTGCTCATCACCAGTCCGGCGCCGTTGCCGATGATGCCGACCTGGCCGTCGTCGAGCTTGACGTAGTTGAGGCCCTTGGCCTTGGCCTTGGCCTCCAACGGGTTCTCCGTGCGCTCGTCGACCAGGGCGGCGTGGCCGGGGTGCCGGAAGTCGGCGTTGCCGTCCAGGGTGACCTTGCCGTCCAGCGCGATGATCTTGTCCTGCGGGTCGCGGACCAGCGGATTCACCTCGACCAGCGTGGCGTCCTCGCCGACGAAGGTCTCCCACAGCTTGACGATCACATCGGCGGCCTGGTCGGCGACCGCGGTCGGGAGCTTCGCCTGGGCGACGATCTCGGCGGCCTTGGCCTTGTCCACCCCGGCGATCGCGTCCACCGGCACCTTGGCCAGGGCGTCGGGCCGCTCCACCGCCAACTGCTCGATCTCCATGCCGCCCTCGGCGCTGGCCATGGCCAGGAAGGTGCGGTTGGACCGGTCGAGCAGGAAGGAGAAGTAGTACTCCTCGGCGATGTCGCTGGCCTCGGTGACCAGGACCTGGTGCACGATGTGGCCCTTGATGTCCAGGCCGAGGATGGCCTGCGCCTTCTCCCGGGCCTCGTCGGCGTTGTTGGCCAGCTTGACGCCGCCGGCCTTGCCGCGGCCGCCGGTCTTCACCTGCGCCTTGACCACCACCGCGGTGCCGATCTCGGCAGCCGCCGCGGCGGCGTCCTCGGCGGTGGTGACGGTCCGGCCCGGCAATACCGGGACGTCGTGCGCGGCGAAGAGGTCCTTCGCCTGGTACTCGTACAGGTCCACTGTTGTGCCTCTCCCGGCCTCTCGCTGCCATCGGGGTCGTCACCGACCCGGATCTGACGTCTAGCGCCCGGCTCGGCACGGGTCCGACCCGCGAGCCGTGAGCTGCGGGGATGACCCTATCGGCGGCGCGACCGCGCGGCGCGGCCCGCCCCGG
>JAJCYF010000050.1 GCA_029263035.1 Actinomycetes bacterium
GCCGCCGGCCTGGTCGGCCGCCAGGGCAGAGTGTACGGCCTGGACATGACCTCCGAGATGATCGCCCTGGCCAACTCGGCCAAGCGCTCCGCCGGCCTGGGCAACGTCGAGTTCCTTGCGGGCGAGATGGAGCAGGTTCCGCTGGATGACGGGTCGGTGGACGTGGTGATCTCGAACTGTGCCGTCAACCTGTCCCAGGACAAGCCGGCCGTATTCGCCGAGATCGCCCGGGTGCTGCGGCCCGGCGGGAGGATGGGCATCTGCGACACCCTGGCCTCGGACGCACTGTCCGTCGACGACCGGGCGGCCCGGGGCAGCTACGTTGACTGCATCGCCGGCGCGATGAGCGTCGGGGAATGCACCCGGGCGCTGGAGCTAGCCGGTTTCCAGGACGTCCGAATCGACCTCACCCACCCGGTGGCCGATGAGATATTCGCCGCCACCATCACCGGCCGCAGGGGCTGAACCGGTACCTTCGGTAGCCTCGGATCAGGATTTGCCCGGCGCCCGCCGGCAGTAAGGACAAACGATGACATCGCTGAAAGAACGTATCCGGCAGGACCTCACCGCGGCGATGCGCGCCAGGGATGAGACGGCCAAGTCCACTCTGCGCAGCGTCATCACGGCGATCAGCAAGGCGGAGGTCTCCGGCAAGGAACAGGCCACCCTCACCGACGACCAGGTGATCGGGGTGATCCGCTCCTAGCTGGGAAAGCGCAAGGAAGCGGCGGAGATCTACGACAAGGCGGGCCGGGACGAGCTGGCCGCCCGGGAGCGAGCAGAGGCGAAGATCCTGTCGGTCTACATGCCGGAGGAGATCGGCGACGACGCCCTGGCAGCGATCGTGGCCGAGGAGGTCGCCAACGCCCGCAACGCCGGCATAGAGGGCGGCCGGGCGATGGGGGCGGTCATCAAGGCGGTCCGGGAGCGGGTGGGGGCCACCGCCGAGGGCTCGCGCATCTCCAGTGCGGTCAAGTCGGCCCTCGCATCGTGAACCTGCGCCAGGTCCTTCAGGCCGAGCTGATCACTGCGATGAAAAGCCAGGACCGGGTCACGATGATGGCCATCCGCTCGGTGCTTTCGGCGATCGCCAACAAGGAGGCCGTCCCCGCCCCGGCGGTCAGTTCCATCGACGGGCCGGTGAAGGGTTACGCCGACGTCCCCCGCCGGGAGCTGACCCCGGCCGAGGTACGCCTGGTGGTGATGGACGAGGTGGACGAACGCCGCAACTCGGCCGACTACCTGACCACCGCCGGCAAGCACGACGAGGCGGCCGCCCTGTTCGAACAGGTGAAGATCCTGGAGCGCTTCCTCTACCTCACCTAGGAAGCAAAAGGCAGCTGTCACCGAACTCGTGCCACAGATAGCCTGAAGCAACTGCGGCGTCGTACGCCCGGGACACCAGGCCCGTCCCGGCTACCGACTCAAGCAGCATCAGATGGGTGGCCGAAGCGGCGTGCCAGCCGGTGATCAGCCCTTCGACTGCCCGCACCGGCCGCGACGAGTCCAGCACCAGGTCGGTCCAGCCTGCGGCGGCGGAGACCACGCCTCGCCCGTCTGCGGCGGACTCCAGCGCTCTGACAACCGTCGTTCCCACCGCTATCACCCGGCCGCCTTTCCGGCGGGTGTGGTTCGCAAGCAATGCGGTTGCCGCCGGAACCCGGAAGCGCTCCGCAGCAGGCAACTCTGACCCCTCCGGGGAGGAGACTCCGGTGTGCAGGGTGATCGGGGCAAGCACGACTCCCAGGGAGATCAGGCCGGCGACCAGGCGGCCGGAGAAGGGGCGCCCTGCGCTGGGCATCTCGGCGCTTCCCGGCTCGCGGGTAAACACGGTCTGGTAGTCGGAAAGCGGGCGTGGTTCGTTCAGGTAGCCGTAGGCGATCGGGCGGCCGTACCGTTGCAGATATCCGGCCACCGGCTGCCCGAGTTCCGGGCGTGCCACGAGCAGGCGGCTGCGACCCTCCACGCCCCGGTAGGCCGACAGGATCGTGATTCGCCCGCCCCCCGCCAAATCCACCCACTCACCGGTGCTGCCGTCGAGAAGTGGACCGGTGTTGTCCGGGGTCCGTAGCTCCACTATCCAGTTGCCGCCGTCCAATGCGGTGGAAAAGTGGACGATGGCTGCCCGGCCGTTCTCCCGGGTCCCGTCGACCGCTGCAGGCAGGGTCTGCGAGTTGTTCACGACCAGCAGGTCGCCCGCTTGCAGAAAGTTCCCCAGGTCCCGGAAGGAGGCGTGGGTGATCCCGCTCCGATCGGCTACCAGCAGGCGCACCCCGTCGCGCTCCAGCCCCCGCGATTCAGGAGGCCCAACTGCGGCCCGCCCCTCCGGGTAGCGGGCGACCTGGGCGGCGGCGGTGCTCATCCCGCCTCCATTCCAGAGCCCACGAGCAGGTCGGCCGCCCGGTAGCGTCCGCTGGGTGGCAAGTCGTCCAGCAGGCGCAGGAGGCCGGGCACCACCGTCTCGGGCTCCGGCCGGTCGGAGATGTCCTCCCCGGGGAAGGCCTCCTGCTGCATTGCGGTCCGCATGTCGCCCGGGTCGAAGGCGTAGACCCTAAAGCCGGGCTGCTCGGCTCCGAGCACGGCCGAGATCTGCTCGAGTGCCGCCTTCGACGCCCCGTAGCCACCCCAGCCCTCGTAGGCTTCGACCGCCGCGTCCGACGTGATGTTCACGATCGCCGCACCCGGCGACAGCTGGGGGAGCAGCTCTTGAACCAGCGCCAGGGGCGCCAGAACATTTGTCCTGAACACCTGTTCCAGGACGGCGAGCGGGTAGCGGTCGAGTCCCGGTAGGGGACTGGCCCCCAGGGTACTGGCGTTGTTGACCAGCAGGTCCAGCCCGCCGGCACGCGCCACGGCTGTGGCCAACGCCGTCCGATGTTCGGGGTCGGCGATGTCCCCGGCAACGGCCGTGACCCCTGCACCCACCGCGTCGGCCTCAGACTGCAGGGCCCGGCCGTCCCGGGCGTCGACTATCAGCTTCCAATCTCGCTCCGCCAGTGCTTTGGCCAGCGCCAGGCCGAAGCCCCGCGAAGCTCCGGTAATCAGTGCTGTACGCATGATCTCCTCCTATTTTCGCATTTCGTGCAGAATAGAAGTTGAAGTCAACTTTAAGTCAACCGGAGGTACTTTAATGGACGAGGAATGGCTGTCGGTGGGCCAGGTCGCCGGTCGTAGCGGCTTCGCCCCTTCGGCAATCCGCTACTACGAAGGCGAAGGGCTGATCTCAGCCGAACGGAACACCGGAGGCCAGCGGCGGTTCCACCGGAGCGTCCTACGACGGCTGGCGTTTGTTAGCGCGGCCCGGCATCTCGGCGTCAGCCTGGAGGAGGTCCGAGACGCCCTCGGCCGGCTGCCGCAGAACCGGACCCCCAACGCAGCCGACTGGAAGCGGATCTCGATGCTGTGGCGGGAGAAGCTCAACGGCGAGATCCGTGCGCTGGAGGCGCTGAGGGACGGGCTCGACTCATGTATCGGCTGCGGCTGCCTATCGCTTGACCGCTGCGCCATATCCAACCCTCACGATGCGGCGGCGTCCGGGGGCCCCGGTGCCGTCTACCTGCCGAAGCAGCTGAGGGTGCAGGCTGCTACTCGACGGTGAACGCCCGGTCGTTCGGCAGAAGGTTGATCCAGGTGTTTCCGGCGGCCAGCTCGATCGGCTGCCCGGCGTCGTCCACCAGGGTGGTCTGATCGGCCAGCGTAGGCCGCACCCACGTGCCGTGGATCGCCTGGCCGTTGCGCAGGACCATCGCTTCGCCGGTTCCGGCCACCGCGATCTCCGGAGAGCTGCCACCGCGGTCGACCGCCACCTTCATCACCACGATGTTGGTGCCCCCCAGACGGGCGCCCGAGGCGGAGTTGTGGGGGCTGCCCCCCTGGGACCGCAGGTAGGTGTTCGCCGCCGGGTCGTAGGTGTAGGTGACTCCGACTGCTCCTGAGTAGGAGAACGTGATCTTGTTGCCGGGCGGCGGCCCTACCGGTGCGGGAGGCGGAGGAACCGGTGCGCCCGGCGACTCGGCCACCGGCGGGGGAGGCGGCGGAGGCGGAGGAACCGGGACCAGCTTCGGATTGAAGATCAGGCCGGTCTTCGGGGGTCCCACCACGCCCTGGGCAGCGGGGCGGGAACGAATCCGCTCGGTGGAGGTGTACAGGTTGTGCGGAGCCGGCCGGCCGCCGCGGCGGGAGTAGGCCGGCCCGTTCGACCCGTGCTGAAGGTTGATGATCCCCGGGGTGCGCGCAACCTTGGCCAGGTTGTTGGGGGAGGCTCCGCTGTAGGCGAAGAGAACCGGGGCGTACTGGGTCATGATGTCCGGGTCTACCGCCCGGGCGCTGCGGGTGGGTCCGAGGTCGGCCGCATCGCCGCAGTGATAGATGGCCATGAACCGGGTGAGCCCGCCTTCGACCAGCTCCTCGTACACGATGTCCGCGGTCTCCATGCCGGACTGGGGCCGCGCCCTGGGGTGGTTGTCGATCTTGACTGCCAGCGCAGGCCGGTTGAGGTCGACACCGGCCGGAAGCTCAACCCCGGTCAGCGGGCACCGGATCGGCTCGGGCGGGGGAGGGGGCGGCGCGGGAGACTCCTCGGCCGCCTGCGTCGCTTCGGGCTCGGGGTCGTCGGCGCAGGCCCCCGCAAAGAGGGCGAGCAGCAGCAGGAGGGAAAGAAGGCGTCTCGGCATCGGGCGGAACTCTACACTGCCGGAAGGCCTGGAGGTCAAAAGCTCCCGGCTACGGGGTTACCCGGTTGAGCTTGCGCACGGTGTAGCCGGTCCATATGCCGTTGATCCAGTAGACGTCGGACTCGATGACCGCCCGGACCGCATCCTCCCCCTCGATATCGAGCACCAGCAGGGAGGCGCTCATGTCGGCCAGCGCTCCGGCGACCACCACCGCTCCGGCATCGATCAGCTTGCCGACCCGCTCCAGGTGCTCCTCCCGGTAGGGCCCCCGCTTCTCGGCGGCGCCCTCGACGTAGGCGGCTTCGACGACGTGACAGGTCGTGATGTTCATGCCGGCAGTCTACGAGAGCTCCGGCAGGGTCTGCTGCTCGGTGAGCACCGGTTCAAACAGGTCGCCCTGCTTGCCGACCCGCTCCAGAGCGCCGGCGAATGAAAACTTGAGGTCGTCCGGCCGCCTGGACTTTTCGGTGGCGGCAACCTCGTCCCAGGTGATCGGGGTGGAGACCGTCGGCGTGTCCTTGGCCCGCAGCGAGTACACGCATACCGTGGTCTTGAAGAAGTCGTTCTGGCTCCAGTCGATCAGCACCTTGCCCTTTCGCAGCTCCTTTTTCATGTCGGAGACCACCAGGTTCGGCATCTGCTGCTCCATGACCTCGGCCACCGCGTGAGCGAAGGACTTCGACTGCTCGTACGTGTCGGAGGAGTTCAGCGGCAGGTACACCTGCATTCCCTTGGAGCCGGAGGTCTTCGGGAAGGCCTGAAGGCCCAGGTCGTCGAACATCTTGCGGAGCGCCAGGGCTACCGTGCAGCACTCGACGATGCTCGCCGAGGGGCCGGGGTCCAGGTCGAATGCCGCGGCGGTGGGACGGTCCAGGTCCGGTCCCGATGACAGGGAGGTGTGCAGTTCCAGGTCGGCGAGATTGGCCACCCAGACCAGGCTGGGCAGGTCGTCAATACTGCAGAAATCGATGGTCTTGTTCTGCCGCTCGCTGCGGATGGGGATGGTCTTCATCCACTTCGGCCGAAACTTGGGGCACTGCTTCTCGTAGAAGAACTCATCCTCCACCCCGTTCGGGTAGCGCTTGAGCGTCAACGGCCGGTTGCGCAGGTGGGGAAGCAGAACCGGTGCGACCTTGGTGTAGTAGTCGATGACATCACCCTTGGTGAAGCCGGCCTGCGGGTACAGCACCTTTTCCAGGTTGGAGAGCTTGAGCTCTTTGTCCTCCACCTGCACCACGGTTGCAGTTGCCATCCAAGCCTCCCGGTTCCGCGAGGTATGCCCCGGCGATACTGCAGTCAAACTACCGCGCCGGGGCGAGGCCCCCGTGGATTAGCGACAAGAACTCCTGACGGGTGCGGGGGTCTTCCCGCATCTTGCCCAGCAGCGCCGAGGTGACCGTCATGGTCCCCGGCTTCTGGACGCCCCGCAAGGTCATGCACATGTGCTCGGCCTCCAGAACCACGCCGACGCCTTTGGGGGCAAGGTTTAGGTCAAGGCAGCCGGCGATCTGGGTGGTGAGCGCCTCCTGCACCTGCAGCCGTCGGGCGAACAGCTCCACCACCCGGGCCAGCTTGGATAGGCCGACGATGCGGTTGTCCGGCAGGTAGGCCACGTGGGCCACTCCCTTGAAGGGCAGCAGGTGGTGCATGCACAACGAGTTGAACGGGATGTCGCGGGCCACGACCATCTCGTCGTACCCCTCGTTGGGGAAGGTGGTGAGCCGGAATGGTTTCGGCTCGAGCATCTCTGCGAACGACGCCGCCACCCGCCGCGGGGTGTCGGCCAGACCGGGGTGCCCGGACGGGTCCTGACCGAGGGCGGCCAGCAGGTCGGCCACCGCCCGCTCGGCGGCAGGCAGGTCGACGGCCGGTCCCAGGTCGCCCAGAAAGCGGTGACCGGATTCGAGCACCGCAGAGTTGATCATGGTGTCAGCCGGCGTCGCCAACAGTGCCTCCCGGGGTCAGCGCCGGCACCTGTGCCCGCACCACGGACTGAAAGCCGATGCGTTTGTGCGAGCCGTCGCAGAACGGTTTGTCGGCCGATGCCCCACACCGGCACAGTGCAATGTTCTTGCTCTTGACCTCGAGCTCATTTCCCTCTGGGTCGATGAGTTTCACCGGGCCCCGGATCAGCAGCGGTCCGTTGTCCGACGGCTGGATGGAGCAGCGCTCGTTGTCTTCCCGATAGGCCATGCCGGTCCCTTTCTATTGCCCTAGCTGGTGGTCTATAGACACTAACCACCAAAAGGCTCTGAGTGCAAGTGGTTTCACCAGAACATCTGGGTACTAGAGCAACCTTACCCATATCTAGAGGTTTAAGACTTGATGTACTAGTGATAGATTATAAGAATGAACCGAGCGTTGGAGTCCGGTACCGCAGCACTGGCCGTACTTGACGACGACCTTCGCCGGAGGATTTTTCTGTTCGTGAGGTCCCAGGGGGTTCCGGTGACCCGGGAACGGGTGGCGCAGGAGGTCGGGATCTCCCGCAAGCTGGCGGCCTTTCACCTGGACAAGCTCGTTGAAAAGGGTCTGCTCAACCACCACTATGCCCGCCCGCCCGGAAAGGGCGGTCCCGGCGCCGGCCGGCCGGCCAAGGTTTACGAACCGTCGGCGATGAATATCGAGATATCGGTTCCCCAGCGCCGGTACGAGCTTGCGGGCCGGCTCTTGCTGGACGGTGTGGTCAACCAGGCTGAAGGCGTGCCGGCCAGGGACAGCACCAACGCAGCGGCGATGGCCCAGGGAAACGAGCTTGGAAAGGGCGCGAGTTCCGGAAGGAACCTTCGTCATCCGGGCCCCGAGCGCACCCTTGCCGCCGCCGAGGAGATCCTCACCGAGCAGGGCTTCGAGCCGTTCCGTGAGAGCCCCAAAGTGCTGGCTCTTCGCAACTGCCCGTTCCATGCACTGGCCGCAAGATCGCCGGAGGTGGTGTGCGGGATGAACCGGTCGTTCATTGAGGGGGTTGTCCGCGGTTTGGGCAATGAGAGCGTGCAGGTGGTGCTGGCGCCGGAGCCCGGCCACTGCTGCGTAAAGCTGTGTTCGCCGGGGTCCGGGTAGCGTTCAGCCGGGCAATGTTCGACAATGGTTGAACAAAACAGTCATGAGTTTGGTTTGGCCGGGTAGCCTTTTAGTAGGCGGCTAGCGAAAAGGAGCGTCGATTTGGGTCTGTACGACCGCACTAAGAAAGCGGATCCCACCCCCAGAGAGCAGGCAAACTGGGACAAGCTTGCGGCAGCCGAACGTGAACGGCAGCGCAAGCTGCGAGAGGCCGAGTCACAGGGCCGAAAGGGCGCCGACCAGGCGTCCAAGCAGCGCTTGCTGGATCAGTTCCGGACCTAAGCGGCTTCCCGGCAAATCGGGGCTGAACCATCCGGGGATTCTGCCGATAGGTAGAACATGGTTATTCGGCACCACGAAACCCCCGGATCGTCTCAGTCATCCGGCCCCGGCGCGGCTGCTTCCCAGCCCACCCGAACCCGGCTTGAGTCGGGATCCGGTGTCTCCCGCACCTCCGGACCCGCGGTTACCGGCTTAACCGATTCCGGCTCCTGCCGGTGAAATTCCTCCGGCGGATCCGGCCGGACTCAACGACCACCTGGGGGCGGATTTCGTCCAAAGCTGCACGCAACACCGCAATAGTGGCGGTTTCAGTCCTGTTGGTGGGAGTTATGTCGGCGGTTGCACTGTCGTATGGAGGCAGTAGTACGCAAGAGCCCCACCCGGTCCTATCGACCAATAAGGCCGTTGCCGCCGGGCTTGCCGCCGTTCCGTTCCAGCACGTGGTGGTGCCCGCTGTGGGTGAGGTTTCTCCCACCGCCCCGGCGATGCGGGCTCCCGCACAGTCTTTCCGCCCAAACTCCGAAGTTCCGGCCTCCCGGCCGGCCGCAGCTGTTGTAGAAAATTCGGCACCGTTCAGTATCTCCTGCCACAACGTGAGTGGCGATAGCGAGAAGGAATGTAAGGTAGCCTCCACCGGCGGCTTTGCGGGAGTTGTCGATTTTTCCTGCGCCGGCCTTCCCGATCAGCTCGGCTGCCGGTTCGATCCCCCGTCAGCATCGGTCGCACCCGGCTCCAAGGCGCTCACCAGGTTATCGATCACCATCGGTCCCCGTTTGCGGAGGGGGCTAACCACATTTCAGGTGGTCGCCTCCCATGGAGGATTTCAGGCCCAGCATTCGATCAGTTGGGATGTCGGGAGCCAGGCCGATCCCCGCGGCAGTTACAACCTGCGATGCGGGGGAACTGTCACGATTCTTGCCGGCGAGAGCGGCGAGGTGGCCTGCACCGTTGAGTCGCACGGCGGGTTCAAGGGTCCTGTGACGCTGGACTGCGAGGCCTTTGATGGGCTGATCTGTAACGAAGGTGCCGCAACCGTAATCCTGGAGGAGTATCAGGACGTTCCGGTCAAGTTCTACGTGGAGGTCCCGGCCGGAGCGTACCCCAGAGAGTACATCCTGCATGTGCATCACGACGGCGATATGCGTTCCAAGTTTCCCGTTCCATACGCGTTTCTGGTAAACGTTCCAAACACCTTGCCGCCCTGCGAGACGGCGTTGCCGTTGAATTGCTACATGGATCCCTCGCGGTTGGTTCCCACCCAGCCTTGACCAGTGGATCTCGACGACTCGGAGGTCTCCCGGACCCTCTCAGCTGTCCACTGCTGGCCGCTGGACCTGGCGGTGAGCATGCAATCGACACGGCTCGATTTTGTGCGGACCCAGCCGATCAGTTGATTGCCGCCACAAGCGTGGTGCACAAGGTGCCGTTGCCGGCTCAGTCAAACGCCGACGCACCGTCCATCTTCACGCCTATGACACCTGCAACCCGGAACAGGTCGTTGTCGGCGGCGAGCAGGGTGGCTCCGTGGCGCCACGCCACGGCGGTGATCATGCAGTCGATCAAACCTCTGGGTGTCACCCCCGAAGCCCGGCACTTTCGGTAGATTCGGGCGCTGCCTTCGAAATCTACTGCGGCGTCGAACGAAAGAAGCTCGAAGCCCAGCAGCATCCGCCGCAATTGTTCTTCACGCAGGCCGTCCTTGGCGCCGGCCAGGACCTCCATGATGACGGGTTCCGTCACCGCAAGGGCCGAGCCGTCGGCGATCAGCTTCGTGAGCCGCAGGTCCACCGGGCTTCCGGTTGCGCGGTCGAACTCAACCCAGGCGGAAGTGTCGGCCAGAATCACCCGTTCAGCGGCGGGGCTTCATGGGGTACTTCGTCTATGGCGTGGGCGCCGCGCATGGCCAGGGCCTCGGTTTGGGTCATCGGCTGGCCGGCGAGATGCTTGAGTGCCAGGTCGACGGCCTCGGTTTTTGTCCGGACGCCGAAGCGGTCCATGATCGTCTGGACGTAGGACTCTTCAATTTCGATGTTGGTTCGCTGCTTTGCCATACACTAACTATACACGTTACGTGTACCGAACGTGTACGCTATCGAAAATCCCTGGCCTTCAGCTCTGAGGCCATCGTCAGGCTCAGCGGCTCTATCTTGGATGCCAAAAGGTTGGCCACTCCGTCGTAGAGCACTGCGCTCCACCCGCGGGGTCCTGGCTGCTGTCACACGATTACCCGGAGTCCAATTTGCCCAGATCCCGCGCCACGCGTGCTTGCCGGCGATCGAAGGTCAGGAAGGTGAGTCCCCGCCCACCATCCTGCCGTTGGTCAGGGTTTATCCGAGGCCGGCGGTTTCCCGGGCGGCGGCCCCGCTCGGGGCTGCGGCCCGGAATCAGGCTCGGCGGCGTCATCGGCAAAAAGCGAGAAGAGCTCATCCTTCAACTGTTGGTCTACCGGCGGGGGCGGGAGCGAGGTCAGGATGCTGCCGGTGGGGTCGATGAAGTCGAGCCAGATGTTGGCGTCGCCTTTGACCCTCCACCCGCCCTCGTGAACCAGCCGGTGGTGAAACCAGCACAGGGTGACCAGGTTGTCGGTGTCGGTAGGCCCGTTTTGGGTCCAGTGCCGGATGTGGTGGTGCTGGGTCCAGCGCACCCGGTCACATCCGGGGAACCTGCAGGTCCGGTCCCGGTGTTTTAGCACCCGGTAAAGCCATCCGGGGATCTGCCGGCTGCGTCGCCCGATCCCGATCGGGACCCAATCCGGCCCGTCGATCACCAGTTCGGAGTTGCAGTCGCAGGCCAGCCGAAGGGCGGTTTCCCCGGCGATCATCGGCCCGTCGTCCAGGGCGGCGATCCTGGTGGGGACCATGCCCCTCTGGTCGGTAAGGCGGTCGACATCGACGTGAACCACCACTGTAGCCCTGACCGCATCGCCCTCAGTTTTCAGGTAGTTGGAGGCGAGCTCGGCCAGGGCGTCGGCACACGACTGCTCGAAACTGGGCCGGGGCCGAGGGCCGGCCACCAGAAGGGCAGCCCCGGACGGCAGTGGCTCCGCAACTTCAGTCTGGCTGCCGGACCCCTCGCTGCCGGAACAATCCGCACCCGGGGACCCGGCGCGGCCCAATTCCTTGCCATTGCCGGTGGTCAGGTGTTCGAGCGCCTTGGCCACCAAGGTCCCCTCGACATCGGCCAGCATGCCTTTCAGGTGCAATACCCGGGAGTCTTCGTCCCACCGGTAGCGCAGGAACCTGTTCTCGTAGGCCCGGTTGGCGTCCACTTCCTCCACCGGTCGCATCCCGGCGATTGAGCTCGCTCACGGGCAGGTTCAGGGCGTGCCCCAAGAGTTCTGCCTCGCTGTCGGGGGTTGCCTGCTTGCACAATGCCTGGACGCTCTCGAAGCTCAACCGGCCGCAGGCGTAGGCGTCCCGGACCAAAGGAAGGTGGGCCAGCGCCCGGGCCACCCGGACCTCGGCGTGGGCCCGGTAGGACGACCACCCGAACCGGTGGCTGAGCCACGCCGCCATGGAGGTGACGCCGTCCCGGGCCAAGTGACCCTTCTCCTCGAAGGCCCCGATCAGCTCCAGAGTTGCCTGGTGAACCGCACACAACCCGGCCTCAAACCGGGTGATCGCGTCATCCAGTTCATCGGCCGAACACTCAAGGAGTACCCCCGTATCCATAGTGAAAATCGTATCCGGAGGGTATGACAGATTCGCGTGGTAATCGAATTTCGGAGGGATATTTCCGGAAAAAAGTTGAGGGCCCGAACGTCTTGACGCGCAACTGGGCTCCTATGCTGAGCATCAGATGCTGAGGGCGGTATCATCGAACATCATGCGCACTACCGTGGACCTCGATGCCACCGTTCTTCAGGAGCTCAAGCAGAGGGCTGCGCGCGAGGGCAAGAGCCTGGGCCGGCTGATCTCCGAGATTGCCGCGGCGGCCCTCAGTAATCAAACCCGGACGGAGCAGGAGCCGTTCGTGTGGCACGCGCAGGCCATGGGGGCGCGGATCGATCTTGCGGACAAAGAGGCTCTCTGGTCGGCTCTAGAGGAGTAGGCAGGTGAGCTTCGCCGTCGACGCGAACCTGCTGCTGTACGCGTCGGACCTGGGCAGCGCCAGGCAACCTCTGGCGGCGCGGAGGCTCGAGCGTCTGGCCGAGGGCCCCGACATCGTGTACCTGTTCTGGCCGGTCCTTATGGCATACCTGCGAGTTGCAACCCACCCATCGGTCTTTACCTCGCCGCTGGACCCGGAGGCTGCCCTGCAGAACGTGCGAGCGCTCACCCGGCTCCCGCACTCACGGTGCCCGGGCGAGAAGCCGGGGTTCCTGGAGACCTTCGAGGCGGTAGCGAGTGGCCAAAGCATCCGGGGGAACCTGGTCCCGGATGCGCACATCGTTGCGCTTATGCGTCAGCATGGGGTCTCCGAGATCTGGTCCGATGACCGGGGTCTCCGCCGTTTCGACGGGATCAGGGTACGCGCCCTCGACGATCCGACCTGACCTGGTGCCGGCGGCGCCTCACCGAAAATCCCTAGCCTTCAGCTCTGAGGCAACCGTCAGGCTCAACGGTTCGATCTTCGACGCCAGCAGGTTCACCACCCCGTCGTAGCGCTCCAGGCGGCCGGTGACCAGCAGCGCCTTCGAGGTGGTTGCCACCTTGCGGTAGCGGGCCCACACCTGCTTTTGGCAGATCACGTTGATCAGGCCGGTTTCGTCCTCCAGGCTGACGAAGATCGTGCCCCCGGCGGTCGCCGGCTTCTGCCGGTGGGTCACGACTCCGCCCACCTTCACCGTCCGGTTCGGCGTGGCCGTCTCCAGGTCCTTGGCCGACAGCACGCCCTTGTCCTTCAGCGCCGGCCGGACGAACTCCACCGGCGAGCTGTCCGGCGACAGGCTGGTGGACCAGAAGTCGGCCGGCGCCTGCTCGATGGCGGTCATACCCGGCAGCTGCGGCGGCTCGGCCCCGGT
>JAJCYF010000051.1 GCA_029263035.1 Actinomycetes bacterium
CCTCGATGCTGCATAAGCGCCTCTTCCAACCGATCAGCGCAGTCGGCGCAGTCGGCGTCGGTGAGGAATCGGACCGGAATTTCCACTGAAGCTGCACTCATCAGGCGTTCACCGATCTCCGAATATATCGACAACCATTCATATGTTGATAGTGTGGCACAACACGTCGAATTCTGAATAGAGGGGTTTTTGTTTGGCTTTCCAGACCTTGAGCGGAACGCACGCTTTCAGCTTCAGCCGCGGGCCGTCACAAAGGTCCCCTGCTAGCCGCATTTTCCCTTACCGGCGCTTTACACAGCCGTCGAAGTGGTCGCCGGCCTTCGTACCGGTTCACTGGCGCTCTTGTCGGATGCCGCCCACATGGGCACCGATGTCCTGGGACTCGGCATGGCGCTCGCCGCCATTCAGCTAACCTCGCGCCCGGCGCCCGCCCACAGGACGTACGGCCTTTACCGCCTGGAAGTGCTTGCCGCCCTGGCGAACGGAGTTTGCTCATTGGAGTCGCAGCTTACGTTCTGTACGAGGCGTACCAGAGATTCCTCGACCCGCCCAAAGTTCTTGGTCTGCCTATGCTGCTGGTAGCCGCGGTGGGTCTGGTCGTCAATTTGATCAGTTTTCGTCTCCTGTCATCCGGGTCCAAGGAGAGTCTGAACCTAAAAGGGCGCGTTCCTTGAGGTCATCTCGGACCTGCTGGGTTCCGTTGCAGTGATCGTTGCTGCAGTTGTCGTGGCTACCACCGGTTGGACCTACGCCGATCCCTTAATCGGTGCAGGCATTGGCGTGTTCATGCTTCCCAGGACTTTCAAACTGTGTGCCCAGGCGGTTCGAATTCTAATTGAGGCGGCGCCTCCACAGATCGATGTAGAAGCGTTAAGAGCGGCTCTCTTGCAGCTTCCCGGCGTAGCAGACGTGCACGACCTGCACGTCTGGAGCCTCATCTCCGGCATGGATGCCGCGAGCGAACACGTCGTGGTGGAGGAGCAGGCCGACCCCATATCGTGCTGGATCTGGTCGCCGACGTCCTGGCCAAAGACTTCAAAGGTGACCCACAACACCGTCCAATGTGAAGCCCCGGGACACTTCGACCATCAGTTCGCCTGTTTGAGTTAAGCAGGAGGGATACTGGAGTCAGCATTCCTAAGGACTAGCGAGGTCTAGTGGACCAGGACCAGAACGTCAGATCACTTGACAGTTGCGTTTCGCATGCCATCGACGGCGATAGGGTCGCCGAAGCAAGGTCGCGGCTCATATCAAAGGAGGAAGCCAACCGCCTTGGAGAGCTTTTCCGCCTCCTGGGTGATTCCACGCGAACTCGAATTCTGTACGCTCTCGTGGAGGTTGGAGAGTTGTGCGTCTGTGATATCGCGGCGACTGTAGAAGCGCCCGAGACGTCCGTGTCACATGCCCTCAGGCTTTTGCGTACTGCGGGAATAGTTAAGAACCGCCGCAGTGGCCGGGTGATTTACTACTCGCTCGATGACGCCCACGTGAGGCTCCTTCTAGACGTCTTGCGGGAGCACGTCCGTCACCTTTAGCGGCCAGTTTGACGTCCGGTACTTCGGATAGGGTAGCGTTCCTTCCGGTTGAGTTTGCACAAGCGCACAAGCGCCCTTTCATTATGCGTTCGGGGGATTTCGTGAGACGTGGAGTAAAGCTGGCGGTTTGCTTTGCGACGGGCATATCATTGGTTATCTTTACCGCCGTTCCAGCAAATGCGCAGCTCCAGGAGTTGCTCAATCTACTCATTCCCAGCCCCGCTGCCCCGCCACCGGCTCCCGAACCGGCTCCTCCGCCTACACCAGCGGCACCTGCGGCACCTGCTGGCGGGACTCCATCGCCTGGGCCGGCGGCGGCACCTACTCCTGTCGATCCCCGAACCCAACCGTTCCCAATTCCACTTCCTAGTATTCGACGTTCCCCGGCTAGATCGACGAAGACGCTGATAGAGCGCTTACAGCCTGCGATCAGCCGCGGGGTTCGGCTCGAGACGGCGATGCTTACCGTGACATCACCCTTCCCGGTAGCGGGGCAGGCGAATTTCAGTCACGACTGGGGCTTTCCCCGGTATACACCCACGCCCCACACCCACAAGGGAACCGACATCTTCGCTGATTTTGGAACGCCGATAGTAACGTCGGAGCCTGGCAAGGTTATCGGCAAGGGTGCGACGGGAGCGGGCGGCATCTCTGCCTGGGTCAAGGGCGACAGTGGCATGGCGTACTACTACGCCCATATGCAAAGTTGGGCCAGGGATTTGGCAGTGGGCCAGCGGGTTGAAAAGGGTTACGTTATCGGATTCGTAGGGGATTCCGGCAATGCTGAGGGAGGAGCCTCGCACCTTCACATTCAAACCCACCCCAACGGCGGCCCGGGGACACCGGCCCGGGATCCTAAGCCTTTCTTGGATGACGCGTTGCGCCAGGCGGAGGAGCAGGCATCGGCATTTGCAGAGGGCGGAGGAGGGGTGCCAAATACCGCAGGCCGGACGATCCTACCGGGAATCGTGGTCACCAAACAGGTTGATAAGCTCTTACAGGCAGCAGATATACAGGCTCCCGAAGACATCCTGATGCATTCGCTCCTAGATCCGACCCTGGGGGCTCTTGCCCTCGCCCGCCGGTCGGCGGCTTCCGGGTCCGTGGAACAGCTGCTCCCTTCCGACGCTGAGACCCGTGAGGAGCAGCGCCGGGACGAGGTCCGCCTAACAGTCAAGGCTCGCAACGACAAGCTAATGAACTTTATGCGTGCCTCCGAAGCCGCCCTTGTGACGGGACCGTTACGTCAGGCGCTTATCCGCTGACTAGAGATTCCCGTCTCACACCAAGGGGTGAGACTCGGAAAGTTCGTATCTAGTCAGGCATTGCACCGACAATCGCGACGATGACTCGTACCGGAATGCCCGTTAGAAAGGTCGATCCCAGACCATGTGTCAATGGACACTGAGATCTCCAGGTAGACGGCCACCGGAATTCGGGGCCCGTGGCCAACAGAAATCCCGGTAGACGGACAGCAGACCTACCGTTCTTTAGTAAGAGACACCCACCCCGTGACCACTCATCGCCTGGACCAGCCGCTGGGACTCTCCCTCGGTGATGATTACGTGAGCGTGGTGCAGCAGGCGGTCGACCGTGGGGATCGCCAGAGCTTTCGGCATGATGGTGTCGAATCCGGAGGGGTGAATGTTGGAGGTGAACGCCAGGGATCGCCGCTCGTAGGCGGCGTCGACCAGTCGGTACAGGGCCTCCCCCTCGGCCCGGCCGGCAGGCAGCATGCCGATGTCGTCAACCACGCTCAGATCGGCCTGGCAGATCCGGCGGATCACCCCGCTGGTGCCACCTTGGAGCGGGCCACCGTGGTGGCCAGCCGCTCGAGCGAGAACCACGACACCCGCATGCCCTGGTCGATCGCCAGGTGCCCCAGGGCCTCGACGAAGTGGCTCTTGCCGGTTCCCGAGGGGCCGGAGAACGAAAGACACTCCCGGCGGTGGATCCACTCCAGGGTCCGCAGCCCGTTCTGGGTGGGAAGCGGAATCGATGAGGCCCCGGCAACCCACGCCTCGCAGGTCTTGCCGGAGGGAAAGCCGACCTCCTTGCGTCGGCGGCCGGCGGCAGCCGCCCTTCCCAGAGCCCGATCGATCAGCTCCGAGCTGATCAGGGCCTTAAGCTCGACCGCCCGGACCATCTTGGTTCGCACCCGCTGGGCACCCGAGGCTGCAGCCTCGATCAGCCAGCTCTCAGCCCCTGGGCCGATCTGAAGGAAGGCCTTCTCCGCCGCACCGGTGGCCCGGGCCCGGGGGTACAGGGGATCGTTGGTCCGCTCGGTGTAGTGATCGGGGTTGATCCGCCAGTTACCCGGGGTGGTCAGAAGGTGACGGGCTACCTCCCGGGCGCCTTGGCGGCCGACGTGAACGCAGACCAGCTCGTCGCCCCGGGCCCGACACCCACACCCGCTGGCCAATCAACTGGTGGGGCACCGAGAAGCGAGCCGATCCAAGGTGCACGATCGACTGCTCGTCCACCACCCGGTTTCGGCGAGAGCGGCGGTGCAGGGCTCGGATGGAAGGATGTGCAGGCGGGCCCGCTCCTCGGCCAGCATCTCGGCTGGCACTATGCGGGTTATCCGGTGCTCGCGGGCCGTTGACCCGCTCGCAAAACTGCTCACAGGCGGTTTCAAGCTCGGCGAAGCTTTGGTACTCATCCAGGAGGTTGACGTCCGTCGGCACCAGGTCGGCTTTGGCGACCTTGACCGTCGCCTCGGAGCCCCCTTGGATTCGGGGTCGGGCTGGCAGTTGCTGATATCGATGCCGTAGTGGATCCCGGCGGCCACAATCCCGGGGTGGCGGATCGGAATACCGGCCACCCGGTCGACGGTGACGGTCTTCTCGTTGTCGGTCAAGCGTAGGTCGGCGCGGCGCATCGCTTGATCGAAGCAGGCGAGCACCGTGGGGAGGGTGCGGTCCCGGGTCGGATCACCACCCGGAACCTCGACCACGCCAGGCAGGCACAAAACAGCAACGTCGGCCGTCCGTCGACCACCGGTTCGGTGCTCCAGTCCCACTGAAACCACATCCCGGGCTCGGGGATCCAGGGCGGTAGACCCGGCGGTTGCCGACCTTGTAGGCCTGCTTGGCAAGCTGGACCGCCGGCGGGTGGTGCGCTCTGAGCCAGAGTACCCCACCTTCACCAGCTTGCAGTGGGCAACGTCAGCCCGTAGCTTGCCCTTCGAGCGCTCCACCCACTCCTCGATCTGGCAGAGTGGGGATCGATAATCTTGGGGCGGGAATCGGGATCCAGCCTGTTATCGACTGGCCGTTCAACCCAGTGCTTGACCGTCTTGGGATCCGCTCCCGCCAGCCGCCCGGAACTTTCGTACGTCTCGGTTAGATCAAACGCTTCAAGTATCTCCATGACCTCGTGGTTACCCTTCACTCTTGTCCACCCGGGTTCTCAGTTGCTTCGTAGCTGTCGAGTCAAAGCCCGGGAGGGCCTACCTTCGGGGATCCCGAAGAAATTAGTGCCCAGCGGGCCTGGCCGGTGCGGGAGGCGCTCACCGCCTGGCCGGGGGGGTCTTCTCATTAAGGACGGCTCGGTAATCGGCTTTTGGGGGCTGGCCCTGCCGGAGATGGGACATCGCTTCTAACGGAGCGGTCGTGCACACCTGGTGCGCATGGGACGCCCTGTTCATCCCCGAGCTAATCGGGCGGGCGGCCCGGGTTCGGAATGACATCCTGATCTGGCCCCACTTGGAGCACTTTTGATGACCTGATATGGCCCCACCCTCAACCCACAAACCCCCTACGCTGCGTGGTTACCAGACCATCAGCAAGGGAGAAAAGAGATGTCGAGGGTGGAGCAGTTCGAGGATATTCGCAAGGACCTCAACGAGGAAGGCATGAGCATCCGCGGTGCTGCCGACAAGCACCGGGTTCACCGCCGCAAAGTGCGTCAAGCCCGGAAGTCGGCGGGTGCCGCCCGAGCGCAAAGTACCAGAGCGGGAGTCACCGGCGCTTGGCGCGTTCAAGCCGATCATCCGGGGCTGGCTGGAAGCAGATCAGCGGGCGCCGCGCAAGCAACGCCACACCGCCCACCGGATCTGGCAGCGCCTAAGGGATGAGCACGGGGCCCGGATCGCCGAATCTACGGTTCGTTGCTACGTAGCCGAAGTGCGCTTCGAGCTCGACAACGTCCTGGCCCGGGTCACCGTTCCCCAGCAGCATGGCCTGGGCGAGGAGGCTGAGGTCGACTTCGGGGAGTTCTGGTGCACCGTTGACGGGGTGCCGACCAAGCTTTGGATGTTCTGCATGAGGTTGTCGGCCTCGGGCCGGGGCTTTCACGTCGCCTTTAGCCACCAGGCCCAGGAGGCGTTCCTCGAGGGCCACGTCCTGGCGTTCGAGCACTTCGGGGGAGTTCCCCGGCGAATCCGCTACGACAACCTAAAGGCAGCGGTGGTCCGGGTGATGTTCGGCCGCTCCCGCCAGGAGACCGACCGCTTCGTGGCGCTGCGCGGCCACTACGGTTTCGACTCGTTCTACTGCCTGCCCGGAATCGAGGGAGCCCACGAGAAGGGCGGGGTTGAGGGAGAGATCGGAAGGTTCCGCCGCAACCACCTGGTCCCGGTGCCGGCGGTGGCCAGCCTCGGCGAGATCAATCAAATCCTGGCCCACGCTGACCTGATCGACGACGACCGCTTTATCGCCCGGCGCACCCAAACGGTCGGTGAAGACGCCTGCAGCGAGCTGGCTCATCTGGCTGCGCTGCCCGACACCCCGTTCGACGCGGTCACCCTGCTCACTGCCAAGGTCGACACCAAGGGCCGGATCTGCGTCCGCCAAAGCCACTACTCGGTGCCGGTCAGGTTGGCCCGCCGGCAGGTGAGCGTTCGGCTGGGCGCCTCCCGGTTCGAGGTGGTCCACGACGGCAGGCAGGTAGCCCACC
>JAJCYF010000052.1 GCA_029263035.1 Actinomycetes bacterium
GGAGCAGCACATCGAGCTTCCCGAGCAGGTCGTTCAACTGGGCCAGGAGGTCCAGGTCAGGGTGATCGACGTGGACCTGGATCGCCGCCGCATCAGCCTTTCGCTGAAAGCGGGCGCAGGCGGCCAGGCACCGGTGCAGCCGGTCCAGCCCGCCCCGGCGGACGGCGAACAGCCGGCTGCGGCAGGTTCCGGACCCGACTTCGAGCTGGAGCCGCCATCCGAGCCTGAAGCCGGCATCGAGCTGGAGCCCGAAGTTCCTGCCGCTCCTCCGAAGCCCGCCCCCCCGAAGGCTGCTCCGAAGCCGCCCAGGCCCGAGCCGGTCGCTACCACTGCGATGGGAGCCGCCATGGATGAGGCCAGAAGGGTAGCCGAGGCTGCTGCTGCCAGCGAGGCAGCCGCAGTTGATAAGGCGGTCGCCTCAGAGGCGGCGGAGGTTCCGGCTCCGGCCGAGGACTCCGGCGTTCCGGACTCGCCTGCAGCGCTCGACGGCGAGCTGCTTGATTCCGCCCCCGACAGCTTCGAGGAATCCCTCGAATCGATAGTCGAGGGTATGAAGCGGGACCGAGCCTAACCACACACCGTGCCCGTCATAGGACTTGCCGGAGGCATCGCCTCCGGCAAGTCGACGGTTGGAGAGCTTCTCCGTAAGAAGGGCGCCCTGGTCATAGACGCCGACGCGGTGGCCCACGAGATAGTGGAACCCGGCTGGCCCGCCCTGGCAGAGATCCGCGATCGTTTCGGCGACGACATCATCACTCCCGACGGATGGCTTGATCGAGCCGCTTTGGGCAAGCTCGTCTTCGAAGATCCCCAGGCCCGCCAGGATCTCAACAACATCATGCACCCTCGTATCTACGAGGAGATCCATGGCCGCATCCGCGGCCAGAAACGGGATCGGATAATGGTGTTTGAGGCCGCTTTGCTGGCAGAAACCTACGAGCAGGCGCTGGAATGGCTGGAGATCGACGCAGTTGTCGTGGTCGATGTCCCCCCCGAAATCCAGTTCGAGCGGCTGGTCAACGGCCGGGGAATGAGTCGGGACGAGGCCCACCTGCGCATCACCTCCCAGTCGAGCAGGGAAGAACGAAACACCCGGGCCAACTACGTGATCCCCAACACCGGGACTCTTTTGGATCTCGAGCGCGAGGTCGACAAGATGTGGAAGCTGCTGAAAGACGTGGACCCCGACCGTCCGCTTCTTGCGGGCGCAAGCGACTAACGGGGGGTGGCGCCGACCCCCAGCGGTCCGAGCGTCTGGCGATGGGGCAGCTGGGTGGCATCCCCCCTGCTGGAGCCACCCGTTCAGCGGTCACCCGAGGTGAGGCTTCTGCAGTTCAACATGTGCGGAAGCGCCTGCAACCAGGGCGACACCGGACCGGTGGTGGACTTGCTGCGGGACTCCATCCTCGACTTCAAGCCCGATGTCTGTCTTTTGAACGAGGCCTGCCTGGCGCAGGTCGACCGCCTTTGGGACCGCCTGGACCTGTCCGGCTTCACCACCAGCGGCTGCTTTGGTGCCACTGCCGGCCGCAGTTTGTGCCCCGGCCGGGAAGGGGAGCGGTGGTACGGCAACGCGGTCCTCTCCCGAGGGGTCGGCATAGGGGAACCCGAGGCCATCAAGCTGCCCAACCGGCCCCGGCTGGCCGAGCAGAGGGGAGCGATCTCCATGACCTGCGACCTGCGTGGCACCCCGGCGCTGGTGGCTTCGGCCCACCTTTCGCCCCGGAGCAAAGACACCGAGTTCAACCTCCGGCAGATCTCCGAGCTGGCCCGGGTTCAAAACGAGCGGGCGGCAGCCGGGAATGTGGTCATCTTCGGGGGGGACTTCAACGCCACGCCGGACCAGTTGGGTGAGATCACGGGGGCGGACGGGCAGTTTATCGAGGTGGACCGCGCCCATCACACCGCCACCTTTTCCAGGCACAAGATCGACTACATCCTGCTGGACAGAGCTCACTTCTCCCAACTTTCGGCATCGGTAACCGGCTCAGAGGTGTCGGATCACCGCCTGCTGAAGGGACGGGCCACGCTGGCGGTTCCGGGGGCCGGCTAGACCGGCGAACATTCCCAACCTTCTCCTGATCCGGTCGATTTGCGCGAATCGGTAGATTTTAGTGAACCGGAAGCGCAGTCTGCCGATAGAAGCACTTATGAGCAACCGGCCTCAAGGAGGCGCGTCGTGCACGCTGTTGTAAAGCTGACCCCATCTGAGGTGCCGGATGTCCTATTGCATCTCGCTGTTACGCGCCCGGTCTTCATCTGGGGACAGCCGGGCATCGGAAAGTCTTCGCTGGTCAGGGAGTTTGCTGCCTCCCTGGGACTCGATTGTGTGACCTTGCTGGGTACTCAACTGGCGCCTGAGGACCTCATCGGAGTCCCCCAGATCGAGAACGGCAAAAGCCGGTTCTGCCCTCCCGCCATGGTGGCGAGGGACGACCCGTACTGCCTGTTCCTCGATGAACTTAACGGTGCCTCCCAAGAGGTCCAAAAGGCGTTCTACTCGCTGATTCTCGAGCGGCGGCTGGGCGACTACCGTCTGCATCCTGGCTCGATCGTCATCGGTGCAGGAAACCGGGCTCAGGATTCGGCCATCGTAAAGCCCATGTCTTCAGCTCTCATCAACCGGCTGATTCATGTGCACCTGGTCAGTTCGCCCCGGGACTGGCTGGCGTGGGCGGCCCGAAATGGGATCCATTCTTGGGTTTTGGAGTACGTGGCTCTGCGGCCGGACCACCTGGCGGTAGCACCTCCGAAGCATGAGGAAACCTTTTCGTCGCCCCGGAGTTGGCACATGCTTTCAGACGCATTGCACTCCTACGGAGACTCGATCACCGAGAAGCAACTAGAGGTCGCTGCCGCCGGCTGCCTGAGCGTGGCACATGCCACCCAGTTCCGCGCCTTCGTTAAACAGTTGCGCCGGGCATGGGACCTGGAAGCGATCCTGAAGGGAAACCTCAGGTGGCCATCCGAGCCCCGGGACCGCGATGTCCTCTACTTCCTCGCATCCTCCCTTAAGGCCCGGTTGGCGAAGGAGTTGCCCAGAGAGCGCAGTGGCGCGCCGGCCTCGTCCGTCCAGCTCGCGCATCGCGCCAAAGGTCTGTTGACGGAGCTTGCCTCGATCTCGCTCGAGATCGCCCAGTCGGTGGTAGCCGCCGGGGAACGGGACTCATCAGGCGAAGAAGCCGAGTTGCCTGCATGGTTCCTAACCGAGATCGTTAGGGACCTCCCCCGGCTGGCGAGCGCGCGGGATGGCTCCTAAGCGCCCTCCCCGCAAACCGTCACGCTCAGATCCGGCGCTGGAATCGGTCCAAAAGGGCTGGACGATCGTCTCGGAACACCCCCTGTTCAGACCGCTGGCCGAAAGGGCGTTCTATTCGAGGTCATCCCCGAACGACTGCCCCAAAGACGGCTGGGCAATTGTCTACAGCGATGGCGAGATAGCGGTGCACCCGACGCGACGCGCAACTCCCGAGGTTTGGGCCTGGGTTTTCGCTCACTGTCTGCTGCACCTGGGATTTGGTCATGTGAAGCAGAGCGTTCTGAACAAGACCGAGCTGGACCTGGCGTTCAACTGCGCCTGCTGCTGTACGGTCAACCGCCTCCTCGCCTCCCTCAAGGTCGGCCGGCCTCCCGTTTCCATTCCGGCGGAGCTCCCTACCGGAGACGAAGCGTCGATAGCGGAGGGATTTCGCCAGAACGGCGTTCCCGAGTCGCTCATGGCTTGCGGTACCTCTGGGAGCGGGGGAGATCTCGCGTATCGCTCAGAGTACGCGTGGCACCAGGCCAGCTGGGAGCAGCGGCTGGCCGATGGACTCAGAGCAGCCGTCTCCGCCGCAGTTTCCGTGGCCGGCGGTGAGCTCGTCGACCTGGCCGGAAAATCAGCACGGTCGACACGTTGGCAGCGTGCTCTCAACTGGTTTATCTCCTCGTACCCGCTGCTCGGCGCCATGGCCTCCAGCTTCAAGCTCGTGGAGGACGCAGAGGTTTGCGACCGAATGGACATCCGCATTGCAGCAATCTCGCCGGCTGCGCAGGAAATTTACGTGAACCCCATGGCGGGGATGAACGAAGGCGAGTGCCGGTTCGTAATGGCTCACGAATTGCTCCACGCCGGACTGCGGCACGACGTTCGTTCCGGGGGCCGCGACCACTATCTGTTCAACATCGCGTCCGACTACGTTATCAACGGGTGGCTGGTAGAGATGGAGGTGGGGGAGTTGCCCGAGGGTCTGCTGTATGACCCGGAGTTGAAGGGACAGTCATCCGAGGAGGTTTACGACCGGATCGCCACCGACCTTCGCCGCTACCGGAAACTAGCGACCTCACGAGGAGTCGCGATGACCGACGTTCTACCCGGCAGGCTTCCCGGGGCGGAGGAATCGGCGGCGGCGGTTGATCTGGACGAATTCTACCGACGCTGTCTGTCCCAGGGGCTTGAGTACCACCAGTCGTCCGGCCGAGGCCTGTTGCCGGAAGGGTTGGTTGAGGAGATTCGAGCGCTGAGCCAACCACCGATTGAGTGGGAAGTAGAACTGGCGCGCTGGTTTGACGACTTCTTCCCTGCGCTGGAACGGCGCCTGAGCTACGCGCGGCCCAGCCGGCGGCAGGCATCGACTCCACAAATCCCCCGTCCGAGCTACGTCCTACCCGAGGAACTTCACTCCCGGCGCACCTTTGCTGTTGTCCTCGACACGTCCGGCTCGATGGATCGGCTTCTTTTGGGTAAGGCCCTGGGGGCCATAGCGTCCTACGCTGTAAGCAGGGACGTTCCGTCCGTTCGAGTGGTTTTCTGCGACGCGGCAGCCTACGACGCCGGCTTTATGGAGCCAACTGAAATTGCAGGGAAGGTTCGGGTGAGAGGCAGGGGAGGCACCGTCCTGCAGCCGGGCATCGATCTAATCGAGTCTGCCGGCGACTTCCCGAGGACGGGCCCTATTTTGGTAATTACCGATGCCCAATGCGATCGGGTAAAGGTTCGACGGGAGCACGCATTCCTTATTCCTAAGGGCGCGATGTTGCCCTTCCCTCCAAGGGGTCCGGTGTTTCGCATCTCCTGAGAAGGCGGCCGGAAATAGGACATTCACTGTCCTCGTTACGATGTATGACATGCCTATCAAAAACACCTCCGCTCTCGCGGCCAATAGTTCACGGCTCAGGGCTGTAAGTTCACAGCTCAGAGCCGTCATCTTCGACGCCGGCGAGACCCTGCTTGCGCCTCACCCCTCGCACTACGAGTTGTTTGCCCGGGTGCTGGACGAACGCGGTTACAACATCGGCACCGAGGTGGTGGAGAAGACGTTCGCCGACATGGCTCCCAGCTTTGTTGCGGTCATGGACCGCATTGCGGTCAAGGCATGGTCAACCTCACGGGAGGCGTCGATGGACTTCTGGGGGCGGATCTACGGTGAGGCCCTGGAGCGGCTGGAGGTGCCGGACCCGAACGGGGAGATCTTCGAAGCCCTGTACGAGAGGTACACCCGGTACGACTCCTACCGGCTGTTTTCGGAGTGCATCCCCACCCTGATGGCCATCCGTGAGGCCGGGCTGGTGGTCGGGCTCATCTCCAACTTCGAGGAGTGGCTGGAGGGGATGCTGATCGAGATGGAGATCGCCCACCTGTTCGACTTCATGATCATCTCAGGCAAAGAGGGTATCGAGAAGCCGGACCCGGCCATCTTCCGGCTGGCACTGGAGCGGTCGGGGATCGCAGCCGAAACCGCCGTCTACGTGGGGGACCACCCCCGGCTGGACTTCGAGGCCTCCCGGGCGGTGGGCATGGAGGCAGTCCTGATCGATCGCAAAGGGAACCACCCCGGGTTCGAGGGGGACCGGATTGAGACCCTGGACCAGCTGCTCGGGCTGTTGAATCTCGCATACTTGCAGGAGCCATGACCGACTTCAAAATTGTCTCCGACTGGGCCCCCAGCGGCGATCAGCCGAAAGCAATCGAAAACTTGACCCGGGGCCTGAAGGAGGGGCTGGCCCGCCAGACCCTGCTCGGCATCACCGGGTCGGGCAAGGGATTCACCATGGCCGGGGTCATCGCCAACGCCCAGCGGCCGACGCTGATCATTGCCCCGAACAAGAGCCTGGCCGCCCAGCTCACCAACGAGATGAAGGAGTTCTTCCCCCACAACGCGGTCGAGTACTTCGTCTCCTACTACGACTACTACCAGCCGGAGGCCTACATCGCCTCCAGCGACACCTACATTGAGAAGGACTCGTCCCTGAACGACGAGATCGACCGGCTCCGCCACTCGGCTACCGCGGCACTTCTCAGCCGCCGGGACGTGATCATCGTGGCCAGCGTGTCGTGCATCTACGGTCTGGGGTCGCCGCAGGAGTACGAGTCACAACTGCTCCGGCTGGCGGTCGGCAAGGACTACCCGCAGAACACCATCATCCGGCGGCTGGTCGACATGGCGTACGAGCGCAACGAGCTGAACTTCATCCGGGGCAAGTTCCGGGTGCGGGGAGACACGCTGGACATCTTCCCCGCCTACCAGGAGTCGGCGGTCCGGGTTGAGCTGTTCGGTGACACGGTGGAGCGGCTGGTCCGGATGGACCCGCTGACCGGCGAACGGCTGACCGACGAAGATTCGGTCACCATTTTCCCGGCATCCCACTACGTGGCCTCGGGACCGCGCATGGAAAGGGCGATCCGCCAGATCAAGCAGGAGCTGAAGGACCGCCTTCAGGTGCTGGAAACCGAGAACAAGCTCCTGGAGGCCCAGCGGCTGAGGATGCGGACCGAGTACGACCTGGAGATGATGGAGCAGATCGGGTTCTGCAACGGCATCGAGAACTACTCGCGCCACATCGACGGACGCATTGCGGGTTCCCCGCCGTTCACGCTGCTGGACTACTTCCCGGACGACTTTTTGACCGTTATCGACGAGTCGCACGTCACCATCGGCCAGCTTCACGGTATGTATGAGGGGGACCTCAGCCGCAAGGAGGTGCTGGTGGAGCATGGCTTCAGGCTCCCGTCGGCCATCGACAACCGGCCGCTGCGGTTCGACGAGTTCATCGAGCGGGTCGGCGACACCATCTTCATGTCGGCAACCCCGAGCGCATACGAGCTGAAGGTGTCCAGCCGGGTGGTCGAGCAGATCGTACGCCCGACCGGCTTGGCGGATCCGGAGGTGAGCGTCAGGCCCAGCAAAGGGCAGATCGACGACCTGCTGAACGAGATCAAGATCCGGGTCGACAAAGAGC
>JAJCYF010000053.1 GCA_029263035.1 Actinomycetes bacterium
GCTTCACGGCCCGGCGGCCGCCCCGGGCGATGTCTCCCAAGGTAATCGAGTGGATGTCCGAGCAGAGGTCGGTGGAGCGTCTGCGAAACCTGGCCGACCGCCTGGCAGAACGGGATGCGGTCAAGGTGGATAACTATGCAGACGACATCGAACGTCTGGTGGAGGAGGGGAGGGGCGGGACAACGGAGAGTATCCTGCGCTTCCTGAGGGACGAAATCGGCCTTGCGGCAGCTATGGCGGCGCTGGATACCGAACACCGCCGGCTGGACCGGTCACCACAAACCGATGACCTGGATGCGCTCATCGCCCTGGGGGCCCTGCACCCGAACCCGAAAGGTTTTGAGGCCTGGCTGCGGGAGGGCCTGAATGCACCGGGCGACCCGGAGGGAGTGACCCTTGCCACCATCCACGCCGTCAAGGGGAGGGAGTGGGACCACGTGGTCGTCCACAACGTATCCGAAGGGCTGATACCCCACCGCCTTGCCTGGGACATCGAGGAGGAGCGCCGGGTGTTCCATGTCGCTCTTACCAGGTGCCGCCTCAGCAGCACGGTGGTGGCCGGCCCGTCCCCCTCACCGTTCGTTGCCGAGCTGGCCAAGGAGTGGGAACCGGGCCGTGAGCCGGTGGCGGCGACCAGGGTTGGGCCGGTGGTGGAAGCGAACCCCGCCCAGACAGCCTCAAACCCCGGAGCGGACCGGGCGAGCAAGCTGTTGAGGGAGTGGCGCCTGGACAAGGCCCGGAAGGAGGGCAAACCCGCCTACACCGTGTTCTCCAACGCCACCCTGGACGCAATTGCCGCATCCGGGGCCCGCTCGCTCGGAGAGCTGGCGCGCATCAAAGGAGTCGGTCCGGCCAAGCTGGAGAACTTCGGCGACGAGGTGCTGGCCGTCCTGGATGCGGCGGCGGAACCCTAAGGGCTAAGCGGGCCTAAAGGCCGAGCAACCGTCCGTTGCCGCTCAGGGCGACGCGTTCTGGGCTGCCGGCGGCGGAGTGCTCGATCACCAGGAAGCCGGCGAAGGACCCCGCGGATCCCGGCGTGAACGTAACCTCGATCTCGCACTCGTCGTCCGGCGCAATTCCTGTTTGTTCGGCCAGGCAGCTCTCGGCAGTCATGGAGAACGCACCGGCAGGGCTGTCGACTGTCACCTCCTCGACAACCAGGTACTCACTGCCGCTATTGGTTACGGTTACCGTCTGGCGGGCGCTCCTGCCCGTGCCCAGATCCCCGAAGTCGATGGTTTTTGGAGCAATTACCGCCCTGGGTGCGTTAACGCCGGAGCCCGAGCCCGAGCCCGAGCCGCTGCTACCGGAGGACCCCGCAGTGGCCGTCGTGGACGGAGAGGCCGTTTCGGTCGCCTGGGGCTGCGGATCGTTGCCGTTGCTGGCAATCAGGGATATCAGGGCCACACCGGCGGTGAGAATCGTAGCTATCCCGGCGATGACCCCCGGTAGGCTCGACCAGAAACTCTTCTTCTCGGTCATAAGATCATCTCCTATGGTCCGGCGGGCAGCGTCGAAAACGTCTGTTCCAACCGCTGGTCGTTGAGCTGTCTGCCTTCTGCAGATACAGGCCCGGCCTGTGGCGCCGTAACGCCGACCATACTTCGACTGTACCGCAGGTTCGGAGCCGGCCTGCCGAATGCAGCCTCTGCGGCTACGCCTGGGGTGGGCCGGACTCGAACCAGCCGATGTTGTGCTCGGCGAGAATCCCGGCAATGGTATCCGGCATCTTCGCCTCGAGCTCGGGGATGCTGTCGCCGAGGAACCACTTGCTGGTGAGCTCCACCGGCTCACCGGTCAGCTCGCCGCTGAAGTAGTGGAGCGCTCCGTTGGTCAGCATCACTACGTGGAACAGTTCGTCCCCGTACCCCTCCACCTTGCCCGAGGAGATGATCCAGCCGGTCCTAAGGGCGCCCTTTATGTCGATAGTGCCCGGGTTGCCGGCCGCCCCCAGGAGGCGCCGGAACTTGCGGAACACCTGGCGCAGCTCCTCGGGATCGGGGACCGGAGGCGGCTCCGCAAGGTCGGGTCCGGGGTCGCGTCCATCGGCGGAAGCATCGATGCGTTGCCGTGCTGCATCGACCTTCGCCTGCATCTGATCCTCAAGTGTCTCGCTCACGGACCTAAGGATATCTCCCTCGCCGAATAAATCGATGGGGGAGTTCTTTGTCTGGTCTGTCTGGCGCATTTCCCTTGATTACAAGAAACTGCAGACACAATCCGGGGGTTACAACAAAGGCCAGACGAAACTCGGGATATTACAAAAGTAGTTAGACAATGCTAGACATCGGTCTGGCCGGTGGGTAACCTGGGTCCATGGAGCAGCGATAGTGGGGACCAAGCCGCGGCTGACGGCGGTCGGATCTGGGGAGGCGCCTCCGCCGGCCAAGAGGACCATGTCCACCATCTCCTTTCCCTACGCGGACCTTGCGGAGGTGGAGAAGGCGGTAGCGCATATTGCCGGCAGCGGGGGACGGTGCCTGGCCGAGCAGCTCTCGGTGTGGCTCGGCCACAGCACCCTGAACAGCGGGGCCTATCGCAACAAGGTGGCTGCGGCCAAGATGTTTGCCGTTCTGGAGGGCAGACGCAGGTCACTCCTGCTCACCGAACTCGGACGCCGCCTGGCGGACCCGCAGGGCGTCCGGCAGGCCAGGGTGGAGGCATTCCTTGCCGTGCCGCTGTACCGGCACATCTTCGAAACCTACCGCGGCAAACGGCTGCCCGGAGCGATGGGCGTGGAGTTGGAGATGTTGAGGCAGGGGGTTAGCCGGACCCAGGTGAAGGCGGCCCGGCAGGTGTTCGGTCGTTCGGCGGAGAAGGCGGGATTTTTCGAGTCGGGGAAGTCAAACCTGCTTCTTCCGAAGGGGACCGTCCTGCCGGACACGGACGGCCCGGCCCTGCTGCCGGCGGCCGCGGGGCGCTACCCCAAGGTCATCGAGGGCATTTTGGAGCAGGCGCCCTGGAGCGGGGAGTGGAACGAACAAGCGTTCGATAGGTGGTCCGAGCTGCTCGTTTCGGCCGCCCGGATGCACTTCAACCTGCCTGCCGGGGAGCCCCGGCCCTAGGTTTTTGTGCTCCGCAGGTACTGCCGGACCTCGGCGGCCTGGACCGCCTCGTTAAGCTCGGCACCCGTCATTCGAAGGTAGACCTGGGTGGTATTGAGGCTGGCGTGCCCCAGCAGCGCCTGGACCGACGACAGGGCCACCCCATTGGCCACCAGGCCCTTGGCGTAGGTGTGGCGAAATGCGTGGGCCGCCTCGCCCTCGGGTTTGTGGACACCGGCTCGCAGGAGCCACTTGTAGACGTGGTAGTTCAAGGACTCCCGCGTGAACGACTTTCCGTTGGGGCGCACGACCAGAGTGTCCGCAGGGGAGGGCTCGCCCAACCGTACGGTCCGTTCGGCCAGGTACTCGTCGATGGCTTCCACCACCTCTGCGGGCAGCGGGATCCGGCGTTGCTTGTTGCCCTTGCCCGTCACTTTGAGGATGGCCGGATTCTCCCGGCTCAGGTCTGCGATCTTGAGGTTGATGCACTCGGAGGCCCGGAGGCCGGCGCCCGCAAGAAGGGCCACCAGCGCCCGGTCCCTCATCGGCCACGGCAGCCGGGCATTCGGGTCGGCCTGGGAGGCCGTCCTAACTATGGCCTCCAGCTCCGACGCCAGAAATGCCGACGGCATCCGGTTGGGGATCGAGGGGTTCACCAGGTGCAGAGTCGGGTCGGTCACCATGTGGCCTTCCATGACCAGCCACTTGCAGAATCCCCGGAGAGCGGCCAGCATCCGCCCGCGGCTGGCCGGGGCGTACTCCAGGCGGGCCATCTGGGCGAGGGCCCGCTTGACGTTGCCGAGACTGAGATCGGCGATGTCCAGCCGGGCGAGGGCCAGGACAAAGGGGTCGTCCTTTTCGCGGCTCTCAGGCGATCTCAGGGGCTCGATTTCGGGCTTGTCCGCAATCTCGGCGATCAGCTTGGCCCAGTTGGTCAGATCCCTCCGATAGGCAGATTCGGTCTGGCTGGAGATTCCGCGGCCGATGGTTCGCCGCTCATCGAGCCACTCTTCGGCCAGTGCGGCGACCTTCGAGAGGGGAACGGCGTTTCGATCATCCCGGGGCCTAGATTTAACTTCCATAACCGGATAACACCACAGTCCGGCGGGCATACCCCGGCAATCGCATTTGAGTTATGCGCCGGTTTCGACCAGCACGCGCCCCCGGGTAATCCCGGTCGGTGGCTCTCAATGCCTCAGCGTTGGCGCTCAAACGTGGGGATGAACTGAATCCTCGGTCGGGGGAGAAAGCTGCCCAAGTCAGCTATCTAACTTCCATAAGGGTGATTATTGCAGTTAAGAGTGCGTGTGGGGGTGACTTGGTAGATCAGGCGCCACAACCACTTCCAAGGACCTCTTCGTACGTCCCGTCCTGCTTCACCTCATAGAAGACCATCCCTGCGCCTTCGTAGTACCTCCCGGACACGGCGACCTCCATGCGGCCGTCGCCGTTCAGGTCCGCCAGCGCCGCAACCCGCTGGGAGTTGATGAACGGCGTCTCGTTGGGGTTGAACCTTGGAATGGAAACGCTGATGACGGTTGTCTCGACCTGCTCGTCAACGACCCGTCTCACGAAGACGATTGAATAGTCGCCGGCCTGGGCAAGCAGCCCTTCCTTGTCGGTCAAACGCTCCGCCACAACGACCACCTCGTCTTTGCCGTCGCCGTCGAGATCCGACCTCAGAGCCTGCACCACCTCGGCCGCGGTCGCCACGTCGCGCTCGTCCAGCAGTTCGTCGGCCGCCACCCGGTAGACGTTGCCGTCGGGGTCGAGGATCTCTACCGTGCGGGGCCGCGGGTCGGCTGCTCCAGACAGGGCGAAGGGCGGAGGATCATCGTTCTCGAAATCCCTTTCGAGCCCCGGAATCTCGATCCTGGAACTGTCTGCGTTGGTCTCGCAGCCATCGGTGGCAGCGGAACCTTCTGCGGTCCTGATCGGGTCGGCCAGCCGGACGATGCGGTAGGACTCCCCGCCCGTCACCGGAACCTGCGAAGGCCCATCCTCGGCCCTAACCCAGCCCGTGCCGTCCCACCAGCCGGCGACCGAGTCGGGCCCGACCACCACAGTGGCGACCGAGGGCGAGGAGGATTCCACCGGCGAGCCGGCGCCGGTCTCGGATGAGGGCTCCGGCTCATCGTCGCCACACCCGGCTAAAAGCGCAACGATTAATAGAAGACCCGCTGCCGACCGGCGAAGATTTCCCATCGGCCCATCATGCACGATGCGTCCGCCGATTCGCCGGTGTACACCTGACCGGCACCGCTGCAGAATGGACCAATGGCTGAGATCGGACTTTTTCCCCTGGGCCTGGTGCTTTTGCCGGGCGAACGGGTGCCGCTCCACATCTTTGAGGAGCGCTACAAAGAGCTCATCAACGGATGCCTGGACGCCGGGTCGGAGTTCGGCATCGTCCTGCTGAACAGCACGGGCACCAGGGAGGTGGGAACCCGGGCCGAGGTGGTTGAGGTCCTGGAACGGTACGACGATGGGCAGCTGGACATCATCGCGGAGGGGACCGACCGCTTCAACCTGCTGGAGATCCGATACGAACACTCCTACCTGACGGGCGTGGTCGATCCCTTTGCCGACGACGCTCCCCTTCCCGAGGATTCCGAGTACGAGTCATGCCTGCAGGTATACCGGCAGGTGATGCAGTCGACCGGCGTGGAGTTCGAGGAGCCGGCTCCGGACTACCGGGGACTGGCGTTCACCCTTGCGTCGCAGTTTCAGATGGGTATCGACGTCAAGCAGGAGCTGCTGGAGATGCGCAGCGAATCCCGGCGTCTGGTTCGCGTCAAGGAGCTGCTGGAGGCCTCGGCTGCCGCCATCCAGAGCCAGGCCATCGAAAAGTTGGCGTCCGGCAACGGCCATGTGCGCAAGGGACCCATCGCTCCGGGCTGACCTGCGCCTGCGATGCTCCCGTGGTCGCTAGGTAAACCGCCGGTGAAGGTTGAGCAGGCCGGTCTTCGTGACCCACAACATGCCCTCCAGGACGATCTGCCTGGACATCTTCGACGCCCCGGTGCTGCGCTCACGAAAGGCTATTGGGATCTCCTTCACCGAGAATCCGGCCTGCCGGGTGCGAAACGTCATCTCCACCTGAAAGGCGTATCCCTCAGACGAGATCGAGTCGAGATCCAGCGCCTCCAGGACCTCCCGCCGGTAGCAGCGAAAGCCGGCGGTGGAATCCTTTATGTGGTGGCCGAGCATGATTCGTGCATAAGTATTCGCTGCCGCCGATAGGGCGTGACGGCCCCTCGACCAGCCTTCTACGCTCCCCCCCTTCACGTATCGGGATCCGATGACCAGTCCTGCCTCGGTGGAGGCATCGATCAGCCGGGGCAGGTCGCAGGGGTCATGCGACAGGTCGGCGTCCATCTCTATGAACCGGCTGTATCCCTCCGATAGGCCCAGGCGAAAACCGGCCACGTAGGCCCGCCCGAGGCCCTGCTTGGACGGACGGCTGAGCAGTCTCAACCGGGGCTCCAGCTCGGCCCGCTTGGAGACGAGGTCGCCGGTGCCGTCCGGCGAGCCGTCGTCGACGACCAGGATGTCAAGGGCGGGGTCGGCCGCCAGAGCCTGGTCCAAAAGCGTCTCGATTCCCGACGCCTCGTTGTAGGTGGGCACCACAACCAGGGTTGACCCGGCGCCGGTGCTCACTTCGAAGGCCTGCGGCGGATGAACGGAAGGACTAAGAAGCCGATCACCGCACCGATGGCCGCCAGCGGAACCCAGTCCCCCAGCCGGGCATACGGTGTGGTCGAGTCGGCGAACCGGATCTCGGGCGTCAACAGGGCCGGCTCGAACAACTTCGTTCGCTCCAGCACCCGGCCCTCGGGGTCCACCACCGCCGAAATCCCGCTGACCGAGGTGTGTGCCACCCACATTCGCTGCTCGGCTGCCCGCAACTGGCTGAATGCGATGTGCTGGGCGCTGGCCGCGCTCATGTCGAAGGAGGAGAAGTTCGCCGATACCACCAGCATGCGGGCCCCGTTTTGTACGAAGCTGCGCACCAGATCGGGATAGGTGGACTCGTAGCAGATCACGGAGGCAAACCTACCCTGGTCTATCTCGAATACGGTGGACTCGGTTCCCGGGGTCATGTCCACCGGAATGCGGTTCAGGTCCTGAAAACGGGGCTGAAGGAAGTTGCGCAATGGCACGAACTCTCCGAAGGGGACCAGACGCTGCTTGGTATAGGAGTCGCCCGGGGTGCCGTCGGCGTTGACGAACAGGCTGCTGTTACGGACCTCGCCGGTTCCGGTTCCCAGGATCGCCCCCACCAGGAAAGGCGTTGCCTGCGCCTCCACCGCTTCGAGCAGGGCCTCCCGGTACCCGGGACGTTGAAGCGGGTCGACATCGAACGCTCCCTCCGGCCAGACCACCAGGTCGGCGTCGTCTATTCGTTCGGTAATGCGCAGGTGATTCGCTACGACGACATCGTCGTCGGCGTTGGGGTCCAGCGTGTTGCGGGGGACGTTGCCCTGCACCATGGCGATCGTCGCCGACTCGCCGCCGGGCGACGATACCGGCAGCAGGCCGGGGAACAGCCCCAGCACCAGCACCGCTGCGGCGTAGCCCATCGCCCTTCGGGGCCGGCTGCGCCTGATCAGCAGGGCGTAGGCCAGCAGGCAGTTGATCAGCGCGACCACGAGGGTCAAACCCCAGACCCCGGTGTAGGGAGCGAGCTTTAGGGCCAGCAGGTTGTCGTGCTGGGTGTAACCCAGTCCACCCCACGCAAAGCCGCCCCAGGGCAGGCGGGACCGGAAAAACTCCTGGAGCAGGAAGACCAGGGGGAACGCCAGGAACCGCGCCGGTTCCGGCATGCGGTCCCGGATCAGGAGCCCCACCTGGAGGGCCAGAACGATCCAAAGGGTCTGGACGATGGTCAGGGCGACGTAGGGGGCCGGTCCGAACAGCCGGATCCAGTACAGCAGGGCGCCGTTGAACACCAGCCCGAACGCAGCGGAGGCTGCCGCCACCGATCCCCTCCCGGCCACTGCGAAGTGCATGACCAGGGGGATCAGGGCAAACGGAGCCAGCAGCCAGGCGTCTACCGGAGGAAAGGCAAAAAAGCATGCCGCCCCCGACACCACGCCGGCCAGGATGCCGGCGGGAAGGCTTCCGAGCTTGCCGGTGTCGCTCAGTTCCGGATCAGTCAATCCCGCATCGGCCGGCCGGCGAGGCGTTAGACGCAGTCGCGGCAGAGCTCGCGCTTGGGATCGGCGAGCTGACTTTGGTGTTTGACCAGCCTGCAGGAGCTGCATACAAACTCATTGGCCTGTTTGGGAGCCGCCCGGATAGACAATGACTCAAGACGTTCCTCGCGCGTCAGGTCGAGGAGGGTTTCTTCCTCCTCCTCGGAGTCGGTGGTTTCCTTGGCTTTTGATAGGAACTCATCAAAACTAGCTTCTTCACCTGCGGCTAAGGGAGTGTCTTCTTCATCGTCATCATCATCTTCGCCGGGTTCATCGATTTCGTTTACGCTCATAACCGCCTCACTCTAAGTTGATCGAGAGGGATTATGGGCCATCGGGGGGAATGTGCAAACGTGAGGCCGACCCAGGCACCGAAGATGCAGCAAACGGAGGAAAAGCAAGGTGCCTAAAGTTCCCGCTCAACCGGTTCTAAAGGTTGTCCGCGGTGAGGACCTACCCGCTTCCACCAAAGAACGAATCATCGATGCAGCTTTCTCCACGCTGAAGGAGGAGGGCTTCGCCGGCACCAGTGCGCGGGCGATCGCCCGGCGCGGGGGCTTCAACCAGGCGCTGATCTTCTACCATTTCGGCACCCTCAACGACCTGTTGCTGGCCACCCTGGACAAAACCAGCGCGGACCGCATGAGCCGGTACCGGGACTCCATCGGCAAGGCCAAAAGTGTCGACGACAAGATTCAGACGGCCACCCGGCTCTACCGGGAGGACCTGGTTTCAGGGCACATCACCGTGATCTCCGAGATGGTGGCCGGCAGCCTGGCCCGGCCGGACCTGGGTCCGGAGGTGGTAGCCCGGATGGAGCCGTGGATCGCATTCACCGAAGGGGTGATCTCGGAGCTGCTGACCGGGTCGATCTTCGAGAGCGCGGTAAATCCCCGCACCCTCGCCTTCGCGGTGGTGGCGCTCTACCTGGGGGTCGACCTGCTGTCCCACCTGGACCAGGACAAATCCCGGGCCGAGGCCCTTTTCCAGATGGCGGGAACCATGGGTCCGTTTCTGGCCCCCATCTTTGGGAACGACTGAGTCATGGACCTTACCGATGACCGGGGCAGAACTCTTAACGAGGTAACCGTCCGGCTGACCGACGACGAGGTCACCGACCTGCTGGTTGCCGCCTCCGACCTTGAGAACGACGCAGAGGGTCATGCGATGTTGCGGGACCCCGACGGGACGACCCTGGCGGTCTACCACGCCACCGACGAAGCCACGCCCCTTCAGCGGGGTACGGACTGGTGGGTCGGTCCCCTGGTTCTGCTGGCAGTGATCCTGGTGGTGGTGGGGGCCTACACGATAGCCCGTGGGCTGGTAGACCTGCTTTTCTAGGAACTCGGCGCTACCCCACTGAAGATAAAGCGGGCGCACTTGGAGAGCGATAAGACCGGCGACGTCGGGCACCGACGTCGTGGATGACCCGGCCGGCGATTTGAGGCTGCTTATCCGCGACGCTCGCAGGCCTTGAGCAACAGGCCGGCGGAATCGACCTCCCGATCTGTTACCCGGTCCACCCAGGCGGCCAGAGCCGCCTGCAGCTGCCTGGAGTCCTCGGGAGTGTCCATCACAAAGCGAACCCGAACACAGGTCCGTCCGTCGGGGCTGCGCCAGGTCGCGTAACGGTCTCCATCCCAGCCGGCTGCG
>JAJCYF010000054.1 GCA_029263035.1 Actinomycetes bacterium
TCCAGGCCGTCGCCGGCTGCACCCTCACCAGCGTAGAACGCACCGGCCGGGTCGGCGAGGTCACGCAGAAGGTACTCGGCCGTCTCCAGCGCAATCCGGCTGAACAGTTCGTCCTTGCCGAGCTGCCAGGCGTGGACGTACGACCTGACGAGCAGCGCATTGTCCACCAGGAGCTTCTCGAAGTTCGGAACACGCCACTCCCGGTCCACCGACCGGTGGTGAAATCCTCCGCCGATCTGGTCGTAGATGCCTCCTTTGGCCATCCGGCTGAGAGTGGCATCGGCAACCGTCGCCGCCCGGGCCACCCCGCGGCCGCCGGCGCGGAGCATGAACTCGATGGCCGGAGCGTAAACCGGGCGCGGGGCTTCCCCGAACCCGCCGTTTACGTCGTCGAACGCCGCCTGAATGCCGAAGACCCCCAGCTGGAGCAGGGCCGGACCCACCGGCTCCCCCTTGGCTGCGCCGGCCGCCGAGCGGCGGAGTTGTTCAACGGTTGCACTTGCCCTGCGCCCGGCTTCGTCCGGGTCGCCGGCCCACTGCCGGGCCGCCTCCTGGAGGCCGGAGAGAAATGCGGCGGCGGAATCGCCGAGCACCGGGGGCCGCGAACTGAACGGCGCGCCCTGCGGGGTCAGGAAAACGGTTCGAGGGTATTCGGTGATCGACCCCATCGCCCGGAGCAGCTCGGTCAGGTAGGCATCCACCTCCGGATGCTCCTCCCGGTCCACCTTGACCGCGATGAAGTGTTCGTTGACCAGGGACGCAACGGCAGGATCGTCGTACCACGCGTCGGCCACGATGCAGGAGTAGGAGGTCGAGTAGCCGGCGGACACAAGCAGCGGCCGGTTGCTTTCGGCCGCTCGACGGAACGCGTCCGCGTCCCAGGCGCGCCAGGCGACGGCCTGCCCCGCCTGCCGCTTCAGGTAGGGAGAAGGCTCATCGGAGAGTTGGTTGGTGGGGGGAGCTGCGTCGTCCATCTCAGGTCCTGCTCAAAATCGAGTCCAACCCGGCAGGGTCCGGACATACCACGGGCGCAGGATTTCTCCTGCGCCCGGGACGAAGCTGGTTAGTTGACGGTGTCGTAGACGTTGCTCTGGCCACCGCGCTGGAGCGGAATCCGGTAGGAGGTGGTCCGAGGGCCGGTACGGGTACCGGCGCGTGCCGGGAGACCGGTGAGGTCGCCGGGAAGCGGGTACGAGGTGTGCCGGCTGGAGGCAACGGACTTGTTCCCTGCGGAGGTGCCGCCGCCGCTCAGGGCGTTGCCCAGAGCTGAGGTGGAGATTCCGTTGGCTGCCGAACCGCCGCCGCCTCCGCCGCCGACGCCCGCGGGCGAGGTGTAGCTTCCGCCGAGGGCTGCCGCCAGGGCTGCGGTGGAGATACCCGAACCGCCGCTACGCGGAAGCGCAGGCGGGGTTGCGCTGCCGCCAGACGGAGCTGCCGGAGCGCTCGAAGCATCTTCACGCTTGCTGAGCTTGGGCCGCTTGAGCATGTGTTCCTCCTTATTAAGCTTGAGAACTACAGATCTATTGTTTCGAGAATGATCGTAAAAGTCATCCTAATGTACCGCTTCTGCAAATCCTATGCGTCTGCGGTCTCTTCCGACGGGGCTGACGGCTCCTCCGACAGGGCTGACGGCTCCTCCGACGGGGCTGACGGCTCCTCCGACGGGATGGTGGCGGCTTTACGGGTGGTTTCCTTGGCCGTGTTCCCCAGTGACTTGCCCTGGGATCCCATCTTGCCCTCAGCGGTCAACGTGGACCTCCAGGCCTCCTTCAGCTTGACCGCCGCCTCGCCGCGGTCGAAGGTGGGCTCGTTGTTCTTGGCAAAGTCCTGAAGGCCGATCTCGTTGTGCCGGTCACTTCCGAAGCTGCCGCCCTCTCCGCCCTTGCCGTCGTTGCCGGCGGAACGATCGGTCGGAATACCGTACTCCTGCTCAGAGCCCAGGTTGGCCGCACCGCCAAGCTGGCCGGATGCGTCCCACAGGGCACGAAGTGCTGCTCGGGCGTTCTCTGCGTCGTCCTCGTACATCCGGCGCTCCTTTCGGTGGGAACAAAAAAATTGATACTTCCGTTACCGCCAATCCTACTTTTGTTTGCCTTTTAGGTGGGTTTTATGGGGCGGTTGCCGCAAACCTCGATCAGCTCGTAGGTGACCGGCACCCCCTCAGTGGTGCCGAGTTCGGCGTCGTACCGCTCGAGCATCCGCCGGAGCCGTCCGGGCGGCAGCGGGGTGGACACACCGTCGCCGGGGCGCCAGGTGGCGCCGGTCGAATGGAGCTCGGTAAGAAATCCGGCGGCCGTCGGGTATCCGACTACCTCTCGCCGGGTGCCGGCCTCCACCCGGGACAGCCCGCACTCCTGCAGGAGGGCAGCCCACTCCCCTGCCGGGCGCAGGGGCAGACCCGGGCTCCGGGACCCACCGTCATCCAGCACGGCTCTAAGCTCGGCGAAGGTTCCCGGACCGAAGGTGGAGTGGAGCATCATCCCTCCCGGCCGCAGGCGGCCGGCGAGACGCTGCAGTGTCCGGCCCGGCGAGTCGAACCATTGGACGGTGGCGTTGGAGACGATCAGGTCGAAACCGGCGGTCGGTAGGTCGGCGGTCTCCGCATCGGCCACGGCCAGGTTCACCCGCTCCGGTACCCGTACCCGGGCCAGGTCCACCATGCGGGCGGCAAAGTCCACGGCCAGGATGTCGGCCCGGGGATACCTGGCGGCCAAAAGACCGGTGAGGTACCCGGTGCCGCACCCGAGCTCCAGGATCCGGCCCGGTTGGGGGAACGTCTCGAGCCGCGCCGCAAGGCGGGCCGCCATCAGCCGCTGCACCCGGCAGTGCTCGTCGTAGGTACCGGCGCTGCGGTTGAAGCGCGAGGCGACGGCCGACTTGTCGATTCCCGTCAGGGCTCCGGCCTGGAGCGGCACTACCCGGCCGCCTTTTTTAGTGCGTCCAGCGCGGCGGTGATGTCCTCCTCGGCGTGAGATGCGCAGATGGAGAAGCGCAGGCGGGCCGACCCCTCCGGCACGGTCGGCGGCCGGATGGGGACCGCCAGCACGCCCATGCGTTCAAGCCGGGCGCCGATCTCCACCACGCCGGCGGCGCTCCCGATGACCACCGGCTGGATCTGCGACCCCGAACTCAAGCGGTCCAGTGCCAGGTCCGCCAGCCCCTCCCGGAACATCGACGAAAGCTCCGCCAGTCTTTGGCGGAGGTAGTCGCCGGCAAGGACCATCTCAATCGCCGCCCCCACCCCGCCCACTACCGCCGGGGGTAGTGCGGTCGTGTAGATGAAGGTACGGGCGGAGCTCACCAGGTAGTCCGCCCAGGACCTCTTGGTGGCGACATACCCGCCGTACAGCCCGAGCGCCTTGCTGAAGGTGCCCATCGACACATCCACCTCGGACACCAAACCGAGTTGGTGGGCCAATCCCCTGCCCTGGGGGCCGACGACTCCGGTGGCGTGGGCTTCGTCGATCATCAGCGCCGCTCCATAACGATTCTTGAGCTCGACAACCCTCTCCAGCGGCGCCAGATCGCCGTCCATGCCGAACAGCGTCTCGGTAACGATCAGCTTGCGTCCACTCGCCGGGGCGTCCCGCAACATCTGCTCCAACTCGTCCATGTCGTTGTGGCGGTAGCGGTAGGCGGTGGCGCCGGACAGCCGGATGCCGTCGACGATGCTGGCGTGGTTCATACGGTCGCCGAACACGGCATCGCCGCGCCCGACCAGGGCGGGTATCGTCCCCAGATTGGCCAGGTAGCCGCTGCCGAAAACCAGGGCCGCCTCGGTCCCCTTGAAAAACGCCACCGCGTTCTCCAGGGCGGCGTAGTCGTAGTCGGTCCCGGCCATGAGCCGGGAGGCGGTGGCGCCCGCCCCCTTGCGCAGGTCCCTCTCGGAGCCGGCGAGCACCGCCGGGTGACGGGAGAGCCCCAGGTAGTCGTTGGAGGAGAAGTTGACCAGCTCGGGCCCCTCGCGCCGCACGGTGCGGGCACTGGTGCGGTCGCCCGGGGTGATCTGCCGCCGGATCCCGGCCAGCTCCAGACGGTCGAGCCTTGAGGAGACCCACGAGTCCCAGTCGCTCAGAGGGCGCACTCTTCGATCTCGAAGCCGAGATCGGCGATCATCCGGTAGTCGTCCTCCGCGGCCTGTCCCCCGGTGGTCAGGTAGTCACCGATGAAGATGGCGTTGGCGGGGAACATCGCCAGCGGCTGGAGCGATCTGAGGTGCACCTCCCGGCCCCCGGCCACCCGGATCTCCTTCGAGGGACACATGAAGCGCAGCAGGGCCAGGATCTTCAGGCACCGGCGGGGGTCCAGCTCATCCAGACCGGCCAGAGGCGTCCCCTCAATCGGTGTCAGGAAGTTCACCGGTATCGAGTCGATATCCAGCTCCGCCAGCGCTTCGGCCACATCGACGATCTGGCCATCGCTTTCCCCCATCCCGGCAATGAAACCGCTGCACGGCGAGATCCCGGCCGCCTTGACCGCCCCCAGCGTGCGCACCCGGTCGTCGTAGCTGTGGGTGGTGACGATGCTGGCGTGGTGGTCGGAGGAGGTGTTCAGGTTGTGGTTGTACCGATCGACCCCGGCTTCCTTTAGCCGCAGCGCATCGGCGTCGGAGAGCAGGCCCAGGCAGGCGCAGATCTTCATCGGCAGCTCCTGCTTGATCTGCCTGACCGCTGCCGTGACCTCGTCGAGATCCCTGGCGGAGGGGCCCCGGCCGCTCGCGACAATGCAGTAGGTCGCGGCCTTGCGGTTCCACGCCTCCCGAGCGCCGGCGACGAGCACTTCCTGCGACAACATCCGGTACTTGGCGATAGGAGCCTCGGAGACCCGGGACTGCGAGCAGTAGCCGCAGTCCTCCGGACAGATCCCGCTTTTGGCGTTGATCAGCATGTTGAGCTTGACCTTGACCCCGAAGTGGGCCCGGCGGATACGAAAGGCGGCGTGCAGTAGGGCCAGAAGGTCGGCGTCGTCCGACGCCAGCAGCTCCAGCCCCTCGGTCCGGGTCAGCCGGTGACTCCGGTCCAGGATGCGGGCGGCAAGGCCGTCCCAGCGGGCGGAGGAGACGTCTGGGGTATGCAGTGTGCTCAGGTCCGGGCTTCCTCCTCGTGCGGCGGGGTCGGAACGGCCGGCAGCAGGTGGCGGCGGATCGGCCCCAGGTGAATGTGATCGTTGATCATCGCACGCAGGCGGTCTCGGGTCAGCAGGCCGTCCAGGAGGGGGGTCATCCCCAGCACCTTCACGCCGCCGAACTCCTCGATCATCGCAGCGTTGTCCCGGCAGATGCCGTCGGTGTCGGGCCCCCAACCGTTAAGCACGACCCCGGCGACCTCCAGTCCACTGGCCTGGACGATCATCGCGGTCATCACGGTGTGGTTCACCGTGCCCAGGCCCGGCCGGGCCACGATAAGCACCGGGTAACCCAACGAGCCCGCCAGGTTGGCGATCGTCCACCCCTCGGCCAGCGGGACCATGAAACCTCCGGCTCCCTCTACCAGGAGCGAGTCGTGTACTCCGTCCATTTCGGCAATGTGACCCAGGACCTCCTCGGAGGAGATCACCTCCCCCTCCAGCCGGGCGGCCACCAGCGGAGCCAGGGCGGCCGAAAACGAGTACCGGTTCACCATGGCCGGGGAGTCGTCCAGGCCTGAAAGAGCCAGGAGCATGCCGGCGTCCCCGTCCGGGTCCCCCGCGAGGTGGCCGCTTTGGACCGGCTTGCACACCCCGACATCCAGCCCCTCGGAACGCAGCGCGGCAGTAACGCCGGCGGTGATGACCGTCTTGCCGACTCCGGTGTCGGTCCCGGTGACAAAGATGCCCCTCACTGCTCGGTTACCTCACAGATGGCCCGGTGCAGAATGTGGACCATGGCGTCCAGGTCCTCGTCGGGGGTGGCCAGGGGGGGCATGAAGACCACCACGTCGCCCAGCGGGCGGGTGATCATCCCGAGGTCAAGGGCCCGGCGGCACACCTGCGCACCCATCGCCTGCTGCCAGGGAAAGCTGCGCCCGGTTTCGGGGTCCTCTACCAGCTCGATGCCCACCATCAACCCTCGTCTGCGAACGTCGCCCACGTGAGCCAGGCCGGCAACCGGTTTCAGCAGGTCGGCCACCCGGGACGAGCTGAGCTGCGTCCGCTCCACCAGCCGGTTGCTCTCGAAAAGGTCCAGGCTGGCCAGCGCAACCGCGCAGCCGAGCTGGTTTCCGGTGAATGAGTGTCCGTGAAAGAAGGTCTTGAGCTCGGCGTGCTCACCCCAGAACGCGTCGTATATCCGGTCGGTGGTCAGGGTGGCCGCAACCGGCAGGTAGCCACCGGTCAGGCCCTTTCCCACCGCCATGATGTCGGGACACACGGCCTCGTGTTCGCAGGCGAACATACGGCCGGTGCGGCCGAAGCCGGTGGCCACCTCGTCGGCCAGCAGCAGCACGTCGTGCTCCCGGCAGAGCCGTGCCAGGGACCCCAGGAAGCCTTCGGGCATGGCCACCATCCCGCCCGCCCCCTGCACCGTTGGCTCCACCACCACACACGCCAGGCCGGCGGCCTTGCGCTCAAGGATGTCCTCGAGCTCGGCCAGGCAAGCCTGCGAGCACTCCTGCTCGGTCCCCTCAAAACGGTAGACGTTGGGGTACCGGGCGCGTTCAACCGGAAAAAGCATCGGACCGAACTCGTCGTGGAACAGATCGATCCCTCCCACGCTCATCGCCCCGATGGTGTCGCCGTGGTAGCCGTTGCGGAAGCTGAGGAACCCGGACTTCTCCGGTCGACCGACCCTCCTCCAGTAGGCGTAGGCGATCTTCAGGCCGATCTCCACCGCCGTGGCGCCGCTGTCCGAGTAGAAGACCTTCGACAGGCCGCCGGGCGCGATCTGGGTCAGGCGAGCCGCCAGCTCGATGGCGGGGACGTTGCCCAAACCGAGCAGCGTCGAGTGGGCGATGCGCCCGAGCTGGCCGGTGATGGCGGCGTTCAGCGCCGGGTGGTTGTGCCCGTGGATGTTCAGCCACAACGACGAGTTGCCGTCCAGGTACGAGTTGCCGCCGGCGTCGAACAGGCGCACCCCCTCCCCCCGGGTGATCACGACAGGATCGGACTCCAGATAGCCCTTCATCTGCGTGAACGGATTCCACAGGTGACGGCGGTTCAGCTCGACGAGCTCGGCTCGGGGTCGGTCTACACTCACGGTTTACCGATCGTACCGCCTGGCGACAGGCCTTCGGCAGGAGAGCTGCAACGAGCACCTTTGTGCTGGTCCACGGCGCCTGGCACGGCGGATGGTGCTGGGAGCAGGTCGCCGGGCGTCTCCGGGCGCTGGGCCATACGGTGTTGTGCCCGGACCTTCCCGGTCACGGATCGGACCCGACGCCCCCCGGCGAGGTATCGATGAAATCCTGCGTTGAGACCCTCGGGGCCCGGCTGAGCGCCGCCGGCGAGCCGGCCGTGCTGGTGGGCCACAGCTTCGGCGGGGCCGTGGTCTCCCGGGCCTGCGAGCTGTATCCGGGCTCGGTCCGCCTGGCGGTGTACCTGTGCGCCTTCTTGCTTCGGGACGGACAGTCGGTCTGGCGCCACGGCGTCCCCTCCCCCAGGACGTTCGCGGCGGACGCGGGCGTGCTTACCCGGGCGAACCTTCAGGTGGACGAGGCGAATTCGACGGTGGACCTGAACCGCTCGGTGATCGAGGATGCGTTCTACGAAGGCTGTTCCCCACAGGTGAGGCAGCATGCGATGGCGCGATGGCGCGTGGAGCCGATGGAGCCGCTGAGGACCCCCTTGAGCCTGACCGAGGCGAACTACGGCAGAGTGCCCCGGATCTACATCCACAGCCGCAACGATCGGGTGATCCCCCCGGCATCCCAGGAACGGATGTGCCGGCTGGCCGGGTGCAAAAAGGAGATCGGCGGGGACTGGGGCCATTCCCCGTTCCTGTCCCACCCTGAAGCACTGGCCGGCCTCCTGATGGACCTCGGGAGCGCGGGCTACCGGTAGCGGTCCTCCAGCGCCTTGTGCCCGTCCAGGTCCACAACCGGCTCGAACTCGGTGAAGGAAACCATCATCTCGGGATGGTCCCGCACCGTCCCCTCGCGCCTCAGGACCTCCAGGACATCCTGGACCGCCTTGGTGGCGGCGAAAAGCGGGGTCAGGGGGGTGACGATCAGGTCATAGCCCAGCTCGTGGAGCTCGGCGTCACTGAGCAGCGGGGTCTTGCCGCCCTCGATCATGTTCGCCACCCGGACCACCCCCTCAACCTCGGCGGCCACTCGCTCCAGCGAATCGATGTCCGGCGGGGCCTCGACGAAGATGGCGTCCACACCGAGGTCACGTGCCCGTTTCGCCCGGTCGATGGCGTCGTCGATCCCCCGGGTGCTGAGAGCATCGGTGCGGGCGACCAGGAACAGGTCAACCCCCCGGCTCCGCTGGTCCAGCACCGCCTTCAGCTTGCCCAGCCACTCATCGGCCTCCACCACCTTCTTGCCGGCGAAGTGCCCGCACTTTTTGGGCCAGACCTGGTCCTCCAGGAAGATCCCGGCCGCGCCGGATGCATGGAGCATGTCGGCGGTCCGGATGCAGCTCAACGGGTTTCCGTAGCCGGTGTCGGCGTCGACTATCACCGGCAGCGAGGTGTTGGCGCAGATACCGCGGGCTGAGTCCGCGATCTCGGTCTGGGTCAAGTAGCCGAAGTCCGGCGCACCCAGCCGGGACGCGGAGACCGAGTACCCGGAGACGAACAGCACGTCGAAGCCGGCCCGGGTGGCCAGGCGCGTGGTCAGGGCGTCGTAAACCCCCGGCATGTTGACGGTGACTCCACCGGCAAGCAGCCGGCGGATAGCGGCGGCGGAAGTACCCACGGCAGGAGCCTTTCGTAGAGGACAAAATGCGCGGAAAAGAGTTGATGTCCGGAAGGAGGAATATCCTAGTACGCATGTCGTTTTCCGAACGTCTCCGCAACATCCGTCACACCCCCGTCGACATCGCAATCGCGGCGGCCCTGGTTCTGCTGGGACTTCCGCTGCTACTGGGGGTGATCGCCGGCGGCGGCG
>JAJCYF010000055.1 GCA_029263035.1 Actinomycetes bacterium
TGCCGGACCCTTTGGATCTCCCCCGCCGACCTGGCGACATCCTGCTCGGCCTGCAGCACCCGCGGCAGCTCCTGCCTGACCTCCTGCCGGAAGCGCTCCGCCTCCACCGCCTCGGTCCTCACCTGCTTTAGCAGCACCTCCGGCTGGTCCGGGAACCCGTCCAGGGTGCTCTGGTGCACGCTGATCTGCCCCTCGATCACCTGCAGCCGCGCCCGGGCGCCTTCGCGCAGCAGGTCCACCCGTTCCAGGCGGAATATGCCCTTCAGGATGCGGGAGCGCTCGGTGGGGGTGGCCTTCAGAAACCGGTCGAACTCACCCTGGGGCAGAACAACCGAGGACCGGAACGATTCGAAGTCCAGGCCGACGATCTCCTCGATCCTCTCGGTGACCGCGCGGTCACCGGTTACCGGGTCCCCCGCCCCGTCGACCCGGCGAAGAATGGTCTGCGAGGTGCCTTTCAGCCGGATGACCCGGGCCACCTCCCAGGCAACGTCGTCCGCCTCGAAAACCAGCTGGACCCGGGCCTGCCACTCCTGCGAGTTGATCAGCTTTTTGGTCCCCGACTCCACGCTCGGCGTCTTGCCGTAGAGGCCGAAGATCAGGCCCTCCAGGATCGACGACTTGCCGGACCCGGTGGGACCGACGATCCCGAACAGGGTCCGGGTGTCGAAGGTGAAGGTCTGGGGCTTGCGGTAGGACTTGAAACCTTCGAGGGTCAGCTCAAGAGGCCGCACGCTGCACCTCCTCCTCGAGGATCCTCAACTCGTCCAGCAGCTCGGCCGGCGGCTCCACCCCGTGGGCCCGCAGGTGGTAGCCGGCGTAGAGATCGGTGATCCGGCCGTCGAGCGATTTGGCGGCGACCTCCTCGGAGCCGGCCACCCGGTCATAGACCGCCTGGACCATCACCGCGTTGGGAAGGAACTTTCGCACCTGGTCGGCCAGCCCGAATACCGGACCGGAGGTCTTCACCCGGACGTCCAGGTAGGCGTCGCCGAACTCGGTCACCCGGCTCTGCAGGGATTCCAGCTCATCGGTGACCCGAATCAGCTTGCGGCCGGAGGTCAGGGCTATGGTCTTGACCTTCGCCGGGGAGCCGGGCTTGATGTCCACGATCACCGCCTGCTTCTCATGGGTTCGCTCGGAGAAGTCCAGCTGCAGCGGGCTCCCGCAGTACCGGGTGGCCACCGCGGCCCCCGCAACCTCCTGCGGACGGTGGATGTGGCCGAGCGCGACATAGCCGGCGCCGGGCGGGATGGACTGCGCGGTGGCGGCGTACTGCTCCCCCAGGTGGATCTTGCGCTCGCCGCCCCCGATCTCGGCGCCGTCCACGAAGTAATGGGCCATGAGGATCCCGATCCCTCCCGGGTCAAACCCGGAACACAGGGCGGTGCTCAACCGGCGCACCTTGTCCGCATAACGGTCGGCGCCGACCACGCTTCCCGGGTCCAGCTTGGCGAACCAGTCCTGGGAGTCCTTGAGTACGTCGTCGATCACCACCGCCTCGTGCAGGAATGGAAAGACGGCCACGCAGGCGTCCTCGGTTCCGTCCCGGGACGGGATGCGCACTATTCCGCCATCCTCCGGCCGGGCGATCTTGGGGGCCAGGATGACACCCCGGGGCTCCAGCAGCCGGGCCAGCACGCCAAACAGCTGGGCCGAGTCGTGGTTGCCGGGGATGGCAACTACCTTTCCCGCAACGTCGGCCAGCCGGATCAGAGCGTCGATCACCATCCGCATGCTGTCCAGCGGAGGCAGCGGCCGGTCCCACAGGTCCCCGGCCACCAGGACCGCGTCGACCTTCTGGTCCCGGGCGATGGCGACAAGTTCGTCCAGCACCTGCTCGAACTCGGCCTCCCGGGAGATCCGCCCCAGCTTCTTGCCGACGTGCCAGTCGCCGGTGTGCAGGAATCTCACAGGCCGTCGAAGGGGTCGCCCGCTTCGATGGCTTCCTCCGGCCGGGTGGCCCACGGCGGGTAGGGGAAGGTGAAAACCAGCGGCGCGGGGATGCCCGGCTGGAAGACCACCATCGTGCCCGGTTTGAACAGGCGTGCCCGGGCCCGGGTGGATGGCAGCATCCACCCGTACTCCGCCCGCTCGGCCTCGGCAGCGTCCAGGCGCCCGCTGACCCGGATGGAGGCGTTCTCCACCACCTCGGGGGCGACCCGGGAGGCGGTCTGCTGGGCCCCGATGAGGATGATCCCCAGAGAACGCCCCCGCTGGGCGATGTCGATCAGCACCTCCTTGATGGGAGAGTGACCTTCCCGGGGGGCGTACTTGTTCAACTCGTCCAGCAGGATCACCTGCAGCGGCAGCCGCTGGCCGGTCTTTTCCTTGCCGGCGAAGACCTCGTCCAGCAGCGCACCGACCACGAACCGCTGGGCAAAGTCGTGGAGCTTGTGCAGGTCGACCACGGTGACCGCCTGGGCCATCCGGTCCACCCGGTTGCCGTCTGCCCGCACCAGCCGCCCGATGCGGTACTCGGCCGCCCGCAGCCGGCGCATGAATGCCTGAGCGGTTCCGCCCTGCACCCGGCCGGTCCACGACTGCTCCGGCTCCCCGTCCTCGGGGTCGACGTGCTGCTCGATCACCTCTACCAGGTCGGCCAGCGTAGAGATCAGGCGGGTCCCGATCCGCACCACCCCCGGGCGCCCCTCGACCGGCTCGGCCAGCTTCTGCAGCTGGGACCGGACCCGCTCCTCGACGAAGGTGAGCTGCTGGCGGAAGTCTCCCGACTCGACGAACAGAAAGCGCAGCAGCCCCAGCTCGATGAACTCCCGGGGGGTCCAGGAGAAGGCGGAAACGCCTTCGCTGCGGGAGTCGGTGTCCGGGACCAGCCCGACCGGCCCCCGCGGCGGCGCCCAGAACGATACCGAGGGGAACGGCTCGGCCGGGATGCCCAGCCGGGCCCACTGCTGGCGGGCCTGATCGTTCAGCTCGGAGTTGGGCCGGTCCAGCCACAGCAGGTCCTCCTGCTTCACGTTAAACACCAGCACCCGCACGTTGGATGCCGCCTGCCCCACCACCTCGGGGTGCGCGGTCAGTGAGCGCAGGAAGGATAGGGCGAACGATGTTTTGGTGGCCACTCCCGAGACACCGGAGATGGATATGTGCCCGCCCTTGCGCCCGTCGAAGAAGTCCAGGTCCACCCATATCGGCTCGCCGTCCCGGGCGAACCCGATGGGAAGGCGCCGGCCCATCTCGTCGGCGTAGAGCGCCTTGTCCCGGGAGTGGCCGGCCACCCGGTACACCGGCTCCCCCGGGTCCGGCGCGACCCAGATCTCGGGGTCGACCCGGATGGTCTGAACCGAGGCCGATCGCGCCAGCTCCGCCGGAAGCGACCCCTCCTCGGCGATCAGGAACATGTCGGATTCGAACCGTGCTCCCTCGTACCGGGCCGCCACCTCGGTCACCAGACCGTACAGGTGCACCTCCCCCACCTTGGGCACCTGGGTCCGGACCTCCACCAGGTCGTCCAACTGCAGGTAGTTGTCCCCATCTATCACCACCCGGAACTCGGTGGAGGTCGCGGGCTCCACGCCCAGGACCCGGCCGACCTGCTCATCAGCCACGGGCGGACCTCCCGGCCTGCACCCCGGAGCGGATCCGCCGCATGATCAGCTCCCGGTCCCCCAGCAGGCTCCACAGTTTGCGCTCGAGCGTGGCAATGGGGACCAGATTCTGCGGCGCCCGGGTGTCCCAGAACGCCTTGGAGCTGAAGCGGGGCAGGTGGTAGGTAACCGTGTCCGCCAGACCGACCGCCCTCTGCAGCCCGATGGTGGAGCTCACCTCACACCGGGCGATGGCCGCCCACGGGTGCTGGTGCGGCGCCGGGGCGATGCGGGTGTACCAGGAGAACCGGGGCCGGTGCGACGACATGCCAAAGCCGAAGATGGGCGTGCGCTGACCCGGTGCCAGCCCCAAGGCCACCGGAGCGTGCTCGGGACTCAGGTACGTCTTCTGGTGGCTCTTGATGTAACCGACCAGATCCACCGGCTCCCGAAGCAGCAGCGGCCCGTCCGCGATCACCAGCATGCCCTCACGGGCAAGACGCCGGGCCAGGTCCTCCTCCAGGCGGCTGCGGGCCTTCTGCAGGGCTCCCCGCAGCTCCTCCGGGCGGGTGCCCGCCACCGAGGTCCCCCGGTAGCTCACCGCGGTGCTGAACGGCCTCACCGGCGGGTTCACGTCCGCCCCGAACACGCTCCAACGCTGGACCTCGGTCGGTCCGAACGCCGCCCTGCCGTCCACCAGAACCGCTCCCGCCGCAACCGAACCGAACAGTCCGGGAGCCGGAGACGACCCCTGGCCGTAGAACGCCCGGGCATCCACCCGGTCCACCCCGTCGATAAATGCAGCCACCGGGGGCTCCGAAGGCGCCGGCGTAATGGGTCCCCAGGCAGAGGTCTCCACCCCGGGGTCAACCTCCTCTACCGAAGAGGTAAGCCCATCATCAACCTCGGTGGAGGATCCGTACTCTGGGCTCCACGCCTCAACCCACATCTGATCATCAGCCATGACCCCATGCTAGCGACCGGGTATGACATTTCGACTCACCCGCCGGTGATTTCCGGCCGGGTCGGGAAACAATGTGCCGGGCTACCCGCAGCCGGGTCCACCGATGTGTCCCGCCCGTCTACCTGATCTCCACGAATACCCGGTCCGCCACCGGGGGCTGCACCGGCACATGGTTGCGGTCGGTCAGCACCACCCAGATGGTGTGGTCGCCCTCAATCAGACCGGTGACCGCGGTCGACGTACCGGTCGAGTGGATGTGGCTGGAATCGGCCGGCAGCGGCTGGTCCGTGTCGAACGGGTCCGACCTCGGGTCGATCACCAGGTCAAGGTGGCCGGTGCCTCCCGTCCCGGGATCGTCCTCCGGGTCGGTGATCTGTACCCCGGTCACCGCGGTCTCGACCGTGAACCCGACCGCCATGGGAGCGGTGGCCGGCGCGGTTGCCTCGATAGAAGGTCCGGTGACCTCGACCTCGATCACCGAGGATCCCCTGCCGATCCGGGACTCGGAGCCGTCGCCCAGGACCACGGTGAACTTGTGCATACCCACCGATAGACCCGGTATGGCCACGGTGTCCTCGCTGAAGTGGATGACCTCCGGCCCGTCGGAGATGGTCTCCCCCGTCGCCACCGGATCCTGGTTGATGAACACGTGGTAATGGCCGGTCTCCCCGGAGATGTCGCCGTCTGCGTCGGTGATCTCGATCCCCTCGGACTCAACCGTCAGGACCACCACGTTTCCCGCCACCTGCGCACCGTTCTCAGGAGACGTGATGTTCACCGACAGCGCCTGGGGGCTGCCGGTCGGGGTGTCCAGGGTGGGGTTATCCCGGCCGCAGGCCGCCAGCAGCACGAGCACGGCGAGCAGGGGGAGGATCGGGCGAAAGACGGTCGGCAAAACGGACCTCCGGGGTTGCGAAACACGAGCGACCTTGGCGTTGACCCCGCGCTTAAAGCTCCTGAGGAGCCGTCGTGGGGGGATAGTTAGTATGGAACAAGGGTTAACGTTTGCGCGTACTTGGCAAACCTTCTTATCAATTCTTCAGGACACCGAAAGGAGCCCCCCATGAGCGATCTGGCAGAACGAAAATGCGAGGCCTGCCACGCCGGGACGCCTACGCTCGACCCCAAAAAAGCAGCCGAGCTTGCGTCCCAGGTCAACCCGGACTGGACGATCGTGGAGAGCCGTATCGAGCGCAGTTTCAAGTTCAAGAACTTCCGGGACGCCTTCGGGATGGCCACCCGGGTCGGCCTTCTGGCCGAGCAGCAGGGGCACCACCCGGACTTTGAGTTGGGGTGGGGATTTTTGAAGCTGACCCTCACCACCCACGCGGCCAAAGGCCTGACCGACAACGACTTCATCATGGCCGCCAAGATCGACGAGCTTTAGCGGACGGCAGAACCCGGCTAGACTTGATACCTATGGAGGGAACTCTGGTAGGTATCGCGTATGACGCTCCTATCTCATCGTTGCCGCACCCTTCTCCCGGCAACGGCGACGGCAGGCAAAGTGTCCGCCTGGCCCTCAGCTCCTCGGCGGATCCTGAGGCTAATGCCCTAATCAGGGACGTAAACGGTCAAGCAATACGCTTCGAATGTCTCCTCGTCGTGGCCGACAGAGAGGGCCGGGAACGGGCAACGCTTCCCGTTACTTTCGTCGACCGGAAGACATCCTCCTCAGGGGCAGAGATTTTCGGATCGGATCCTTCTGGAGCATTTTCGGTCTCCATCCGCTGGATCTCCGCCGATGGCGAAATGACGATTTCCCTCACTTTTGAGTTGCCGGAAGCAGGCTCGGACCCGGTCGTCTTGTTGCGTGCCCTGGAGACCTACCAAGCGCTGGGAAGCTCACATAGTGTCGGTCTCTTGATGACCGGCTCCGGCAGGTGGGCAAGCGCACCGATCATCCTTCCTTCCGACGTTCCTACCCTTCCCCCTGAGTTGCTATCTGTGGTGCGCGTCATCGCCAGGATCCGCCGACTCACCGGCTCGCCGGTTGTAATGCCGCGGCAATTGAGCGAGGAAGACCTACGGATGATCAACTGGGCCAACGAACTCCTCTCAGGCAACACTGTTTATGGGACCTGGCAGGAAGCGGCTGTAATCGCCAGCAGCGAAGAGTTTGAAGCCCTTCGGACGCTATCGGCGCAGAACGGAGCACGGGTTGAAATTGACGCGGAGCAGCAGATCGAGGTGGCGGGTCAACGGATCGAACTGGGCCGGGTAATCAACCGCGTTCTGCACGCGGTTGTCGAAACGGATAGTCGTTCGCCTTCCGTAGCCAGCGGCCTTTGTGCGTTCACTTTGAGGCCTGGTTCCGACAACCGAGTTGAGGTGGAGTTGCAACTGTCGGTGGAGGACCGTGCCAACCTGCCGGATGGCCGCCTGAACGCCCTCCTGGAGACCTACGCCGGACGGTGGGTAGCGCAAGACGGCGCCCGGATCCTGTTTGATGCCGACAGTCCGGAGGACGTGATCGCGGAGTTGCGGCGAAGGGGTGAGATCGCCACCGTTTGGCGGGTTCCGGCATCGAAGTTCGAGGCATCCGCCAGGCCGGTATTCGCGTAATGATCGTGCCCTACCTTTCAGTGGGGCAAAACGAGCTAAGACCGGCACTCGATATCGCTCTCGGCAGCTCGGAAGTTCGGATCAGGGCACTTGTCGATTCAGGTTCCCAGAACACATTGCTACCGTTTTGGACTGCGACGCAGGCGGGAGTTGACCTGGCGTCCGCTGATGTCAGACGTCTGGGAATAGGCGGCCAATCCATTGAGGCCAGGTTCACCACTGTGGCGCTCACGGCTGCTGACCTGCAGTGGGAGGCCGAAGTTGGATTTTGCAACAGCGACGGTATTCCCTTTAATGGAATTTTGGGTCAGCATTCCTTCTTTCGATTCTTCACCGTCGTTTTCCGGGCTGCCGACTGGGAGTTCGAGGTGCACCCGAATCGCGCGTAGTTGGCTGGCGCATGAAGATGCTCCCGACATGCAGTTCGACGAACTTGCGAGGATCCTCCGGAGGGCGGAAGTGAGCTAGTTCCCATCCGTCCGCGAAAGGTCCGTCTGACCAACCTTGGAAGCCGGGCGAGGTCTCGATTCCCTTCTTTACGTTTTGTTCTGCACGCCTTCGCTCCGTCTTGATGAAGAAGATGAGCGTTCCCTTGGTCTCCCGCACGGATAGCTGCCCGAGATGCTGAGCGACCGCATCCTGCACCAACTTCGAGCCGGATCCAACCTTTAGCTCGGTGATGATGGGAATCAAGGTCGGGCGATCGGGGTCTGGAACAACGTAGATGTCGCTCCTCTTGCCCGCGCTCATGACCTCGCCCAGCGCCACCGGATAGACGGCATGCAGGGTTGCTAGGAGGAGATCCCGAAGAGCGTATTCGTCCAAGGTGCAGAATGAGCCCTTGGTGTGCTCCACTACTGACGCCCACCGTTGAATTATCGACAGGTAGGTCTTCCAGTCGCCGTCTCTAACCCTCAGGCGCGGGGGCAGACCGGCAACTGGGCCGGGCGCGGTATCTGCCGACTGATCTGGTTCATCAGTAATTCTGATCTGTGGCGGTGCGTACTCCGGGAGCGAAATGGCTTCGTAGAGTTCTTGAGCAGCGTCAGACTTGCGCCTTTCCTCCTTGACCCAACGCTCCAAATCTGATCGATACTGTTTCAGAAACTGAGTCGTCTGAGCGGCAACCGCGCGCACGATCGCCTCGACCCGCTCCTTCTGGTAGGCGAAAATCGTCCTGATGTCGGGAGGGTCGCCCTCGTATTCCACCCAGTACTCGAGCTCGCCGTTGTCGTTCCACTTCCAATGAGGAGGTGGCAGGTCTAATCCGGATTCTGGTTCCGGAACCGCTTCGGCGAGGTGATCGATGTCCGGGACCTCGTTTGGCCAGTAGTCAACCAATTCCCCGGAGCCGCTGATCGGCAAGACAAGGGCGATCCGGTGGACGGTTCGGCCATAATGCTTCCCCGCTCTTGAGCGTTTGCTTGCGATTCCGACCGCTGGGGGATTCAAACTGAGCCCTCGAGTAAGGCGATTAACGATTTCTCGGTCCGACAACTCAAGGTTCAAAGACCGTAGGTCGATTTCGTACTGAATTTCGCTGACACGACCGGAAAGGTGCCCGGATAGGGTCCGGTATTCCTTGCGGAAGGGCGAGAAGGGTTTAGCGTCGCCTTTTGTGTTCAAGCGTGGTTCCCTAGCCGTCACCAACCCCTTGTCTCCTTTCTCTCCTACCCCGCCCGACCCCAACGGACCAACAGGTACTTCTCCTTCTCCACCGCGTCCAGCGCCTTGGTGCCGTTGGCCACCCGGACGAAGAACTCCGTGCGGAGCTCCTTGGGTCCTCCAGGCTTTTGGTACATCACCCTGGCTTCCACCGGGAAGCCGCTTGGGTCCACCTGGACCCGGCAGATGTCGTGGCCGTCGACGTGCAAGATCGCCGGGCGCACCATGGTGGCCGCCGCGTCGCCCATTGAGGCGGAAATGATGTTCGCCAGGTGCTGCTGGAACCAGTCCCGGGGATCCTGAGTGGCCTTGGACCGGCTGGCGTAGTCCGCCTCCAGACCGTGGATGGTGCCGTCGTCGGCCACCCCGATCAGCAGCGTGCCGCCCTCCCGGGAGTTCAGGAAGGCGGCGATGGTCTTCAGGCTGGCCGTCTCCAGCGGCTTGAAGGTCTCGCCGGTCTCCTGCGCAGAGCGAAGACTTGCCTTGTACTCCAGGTGAGCCGACTCCCTGTCCGGCCCCAGCAGATCCCCGATGTCGCAGAACTCCTGATGCGCCGCCCTTGCCCGGCCCTGGATGAACGGCAGGTAGGTGTTAATGATCTCGGACTGCATGTCGGGGTTGTCTACGTAGGACAGCGCCAGTTCCTCGGAGACTCCCAACTGGTCCAGCACCGCCCTCTCGAATTCCTTGTCCAGGATCAGCCGGAAGTTCTCTGCCGAGTTGGCCGTCGCCGCCCGGCGGATATCCGGCCGCTGGGTGAGCTTGTCGGCGATGGTGTCGTAGAAAACCCGGTCCTCCGGAGCGAAATCGGTGCCGAACCGCTCGTTCAGCCGCTGGATGATCTGCGACAGGGGCTCAAACTCCGGCAGGCGCCGCCCCTCGTTGCCGAAGATGGTGGTGACGGTGCCCAGGGTCTCGGTCAGCGCCACCGATCCCTCGAAGGTCTGCTCCATCCTGAGGTGCGTGAGCTCAACCTCGGGGTGGACGGCGTCGCTTCCCTCGCCCTTGAGGAAGGCCGATAGGGCCCGGCAGAACAGAAAGTCCCGCTCCAGCTTTACATCGGTGAACGAGACCACCTGCGAGAGGAAAGTGTAGGTGCGGATGAATCGCTTGAGAGAGTCCAGGAACCGGTCCCGCTCATCGGACTCCAGGTCGCGAAAGCGGTCGATGGCCGGCCCCAGCGCGGCGTGGATCCGGTCGTGAGCGATCTTGCCGCTGGCCAGCAGCAGAGCCACCGCCCGCTCCACCTCGTCCGGCCAGAGCACGCCGAACGGATCCAGCTCGTGACGGGTGTCGTACAGCAGGTTTGGATCGGTGGGGGGAGCTACCGTCTCTCCGTACCAGGGCTCGAAGGCGGCCTGTATGTCCTCGGCCTCGTTGCGGAAATCCAGCACGAAGGTGCCGTCCTTGCGGATGCCGTCCCGGTCGTAGATGCGGTTGAGGCGGGACAGGGTCTGCACCGCCGCCAGTCCGGTGAGCGGCTTGTCGACGTACATCGCGTAGAGCTTGGGCTGGTCAAAGCCGGTCTGGTACTTCTCGGCCACCACCAGCAGCTGCCACTCCTCACCGTCGAAGGCGTCTGCCGTTTGCGACTCGGGGATCTGGTTCATCGCCGACTCGGTCACCCAATCCCCGTCCAGGTCCAGGCCCCCGGAGAAGGCCACCAGCACCCCGACGTCCAGGTACCCCTTGTCCCGGATGTAGTGGTCGAGAGCATCCTTGTAGCGCGCCGCATGCTCCCGGGAGGCGGTGACCACCATCGCCTTGGCCTGGCCGCCTATCTTGTGGTGCACGCGGCTGCGGTAGTGCTCTACGATCACCTCTGCCTTCTGCGCCAGCTGGTGCGGGTGCAGCGACACGAATCGGGCGATGGCGGCCCGGGCCCGCGCCGGATCGTAGTCGGGGTCCTCCGGCGTGGTGCGCTCGATCTCCCAGTAGGTCCGGTAGGTGACGTAGTGGGCCAGCACATCCAGGATGAACTCCTCCTGGATGGCCTGGCGCATCGAATAAAGGTGAAACGGCACCTTGCGGCCGGTGGCCGGGTCGTAGCGGCCGAACAGCTCGATGGTACGGCCCTTCGGGGTGGCGGTGAAGGCGAAGAATGACAGGTTGAGCTGCTTGCCCCGGGCCAGGGCGTTGGCCGCTAGGGCATCCTCGGCAGGGTCCGGGGCCTCGTCCGGGAGGGGTCCCGCCGGCCGGCTCCCCAGGACCTTCTTGAGGGCCGTGGCCGAATCGCCGGTCTGCGACGAGTGGGCTTCGTCGACGATCACCGCGTAGGTGCGTTCTGGCAGTGCCTCGATCTTGTCGATGACGAACGGGAACTTCTGCAGCGTGGTGATGACGATGCGGGCCTGCTCGCCGACCAGGGCTTCGGCCAGTTGCTGGGAGTTCTCGTCGATCCGCACCACCACTCCGTGGGCGTGCTCGAACTGGTAGATGGTGTCCTGAAGCTGCTTGTCCAGGATGCGCCGGTCGGTGATCACCACGACCTTGTCGAAGACCTTCCGATCGGCGGCGTTGTGCAGCGAGGACAGCCGGTGCGCCAGCCAGGCCAGGGTGTTGGACTTGCCCGAGCCGGCCGAGTGCTGAACCAGGTAGTCGTGGCCGGCGCCCTCGGCGCGGGCGGCCGCGGTCAGCTTGAGCACCGCATCCCACTGGTGGTAACGGGGAAAGATCACCGTCGAGGCCTTCCGGGAGCCCTTCGGCGCCGGTTCGACGTGTACGAACCGGTTCAGCAGATCCAGCCAGGCGTCCTGCTGCCAGACCTGTTCCCACAGATAGGCGGTGCGGTGGCCTGCCGGGTTGGGCGGGTTGCCCTTGCCCAGGTTGTGTCCGCGGTTGAAGGGAAGGAACCGGGTTTCCTTGCCAGCCAAACGGGCGGTCATCGCCACCTCCTCGGGGTCCACGGCGAAGTGCACCACGCACCGCCGGAGCAGCGGGTTACGGGTGTCGCGGTCGGTCCGGTACTGGGCGATCGCCTGCTTGAAGCCCTGGCCGGTGATGGGATTCTTCAACTCGGCGGTGGCGACTGGAATGCCGTTAACGAACAGGCCCAGGTCCACGGTCCTGGCCGACGACACCTCGTAGGGGAGCTGCTGGATGACGGTGAGACGGTTCTTGGCGTAGCGCTCCTGCAGCTCGGGGGTCAGCCCGGACGCCGGCCGGAAGTAGGCCAGCCGGAAAGTGGTGCCCAGGTCCACCACGCCGTGGCGAATTACGTCGACGGTGCCCCGCGCATCCAGTTCTTTGGCCACCCGGTCGGCGAACCCCCGCTCGGCCTTATCCGGATTGCCGCCGTAGAGGGTGACCAGCCGGTCCCACGCTTGGGCCTGGGTGGAGCGGATGAAGGCGAGGAGTTCGGTGAGGTCGAGGCCTTTGGCGGGATCGAAGCCGGTCGGGGGCCCCGGCTGGTTGCCGACCTTGAGGGCCTGGTAGCCGCCGGAGGTGATCAGTCGGTCGCAGACAAAGGCTTCAAAAGCGGCCTCGTCCGCCTTGCTCAAGCGGCGGCCCCCGGGATCTCGACCTGCCCGGTAACGGCGGCGGTAATAAGCGCCTGCCGGCGCTCCTTAAGGAGGGCGATTTGCTCACTGACAAGTGATTGCAAGGTTGCCGTCTCACGCCTCTCGGCAGTGAGGATTCCCAACAACTCGTGGGACCTTTCTGGGGCCGGAAAGGGTATTCGGTGAGAGCGCAGTTGTTCCGCGGTCAAATGGGGGATGGTTGCTAGGTTTCCTTCACCAGCAAAAACGCCCATGTGTTTACAGACCCGAAGCCACTCAATCAACCATTCGACGGGCCAGCGTCCTCGCGAGCGAACCCGATGCAACGACTTCTGGTAATAGCACTCGTCGAGCTCACCGTTCCACACGGCGGCCCTTCCGACGCCAGCTCCACCTTCGCATATCAGGAGGTCCCCGCTCTTTAGTTGATACTTATTACGTTCTGCAAGCGGGAAGTCCATAAATGCGATATCCGAAATATCGATTCTGTCCCACCTTATGTTGGCGTTTCGGAGATAGGGCCGCATATCACCATTCGCTGATCTGGCCTCATTGACCATACGGCCCAGCAAAACGTCGTATCGAGAGTAGATGGGCGCTATCTCCCAAGCTACTGGTACATCCGGCAGCCACGGAAGGCCGGTCTTGCGACGTGCACCATGCTCTTTCTTTCCCATTAAGACGGAGCGTGCAGAGGATATTAGCCGCTCATCCAGTTCGAGAAGCAGGCGGCGCTTCTTGGTGATGAGGGCGTCGATGCGGGCGGTCTCGGCGTCGAGGAAGTCGGCGATCGAGCCTTGTTGTTCTTCGGGCGGTGCAGGAATCTTCAGGGCAGCTAGTTTCTCTGATGTGAGGTGGCCAAATGTTGACTTATTGCAATACACATCGAACCAGTTAATGGAGTAGAGGGCTTGAATTCCGTACCGGAGGAAGCGAAGGTCATTACCGCGTTCAGCCCGCACTCGATGGAGCGAATTCTGGATGACAGCGTTGCCTAGAAAGGGAGGTGCGAATTCCGCTCGTCCTACGTCTCCGCCTTCCGCAACGAGCAGATCACCCTCGCGTACCTCGTATTGCCTACGCTCTTTCTGCGTGGTCCACATCAGCGGCAGTTCGTCCGGTGGAGATGGCAAGTGTCCTGCGCGCAGGTAAGCCACCTCGATGTCTGTATTCGAATGTGGGAGGGGCTGGAGCATCTTCCCCAGTTGCAGCTCGGCCAAGTGACCGATCCTTATTAGCGGGAAGGTTGAGTTCGGGAAGGCTACATCGCTCACTCAGTCACCTCACGCAGTAGGTCCTGGACCTCCGCTTCCAGCTGCTTGATCTCGGCGTCTATCTCCTCCAGCGGGCGGGGTGGGACGTACTTGTAGAAGTGGCGGGTCAGCGGGACCTCGTAACCGACCTTCGTCTTGTCGTAGTCCACCCAGGCATCCGGGACATAGGGCCGGACTTCGGCCTCCATGTAGTCGGCAACCGCACTCCGATACTCCAGGGTCGCCAGGCGGCCGGCAACTTCGGCCTCGTAGCTCACCCGCACGCCAGGCAGCGGCACGTTCTCGTTGTCCCTCAAATCCGGGTCCGGTAGGGCGTTTCCTTTGGCGTCCGTGACCGGGTCGGCGTCGGGATCCCTCACTGCCAACACATCCATCATCAACTTCTCCAGTGCCTTGCCCATGGCGCCCGCGTCCCTAAGTAGCGTCCGAACTTTCTTGGCTGCAACCTTCCCGTCGGCGAAGACCTCCCCCCAGGCGCCCTCCAGCCCGGCACGCAGCGCACCGTGGACCACCGGATCCAACCTGGCGATCCTGTGGTCGGCGTCGAATGCGGCCAGGGTCTCGTCGCTTACCTCCCACCGCAGCCGCAGCGGGCGTTCGACGGTAATCCGCAGGAAGCCAAAGGCCTCATTGGGGAAGATCTTCACCCGATCGCCCTCGGTAAAGTCGCCGTAGAGGCGAACGATCTCGTCTATCTGCGCCAGGCTGACCTGCTTGCGCTTCTCGCCCAGGCTCTTGCGCATCTTGACGAACAGGTCGCGGGCATCCACCAGCTGGACCTTGCCCCGGCGCCGGGCGTCCTTGCGGTTAGTGACCACCCAGAAATACGTGGAGATGCCGGTGTTGTAGAAGAGTTGGTCGGGCAGGGCGACCACCGCCTCCAGCCAGTCGTTCTCGATGATCCAGCGCCGGATCTCGGACTCGCCGGACCCGGCAGCGCCGGTGAACAGCGGGGAGCCGTTGAAGACGATGGCCAGCCGGGAACCGCCCTGGGAAACCGGCTTAATCTTAGAGATCATGTGCTGCAGGAACAGAAACGACCCATCGTTGATCCGGGGCAGACCGGCTCCGAACCGGCCGGCAAAGCCCTTGTTGTCGGCTTCGTCCCGGATGACGTCGGCCACCTTCTTCCACTCCACCCCGAAGGGCGGGTTGGCCAGCAGGTAGTCGACCTTCAGCCCCCCGTGCCCATCCTCAGTGAAGCTGTTGCCGTAGACGATGTGGCCGGCGTCCTGACCCTTAAGCATCATGTCGGAGCGGCAGACGGCATAGGTCTCGGCGTTCAACTCCTGACCGTAGACCTGCAGCCGGGCCTCCCGGTTGAGCTCACGCAGCCGGTCCTCGGCCACGCTCAGCATGCCGCCGGTGCCGCACGCTGGGTCGAGCAGAGTTTTGACGATGCCGGGCTTGGTCAAAAGGTCCCGGTCCTCGATGAACAACAGGTCTACCATCAGCCGGATGACCTCGCGTGGGGTGAAGTGTTCGCCGGCGGTTTCGTTGGACAGCTCGGAGAACTTGCGGATCAGCTCCTCGTACAGGTAGCCCATCTCCAGGTTGGACACCTTGTCTGGATGCAGGTCGATGGCCGCGAACTTCGACACCACCAGGTACAGCAGGTTGGAGCGGCCCAGCCGGGCGATCTGACTGGCGAAGTCGAACTTGTCCAGTACATCGCGGGCGCTGCTGGAGAAGCTGGCGATGTAGTGACTGAGGTTGTCGGCCAGGTCGTCGGGGGCGGCCAGCAAGGTGGAGAAGTTGTGCTGGGAGGTGTTGAAGAACTGCTCACCGCCGGCGGCGCCGCGCAGGATCGGCTCTAAGTTGAGCGCCCTGCCCGCATACTTCGCGGCCTGCTCGTGCACCTCGTCACGGGTGGGTTCCATTACGCAGTCCAGGCGGCGCAGGACGGTCAACGGAAGGATGACCCGTCCGTACTCGGACTGCTTGTAGTCGCCGCGCAGCAGGTCGGCCACGGACCAGATAAACGCCGCGTGGTTTCGGATGACTTCGTTTTCGGTCCCCGCCATGGGCATCAGTCTAGTGCTGCCATCTTTAGCGGACCGCTAGTTTAGTAAAGGGTGCCGGTGTCCCTGACAGCTTAAGGTGCTTGATGTTACAAGCTACAACGGCCGCCGCGGGCCCAAGCCGACGCTTGACGCCAATAGTTGCCGGCAATGCGCTCGGCGAAGCGGGGCGTGGTGGCCCTCCAACACATTTGTCCCAGTTGCTCAAGGGATTCGCATCGAGCCGCTGAGCGAAACTTATGTGCGAGCAGTCGGCGTCTTGGTTGCCCCGCCGGATTAAACCGCCACCGTGGACCTGCGGTACCCGGAAATGCACTCGACGCCACCACGCCATAGTCACTTGCTAACGCATACGCAAGCAGGGCGCCCGCCCCGTACATCGACGGTTAGTCATGCAAGATGTAGGCTGCGGCGATGTCCACCGAGACGACGAGTAGCCGTCGACTCCACCTCACGCGAGACATTCGGATAAGCACACCCTTGATCACGACTTCGAGCGGGCGCTGTGGTCGCTGGAGCAGGCCCGCTGTCCCACCTTTGCTTTGGTCAAGGCGGACTGCCTGATGCCGAACCATCCCCATGCAGCAGCCGGATCGGCACTTGGCTATCTCTATCAGACTCAGTGGCCGCTCATTGAGCTGATTCGCCGCTCCCGTGAGAAACCGGACGTTGAGATCCGCCTTGAGTTGCTTGACGACGTGGAGTGGCTCGAAGAGGGCATGCCTCGCGAACTTGCGCAGATCAAGCACCATGTCACTCGTACAGCAGGACTTGGCGATATGTCCGTCGACTTATGGCGAACGATCTCTGTCTGGCTCGACTCCACGGACGCTGGTGATGTCGACGGACCCACGCTGACCCTCGTTACGACTGCGGTAGTGACCGAAGGCACCGCCGGGTGGTCTCTGCTAGCTCCCACCCATGACGCCCCGGCTGCCCAGCGGCGGCTTGAAACGGCCGCACAGGAATCAGATAACGGTGTCACCGCAGAATGGCGTGCGAGGTTCTTGGCCCTTTCTCCCGATGAGCGTGCCGCGTTCGTTTCGCGGCTTCGTGTCGTTGACGGTGCACCGCACATCGATAATCTTGATACTGAGTTGCAAAAGGAGCTCCACCTAGCGGTGCCTCGCGGTCACGAGAATGCGTTCATCGGGCTGGTGTGGGACTGGTGGCTCCGACAGGCTTTAGCACTCCTCCGGCGCAAAGTCCCTAGCATCAGCGCACTAAACCTCGCAGCAGCCATCGATGATCTTCGCAATCAGTTCGGCGATGACAATCTTCCCACTCTGGTTTCACGTGAAGCCTTCGACCAGGGCACTCTCAGCGACTACGACGCTCGCATCTTCGTTCGCCAGCTGGGGTTCATCGATACGCCTCTAGTGATCCTCCAACGCTCAGTGCAGGACTACTACCGCGCGACTGTTCAGAGCGCGAAGTGGATCGAGAACAATCTGGTGGACCTTCCTGAGGTTGCAAAGTTCAAGAATGACCTCCACGACGAGTGGGAACGGAGTTTCGCTTGGGCCATAAGCAGGCTGCCGTCGAGCGCCTCGGAGCAGGACAAGCGTCGGGCCGGACGCGACCTCTTGGAGCGTTGTCTCGACACGACCGAGATTCAGGTCCGTCCGCGCTACCGAGAACCGTTCTATTTACGCGGTAAGTTGCACGAGTTGGCCGACGAGCGCCTCGTGGGCTGGCATCCCGAGTTTGAGTCGCTGCTCGATGAACTCTTGGAGTCGACTACATGAGCGACTGGTCGCTCCGCCCTCAGGTTGAAGCAAGCCTGTTGAACCCTGCGCTGATTGGTATGACGATCGCTCATGCCGCGGCGGGCTACCGCGAAAGCACCCTGGTCGCCATGCCTTGGCCAGTCGCATTCCTCATTCCTCCGATAGTCCTGCATCGCCCGACTCGCGATGCACTGCCATTGAATACGCGGACTCATTTCGCCACTTGGATCTCTCGGCAGCCACTCTTAGTCGCCGGCTATCCGCGTCGTGCTCAGGTGATGGTTGAGCCGACCAGGGAGGCCCTGCGAATGGCGATTCGCACCGAGCGTCTGCTCCTCGCTGGTGGTGGCATCGTTCCAACACCGCTAAGTACTCCGCCGGCTGGCGAGGTGCGGCAACTTCTCACCGCATCGGCCCTTGTTGGAAGGTGGCTCGCCCGCCTTGATCAGCCAAGCACTGCTTTTGCCCTTCTGGGAGTCACTCCGTGATGCGCCTTCTTTCTCTGGCTCTCTTTGATCGTCAGGGCCGCCGCCGCTTGATCAACTTTCGGCAGGGGCTCAACGTGATCACCGGTAGCTCTGCCACGGGCAAGAGCGCACTACTGGAGATGGTCGAGTACTGCCTTGGTCGCAACACCCTGACAACGCCGGTCGGGCCAATACGCGACACGGTATCGTGGTACGGGTTGCTCATCGCGTTGGACAACCAGCGGGCGTTCGTCGGAAGACCGGCCCCGGCCGTCGGTAACGCTTCAACTCAACAGGCGATGCTTGAGTTTGGCGTCGATCTTGAGGTGCCCATCTTCGAACGACTCTCCGTTAACGCTGACACGGCAGTAGTCCGCGACCAGCTCGGACGAGCGATAGGCATCGACGAGAACATCACTAACCCAGTTGGGCTGACTCCTGGGTTTGAAGCTAACCTGGGCCACGCCGTACTGTTCTGCCTTCAGCGACAGAGCGAGATTGCCAACCGTGAACTCCTGTTTCACCGTCAAGGCGAAGAGGGTATGGCCCGCGCAATCCAAGAAGTTCTCCCATATTTCGTAGGAGCAGTTCCCCGAGATCGCGCTATTCTGCGCCAACGGCTACTGGCTGCACGTCGAGAACTACGTTTGGCCGAGGCGAACCTCAGAACAGCGGAAGCCGCAGATGAAGATTTAGAAGTCTCCCTGCAGGCCTTCTTAACCGAGGCACGAACCGCTGGCTTGCTGTCCGAAGAGCCCGTGAGTGGCACCGCAGCAGGCCTGGACGCGCTCCGTAGCGCCGTCGAGGCGGCGGTCTCTGAGGTAGCGCTAGATGACAGAGACGCAGCAGAGCGAGAGCGACTAGTGCGTCAGCGAGACGAACTGCGAGTGCAGCTACACCAAGTCGGCCAAGAGCGTGCCGTTCTGGAGGGCGTCGGCTCTGATGAGGCAGCCTACGAAGGCGTTGTTGCTCAGCAAACGATCCGCTTACGCAGTCTTGAGCTTCTTGGAGACGACGGCGGTAGACCATCCGATCTTTGCCCAATCTGCGGTTCGTCCCTCTCAGAACCGGACCCGACCATTGCTGAACTCAGAGAGACAGCAGATCAGCTTCAAGTACAGGCTGGCAGCTTCACGGTCACTCGTCCACGGCGACGCCAAGCCCTAGAAGACGTGACCGCGCGCGCGACCCAAGTACGGGGAGAGATCCGTGCAATCGACGAAGCGATTGACACTCTTGAATCGGCGAGAAGGCAAGTCACGACAGGACGCCGGTTCGCTGAGCGCCAGGCGTTTTTACAAGGGCGTATTCAACGCTACTTGGAAACCGTTCGCACGGCTGAAACGGCAGAACTAGCACGTCTGCGAGAGCGGTTGCGCCTACGTACCACGGCGGTAGAGCAGCTGGATGCTCAACTGGATCAGGATGATGAGCGAGAGCAACTAATGTCCCGGCTCGTATTGATCGGCGCCGATATGACAGCCTGGGCGGATCATCTAGGGCTTGAACACAGTGGAACCAACGTGCGGCTAGACGCACGACGGCTCACTGTGGTTGCTGACACTGCTTCCGGTCCAGCACCTCTCAACCAGATCGGAAGTGCGGCCAACTGGATCGGCTACCATGTCGTCGCACACCTAGCGCTTCACAAGTTCTTCATCACTCAAAATCGTCCGGTGCCGCAGTTCCTGATGCTTGACCAGCCGACGCAGGCCTACTACCCATCCGATGTTGCCCGCGAAAGTGGAGTTCCTGTTGCGGACGCTGACCGTGCGGCTGTCCATGCACTGTTTCGCCTTATGCTCGATGTTGCCGCCGAAGTGGACAACCGAATCCAGATCATCGTCTGTGATCACGCCAACTTGCCTGTCGACTGGTTTCAGGAAGCTGTCATCGAGAACTGGCGCGACGGCGAACGTCTTATCCCTGACGACTGGATCACGTCAACGCAGTAGCCGAATGAACCGATTGTTGCCGGTACCCAAACTCGCTACCGATCCAAACGGCGATAAGGCAGAGGCTCGTCCCGCACGCTCAGGCCAGCGGGCTCGGATCAAGCAGGCAGGTTAGACGTTGAAGCGGAAGTTCGTGCAGTCCCCCTCTTTGAACGGGTAGTCCTTGCCCTCCACCCGGATCTTGGCCGCCGCCTTGGCCTTGTCCCAGCTGCCGGCCGCCACCAGCTCGTCGTAGGACACCACCTCCGCCCGGATGAAACCGCGCTGGATGTCGGTGTGTATGGCGCCTGCGGCCTCCGGTGCGGTGGCCCCGCGCTTTAGCTCCCAGGCCCGGGACTCGTCGTCGCCGGTGGTGAAGAAGGTGATCAGATCCAGGGAGCGGTAAACCTCCTGGATCACCCGGCCCATGACCGGCTCGGAGACTCCGTAGGCACCCAACAGCTCCCTGCTCTCCTCGGGACCCAGTCCGGCCACCTCCGCCTCCAGCAGGGCGGGCACGGTGATGACGGTGAACCCGGGGGCCTCCATGGTGGCCTCCAGGGCATCCTCGTCCACGTTGTACACCACGATCATCGGTTTCAGGGTCACCGGGGCCAGCGCCGAGAAGACGGCCAGCTCCTCCTTCTCCCAGCTCCGGGTGCTCAGGAACTCGCCGTTGTTCAGGTGCTCCAGGGCGGCGTTCAGGATCGGCAGCTCTGCTTTGGCCGCCGGGTCCCGCTTGGCCTTGGCCAGACGGTTCTCTATGGGCCCCATGTCGGCCAGCAGGAGCTCATCCTTCATCGCATCCAGCGCCTTTGCGCCGTCCTGGCCGCCGAACCCGGGAACCACGATCAGCAGGGCGTCCATGTTGCGCAGCTTGGCGTTGGCCGCCGCCGCGGTGCGGGCGTTGGCGTGGACGTCGACCACCTCGACCTGGGCGTAGACGGTCTTCTTGGAGGCGTGCAGTGCGGAAAGCTCGTCCACGCGGGGGTCGGGGACGGCTACCGTCGCCACGTCGCCCACCGCTTTCAGCCCGGAGATGGCCTTCCACAAGGAGCTCTTGCCCGACCCCGACGGTCCGGTGATCCCGACTGTCTTCATCCGAGGCCGCCGGATATGGTGGGGGCATGGAGATCAGCGAGACGGCAACTGCGGTTCTGGAACGGGCGTACGACGCCGCGGCCCGCTTCAACCCCGATGCGAAAATCCGGGTCTACAAGCGCAACGATGAAATTCAGACCGGCTTTGCCGACGCCCCGCAGGACGGTGATGTGGTTGTTGAACACGAGGGAATGATCCTTTACGTTGCGGCCGATGTGGGCGAGGGCCTCCTTGACACTACCCTGCAGCACGACCATCTGGTGATGAGACAAGACTAGAGCAGGCGCTCCGCCTCCCGGTTGACGGCGGGATACATCACATCGGCCCACAGCTTGTAGCCCCCGGCGCCCGGGTGAAACCAGTCGACGCTGTAGTAGTCGTCGGGGTTGTCACGGAACTCGTCGCGGGTGCCCCCCGCCAGGTCGATGTAGGGAAGGTCCCGTTCCCGGGCCTCCTGCTCGATGCGGCGGCCGACGGCGTTGCCCCTCCACCCGGAGATCATCCGCAGCGGCTGCGGCATGACCGGCGAGGTCCCCATGTTCGGGGGCCCGGCGACCACCACCGAGGCGCCGCTTGCGGTCAGCCGGTCCAGCGCCCTGGCGATATCGGCCTCCACCTTGCGCAGCGGGGTGACGTGGGTGGTGTCGTTGGCGCCGATCTCCACCAGTACCAGATCCGGGTCCAGAGCCAGCGCCTTGTCGACCTGGATGTTTGCCAGGTCGGC
>JAJCYF010000056.1 GCA_029263035.1 Actinomycetes bacterium
GCGCCGGCGGATATAGGGGTGGACGGAGCCGCCCTGGATCGGACCGGGGCGGATGAGGGCGACCTCCACCACGATGTCGTAGAAGCAGCGGGGCTTGAGGCGGGGCAGTGTCGCCATCTGCGCCCGGGACTCCACCTGGAACACGCCGACGGTATCGGCCCGGCAGAGCATCTCGTAGACCGCGTCGTCCTGGGGGAGCGTGGCCAGATCGATCTCGACGCCGTGGTAGTCGGCGATCAGGTCGACGCAGTAGTGGATCGCCGACAGCATCCCCAGCCCCAGCAGGTCGAACTTGACCAGCCCGGCGGCGGCGCAGTCCTCCTTATCCCACTGCAGCACCGACCGGTTCTCCATGCGGGCCCACTCCACCGGGCAGACCTCGATCACCGGCCGGTCGCACATCACCATGCCGCCGGAGTGGATGCCCAGGTGCCGGGGGTAGTTCTGCAGCCGGGAGGCCAGCTCCATGACCGGGGCTGGGACGTCGGTGCCGGTGTTGGCCGACAGCGGCCCCCAGCCGTCGATCTGCTTGGACCAGGCGTCCTGCTGGCCGGGGGAGTGGCCGAGCGCCTTGGCCATGTCCCGCACCGCCGATTTCGACCGGTAGGTGATCACATTCGCCACCTGCGCCGCATGCTGGCGGCCGTGCTTTTCGTAGACGTACTGGATGGCCTCCTCCCGGCGGTCGGACTCGATGTCCAGATCGATGTCCGGCGGGCCGTCCCGCTCCGGGGAGAGGAAGCGTTCGAAGAGGAGCTTAAGGGCGACGGCGTCGGCGTTGGTGATCCCCAGCGCATAGCAGGCGGCGCTGTTGGCGGCCGACCCCCGGCCCTGGCACAGGATGTCCGAGCGCCTGCAGAACTGGACGATGTCCCAGACGATCAAAAAGTAGCCGGGAAATCCGAGCTCCTCGATCATGTCCAGCTCGTACTCAATCTGCTTGTAGGCGCCGGGGACCCGTTCGGCTTTTCTCGGCCCGTAGCGGACCGCCGCCCCTTCATAGGTCAGGTGGCGGAGCCAGCTCATCTCGGTGTGGCCGTCGGGGACGGGAAAGTCGGGGAGCTTGGGGGCGACCAGCGACAGGTCGAAGGCGCACTTCAGCCCCAGCTCGGCGGCCCGTTCGACCACGCCGGGGTAGCGGGAAAAGACCTGTTTCATCTCCTTGCCGCTTCGCAGGCGGGCGGTGGGGGCCGGGGGGAGCCAGCCCTCGATCTCGTCGAGCGATCGCCGGGCCCGCACGGCAGCTATGGCGTTGGCCAGCTCCCAGTCGGCCGGCGTGGCGTAGTGGACGTTGTTGGTGGCGACCAGTGGCAGGTGGGCCCGGGCCGCCAGGTCGGCCAGTCCGTCGTTGCGGTCGCAGTCGAGTGGGAAGCCGTGGTCCCAGATCTCCACGGCCACGTTGTCCTGGCCGAAGTAGGCGACCAGGTCGGCCAGCGCCCGGCGGGCAGCTTCCGGTCCTTCTTTGACTAGGGCCGCAGGGACCGCGCCCTTGCGGCAGCCGGTGAGCACCAGCCAGTGGTTTTGGTGGAGCTCGGCCAGGCGGGACAGGTTGTAGACCGGCTTGCCCTTCTCCTTGCCGGCGAGCTGGGCCTCGCTGATCGCCCGGCAGAGCAGGCCGTAGCCGACCGGGTCCCGGGCCAGGACCAGCAGGTGGTGGCCGGCCGGGTCGGGGACGCCGTTCTGCGGCTTGGGCAGGTCGAGGGAAAGCTCGGCGCCGAAGATCGTGCGGAGCCCCAGTTCCTTGGCGACCTGCGAGAAGCGGACGACCGCGTACATGCCGTCGTGGTCGGTGAGTGCCAGGGCCTCGAGGCCGAGCCTGGCCGCCTCGCCGGCCAGGTCCTCAGCGGTTGAGGCGCCGTCGAGGAAGCTGAAGTTGGAGTGGCAGTGCAGCTCGGCGTAGGGGACCTCGCCGGGGGCCCAGGGGGTGCGGTCGACCGGCTTGGGCGCTGGCTTGGGACCCCGGCGTTCGATGTCGTCCTGGTCGGATCCGACGGAGGGCGTCGCCCCGGAGAGGAGCCGTTCAAGCTTCGGCCAGGGCAGGTGGTTGCTGTCCCAGCCCATCTAGTTAACCGGTTTTGAGGAGGGCGCGGCATTACCCTGTTGCCGTCGGAACACCTCGCTGATCGCTTCCATGAAAGAAAGGAAGTATCGAACATGTGTTCGATACAGTCAAACCTGATCGCAAGGGTGAACAAAACCCGGTGGTTCTTAGAACCACCGGGTTTTGGCTCGGCTAGTACCCGGTCGTCCCGAAGATCGCAGTGCAGGCGGGGTTGTAGCAAAGACGGTAATTCGCCGACGAATTACCGTTTTGGTCGAACCAGGTGTAGTTCACGTACACGCCAGTAGTACAAGCAGTCACCGGCGTTGACTGGTTGGGATCGAAGTACTCGGCCCAAACGCAAGAACCGTCCGTTACGAGATCCTTGAGTCTTCCTAGGTAGATCCCATCGTTATCGCATGTACCTAAGTTTTGGACCGTTTCCTCTCCACGGTTGACCGAGCCATGGACGATTATGTGGTTTTGAGGAGTACCCACGCCGCCGCACCTCGCTTCAGCCGACGGCGATAACGCAATTTGGAGACCGACCGTTAGTAGCAACAAGCTGAGAAGTATCAAGAGGGCGACGTTCCTGTTCAATCTGTTATCCCTGATCAATGTTGATCCTTTCCCGGACATGGGTGGTGGATGTATGGGCACCTGAAAAGCTCAGCAGCCGCTTGCATCCCATCTGACTACGGTCCAACCCGTTGGTCCGGACACGACATGAACAACCGTTACGAAGCCGGTGGATCTAACCCCACGGTTGCCGAAAGCTATGGATCCGTCAGGAAGATGCAGGGCGATATACCCACGTTTCAGCAACGTAGGCTTGTCTTCAAGGAACGCGGTCAGCGCAGCTTGAGCTGAACTGGCTGGACCGGAAACTGTAGCGGACCCCTGATTGGCCGGCGCTGGAACCCCTGAAGGCGGGGAGCATTCGGCCGCCGCCGGCACCTTATCGGTGTTCTCCGATCCAACGACCAACGGGACGCTTGAAGTCAGCGGTTCCGCAAGGAACCGCTCGGCGACGTTCTCGAGGGTTGTGAGGTCTTTCCCAGTGAGACGGATCTGGACCGCTTGGCACTTCAGGTCCGCGCCGGGGACCTTAAGCAGGATCAGGCGCGATGCAGAGCCATCGGCAGCCAACTCCGCTTGTCCTGACGTCTGAAGTGACACGGCATCGTCCGGCGCCATCGGCGCGTCTGAAGGGCGGTTTTGGGGGTCGGTCGGCCAGCGCACTTCGAAGCTGCCATTTGCCGATTCCCAGCGACGTATGAGTTGCTCTGTATTCGGCGCCTCAACGTCGGATTTTGCCGGTTCAACTGGACCTGAGAAGCCTGCAGGAATGGACAGAGCAATGGGTAGCTTTTCTCCGCATGCCGACGCTAAGTTGGGGCCAACCACCGAGGTCGCCACAACGTCGCTTAACGGTTTGCTTGCTAGGAGGGAGCCTGCTAATGCCAGAATCAGAGACAGACCCAATAGGGGGCCTGCTTCACGAAGTTTATTTTTCACTAGATCTCCTTGGCCTTAAGAAAAAAGTCGATGCATCCGGCGTATCGTCGGCCCGATCCGAAGCTTCGGGCGGCGTCGGCGTTCGTGGATTGGATCGCGCGGAGGGTCCCGTCCGCTGCCGCCCGAACTAGGGGCGCGATCGGTTGAGCGAACCCGCGCGTGTGGAATCAATCAGTCACATTCTGAGCGCGGAATCCCGACGCTCTCCCAGGCTGGGACGGCCCATGCGTTTTGACTTTGTCCTGAAAGTGCGGAATCAGGGGAAACGTCCCGGAAGATACTGTCGGCAGAGGGCCGTGGATCGAGAAGTTCAGCGGGCGCAAGGCTCACGAACAAGATTATTTCGGCATCGCTGACGGACGTAGCTCCTGCGAATGTGCCGCTCGTGGGAGGATCGACGGATTGAAACTCAATTGCGTCCGGCCCCGGCCGGACTCCGCCTTCGGACACTACAAGCTCCATCCACCGGCTTCGGAAGCCCAACTCCTCCACCGCTCTCTGCGTTTGGTCGAGGGGTAACTGCTCAATACCTTGGCAATGCAATGCCTCCCCGGCTATGAGAGCGCTGGCCGATCGGGTGTAGTTTTCGTTTGGCGCGGCGGCTCGTCCGAGCATCAATTGTCCGGACCAACCGTGCGGGAGGGAAAGTGAACCGAATTGCTCGGTCGATTCACCACCCTCGCGGTCTGCGATCGCTTCCCACCTGCCTACTAAAGAAGGTGAAACCGGAAAAGTGCTTACGCGAGCGTCTACCCCGTAAGCCCGAAGTTCGCTCTCCATCTTGCTTGAACTTGCCCTACTGTCGACCGCGGCGATTTGAATGAACCCGTCGCCCTGGCGGATCTGTAGAGCGAGCTCCCGTGCGGGATGCTCCGGTTGAACAACGGTATTTATGACTATGGAGAAAATCGCCACAGCCGCGACCGTCGTGCCTACGACAAGACGCAGTATTGCCGCCCTCGACTTACCGGGAGAGTTTTGGTGGGCGGCCCGAACTAGTTCTCCCCGAAGTGCGTCGACGTAAGGAATGTGCTGCTTCATCATCTAAAGTCCTCTAGTTGTTCGGTCAGTCTCGACAGGCCTCTAGCTACCCGTTGGCGTGCCGCTTGCTCGGTGCAAACAAGACGTCGGGCGACCTCCGAATATGGAAGCTCCTCAGCAATTCGAAGAGCCACCGCCGCCGCTAGTTTTGCCGGCATCTCCTCCATGGCCTTGCGAACGGCCTGCCGTGTTGGCTCGAAGTCGACAAGCTCTTCGATGCGTTCTATCGATTCTTGAGTCAGCTCCGGAGTCTCCAACCCAAGTCGGAGCCGAGCTCTATCGATGCGAACGCGTCCCCTGGCCGCTCGGGAAAGCTGCCTCCGGGCGATCGTGAACAACCACGCCGTTGCTGGCACTCCGACGTCTCGATAGCGCTTCCTTGAGATGAAGGCCTGAGCGAAGGTTTCAGCGGTCAGATCGGCCGCTGTTTGCGCGCAGGCGGTTCGACTGAGAAAGAATGCGAGCATTCGCTCAACATGCCGATCGTAGAAGAGTCCAAAGGCTTCGCCGTCGGTATCCGATGCCCGCAAGAGCTCGGCATCAGATGGAACCTGTGACCCACCTTCCATTTCTCAGTCTCCATTGGTTAGCGGATCGACATATATGGAATGTGAGATCAGCAGATTCTGTGACATTTTCCGCTCTCTCCTCACAGGTAAGGGCCAAACCAGTAGCGTCAGTGGGTTCATCTGCAAAACGTCGTTCGGCCGAGGTACGGAGCAGGCCGCAGCGCCCGGCGGAGGTCGACACATCTTCAGACCGATTCCGGTGTGCCCTCTGTTGGTCGGATAGCCATCCAACCCCGGTTAGCATTTAGCCGTGCGCTGGACTCGATATTTTCGCGGTCTTCGGGCGGACCTTGTGGTGCTCGCCCTGATCGTGATCGTCGGTATCAGCGCCACCTACGCCCTGGCCAGCCGTAACAACGAGCCGGACGGGACCGATGAGGTCCCGGACCAGCAGGCGGCGCCCATCACCACCGCGGCCCCGGTGGCCGACTCGGTTGAGGTCGTCCGCCCCGTCCTCAAGGCGAGCTTTCCCGACGGGGTCACCGACCAGATCCTCGAGCAGGCCCGGGCCGTCCCCGGCGTCCAGGCCGCCGCAGGAGTGCTGCTGTCCAGCATGATGGTGGAGGCCCCCGAGGGCGACACCGAGATCAGCGTCGCCGGAGTCAGGCCCGACGAGTTCCGTCCCCTGGCGCCCGAGCTCACCGCCCAGGCCCGCTTCGTCTGGGAGGGCCTGGCCCAGTCCCAGAGCTTCATCGCCAACGAGGAGTACCAGATCCTCGGCGGCAAGCCGATTCAATCGCTCGCCGCCAAGCTGCCCGACGGGCGCAGGAGTCTCAAGATCGGGGGAGTGGCCACCAACGGCTCGCCCAGCCTGGCCGGGGTGCTCATGTCCCTGGAGCAGGCGGAGCGGCTGAAGCTCGGCAAGCCGACGTTGCTGGTCGTAGGAACCGTCAAAGACGCGAAGGTCGCCGACGTCACCAGGGCGCTGGAAGCCGCCCTACCCGGATCGAAGTTCGAAAGCATGCTGCCGCCGTCCGGGCGCACCTTCTTCACCGGCACCTCGGCGCAGAAGGCCATCGGAAGCTTCAGCTTCACGGTCAACCCCGACGGCTCGATCAACCAGGACAAGAAGTGGGTTGCCGAACACCTGCAGACCGCCCGCATGCCCATCATCGGCACCGTACGCTGCCACAAGCTGATGATTCCCCAGCTGGAGGCGGCGCTCGCCGACCTGCAGGCGCAGGGCCTGGGTCACCTGATCAAGCCCGAGCAGGCCGGCCGCTGCTACCAGCCCCGCTTCGTGGAGCGGGACCCGGTCAACCACGCCCTGTCCAAGCACGCCTGGGGACTGGCGATCGACCTCAACGTCTACGACAACCCGGAGGGCAGCACGCCGAAGATGGACTCCCGGGTGGTGGCGATCTTCGAGAAGTGGGGCTTTCGCTGGGGCGGCCGGTGGACCAAACCCGACGGGATGCACTTCGAGCTGGCTGCGGTGTTAAGGGAGTAACCGACGCAAGGATCAGAGCCTCCGTTAAACTCGGGACGGTTCACTCCGGTGGCCCGCCGGGTCGTAGAGGTAGCCGACCACCTTGTTGTCCGGCATGGTGATCGAGGACGGCCGGTACAGCTCGTCCAGGGTGTAGGTGGTGGTCCCGGTCGAGTCGGTCATCGAGGTCACCGCATCCGAG
>JAJCYF010000057.1 GCA_029263035.1 Actinomycetes bacterium
CCGGGCACGCAGTCCCCCCGGGCACGCAGTCCCCCCGGGCACGCAGTCCCCCCGGGCACGCAGTCCCCCCGGGCACGCAGTCCCCCCGGGCACGCAGTCCCCCCGGGCACGCAGTCCCTAGATTGCTCTGGAGGGGGCAGAGGTGCCCCACTGGAGCTGAAGCGGGCGTCCGGCCCAGGGGAGCGACAGCCCAGGGGAGCGACAGCCCAGGGGAGCGACAGCCCAGGGGAGCGACGGCCCAGGGGAGCGACGGCCCAGGGGAGCGACGGCCCAGGGGAGCGACGGCCCAGGGGAGCGACGGCCCAGGGGAGCTTGAGCTGACCGTCAGTCAGGCCCCCTCTTGTCCGGGCTCTCACCAAGGTTGCGAGCATTTCCCGGGCGCCAATGCGGTACGCTTTGTGTAGAGCCTATGTACAGCTACTTGATAGCGAACCCGGGTCTCTGTGGGAGCCTGGGCATGCGCCCAAGCTCCGGGATTAAGCGCAGTGCGACCTTACGACCAGAATTGGGCGCCCCCGGGGAGCCCATATTGGCAGGGAGCGACGACGGTCGGGCGCTTCACGTGGAGCGTACCGTCCGATTAGAACTAAATTACAACAATGTGATTCAAATCCTTGACCTGACTTCAGGAGCCGACTAATGTGGAGATCGAACGAATTTGAGACTCTCGCCAAGCTGGCCTCAGGTCGGGCCACTCCTTCAACCTCAGTCTTAACTAGAGGTTCAGTGTTGCTGTGTGAAACGGGAGGCGGCGTGCAACTTGGATGACCCAACCCCCGCCGGCGAGAGCCCTTCCTCCGAGACGCGAGTCCTAGCGGTCGTCAACCACAAGGGCGGCGTCGGCAAGACGACCACTGCCGTAAACCTCGGCGCCTGGCTGGCCCTGGACGGACACCGAGTCCTTGTCGTGGACCTGGATCCACAGGCCAATGCCACGACCGGCCTGGGAGTAGATCCGCGCCGGGTATCCAGCAACGTATATCAAATTCTGGTAAATGGAGCTCCCATTGAGGACGCTATCGAACCCACCGCGGTTCGAAACCTGTTCTGCGTTCCCTCGACGATCGACCTGGCGGGTGCCGAGATCGAGCTCGTAACCGCCTACTCACGAGAATTGAGGCTGAAAAAGGCGCTGTCCTCGCTGGATGGGGAGTTCGACTTTGTCTTGATCGATTGCCCACCCTCGCTTGGCTTGCTTACGGTCAATGCCCTGGCCGGTGCAACCGAGGTGATCGTCCCTATTCAGTGCGAGTACTACGCCCTGGAGGGGCTCGGCCAGCTACTTAAGAACGTAAATTTGATCAAGACCAATCTGAACCCCCAGCTGCGCCTGTGCGGCATCGTTCTAACGATGTACGACGGCCGGACGAGACTTTCCGAGCAGGTAGCCAATGAGGTGAGGTCGCACTTTCCCGGAAAGGTCTTTCACACCGTGGTTCCGCGGAGCGTACGGTTGTCGGAAGCCCCCTCCTTCGGCCAGCCCATCGCGTTGTACGACCCCAAGTCACGGGGATCCGACGCCTACCGGACACTTGCAGAAGAGGTTGCGATAGCGGACGCCTCGGGTACGCTGTCTCCTCCTCCGAGCGCCCAGCCGGCCGTTATGCGCTGGCGGCGCGGGAGCAGGCGGGATGACGACGAGAGCGAAGTTGGCGGCCGGATTGGTCTGGGCTAGACGCGGATGACGTCTTGAACGCCAAAGGCGGTCTCGGGAGGGGGCTGGGAGCGCTGATCCCGGCGGGGGCCACAAGCCTGGAGGAAATCGCCCCCGGCGAAATTGTGCCCAACACCCGCCAGCCCCGCAAACACTTCGATCCCGAGGCCCTGAACACCCTCAGTGCCTCCATTCGCCAGCTCGGGCTGCTTCAGCCGGTGGTGGTACGAAGAAGGGGCAACTCTGGTTACGAGCTTGTGATGGGGGAGCGGCGCTGGCGAGCGGCTCAGCAGGCGGGGCTGTCGGCCATCCCTGCGCTGGTCATCGACACCGACGACCGGGGTTCGCTGGAGCGGGCGATCGTGGAGAACGTCCACCGGGAGGACCTGAACCCAATCGAGGAGGCGGCCGCCTACCGCCAGCTGGTAGAGGAAGCCGGCCTCACCCACGAACAGCTTGCCGAACGCGTCAGCCTGTCCCGATCGACGGTGGGCAACGTAATGCGGCTTCTGGATCTCCCGGACTCGATTCAGGCGATGGTTCTGCAGGGCAAGCTCACCGGAGGCCACGCCAAAGCCCTGCTGGGACTGCTGGGGCATCCGCTGCTCGAACGGATTGCGCAAAGGGTGGCTTCCAGCGGGCTGAGCGTCCGGGAAACCGAGGATCTGGTGCGCCAGGAGCGGGAGGAGCGGGAGGAGCCGGCTTCCATTGAGGCTCCCGTCCGTCGCCAGGCCCAGGCCCGCGCCGATTCCGGGCTGCTGGAGATCTCGGATGCGCTTTCGGACCACCTGGAGACCAGGGTCCAGGTCAGCAAAGGGCGCGGCAGGGGCAAGATAGTGATCGAGTTTGGTTCCGACGAGGACCTGGTCCGCATCTGGCGGAGAATTTCCGGCGGCACAGCCGCCGGCTGAGAGCTACTGGTCCGGCTCGTACTCGAAGTACCGCTCCAGGGCTTCCATCAGCGATCGAGCCAGGTCGTCCATGGTCTCCACCAGCTCGGCGAACTCCTCGGGGTTGGTGATGAACCCGGGCTCCACCAGGACCGCAGGCATCTGGGTTTCCCGCAGGATCGGGTAGGCCTTCCCGTGGGTATTGCAGTCTGCCCGCCCGGCCTTGATCAGGGCCTCCTGGATCAGTTCGGCCAGGTGCTCCCCGGGCTCGGATGCCACCGTTCCGCCCTGGAAGTAGTAGGTCGCTGCTCCGGCGGCGATGGGGGTCGGGTGGGAGTTGAGGTGGATCGACAAGAGCAGGTCGGCGCCGAAACGGTTTGCCAGCTGGGCCCGCGACGACACGTGAGGGCCGTCGTTGGGTCCCCGGGTCAGCATCGGGTAGGCCCGGCGGCCGTCCAGCAGCAGGCCGAGCTTGGCCGACAGCCGGAAGACCCAATCCGCCTCGGTGAGCCCGTTGGCATCGATACCGCCGGGATCGTCTCCTCCGTGACCGGGGTCCAGCGCGATGCGCTTGCCGGCCAGACCGGGGGGGTCCGCGCGGCGGGCTTCTCTTTCCGTGATGCGCGCACCCAGACCCGGCTTGATGACCATCCGCAGCCTTTCCAGGGCCCGGAGAGTCTCGTGGCCGACGATCCCGTCCTCGTCGACGGCAAGGTTTCGCTGAAAGTCCCTGAGGGCGGCCGCCGTGCCCAGCCCGAAGATGCCGTCATGTTTGCCGGCGGTAAACCCCAGGGCGTTGAGCTGCGACTGCAGGTCCCGTACGTCGTCCCCCCTCAAGAAGGGCTGGCTCAGCCGCAGGGGGCGATCACCCAGAGTCCAGGAGCTTTCGACGAGGGCTTTCCACGTGTTCTCGCCGACGATTCCGTCCACGTCCAGGCCGGATCGCTGCTGGAACTCCTTTATGGCCATCTCGGTGGTCGGCCCGAAATCCCCTCCGTGTTCCGGGGCATCGATCGCGTAACCCAGCTTTTCCAGGCGCGTCTGAAGGTCGGCCACCGCTTGGTCCCGGCGACCCCGTCGTATGAGATCCACGCGTGCAGCTTAGTAGGCAGGAGACCAAATGCAAAAGGCGGCCACAAAGGGCCGCCTTGCGGGACTAAATTATCGGCCCTGGGTCTCCAACCAGCGCTCGGCGTCGATCGCGGCCTGGCACCCCATCCCGGCGGCGGTGATCGCCTGGCGGTAGGTGTGGTCGACAACATCGCCGGCTCCGAAGACCCCCTCGATGCTGGTCCTGGTGGCGTATGGGGAAGCCTGGTCCCAGTCGTTCGACAGCTTGTCGCCCACCACCAGGTACCCGGCGTCGTCGAGCTCCAGCTTGTCGACGAAGAGCGACGTGTTCGGGGTGTGTCCGATGGCCACGAACAAGCCCCTCAGGGGCAACTCGCGGGTTTCGCCGGACCGGGTGTCGGTGAGCTGCAGTCCGCTGACGCTCTGGTCTCCTATCACGTCGTTGATGACCGAGTTCCAGTGGAACTCGATCTTGGGATTGGCCATCGCCCGGTCCTGCATAATCTTCGAAGCCCGCAGGATGTCCCGGCGGTGGACGACGTTGACCTTGCTGGCGAACCGGGTGAGGAAGTTAGCCTCCTCAATTGCCGAGTCGCCGCCTCCGGCTACCGCCAGTTCCTGGTCCCGAAAGAATGCGCCGTCGCACGTGGCGCAGGTGGAGACGCCCCTTCCCATGAGACGCCTCTCGTTGTCCAGGCCGAGCATCTTGGCCGAGGCCCCGGTGGAGACGATGACCGCGTCGGCGGTGTACTCGTCGTCACCGACCTTGATCCTGAATGGGCGGACGGAAAAGTCCACCTCGGTGACGTCCTGCGAGATGTAGGTGGTGCCGAACCGGGCAGCCTGCTTGCGCAGGGTGTCCATCAGCTCGGGACCCATGACGCCGTCGACGAAGCCGGGAAAGTTCTCGACCTCGGTGGTCAGCATGAGTTGCCCTCCGGCCTCGAATCCCTCAATGACCAGGGGCTCAAGGTTGGCGCGGGCGCTGTAGAGCGCTGCGGTCAGACCCGACGGGCCGGACCCGATGATTACAACTTTATGGTGGTTTGTCATGGCTGTCAGCATAAACGTCGGAACGGTTTTGTTTATGCCCCGGTTGCTCAGACCCCTAACCGTGGGGGATGTCCAGGACCAGCCGAAGGGGGGTGCTCAACTTGACCGCCTCGATGCACCGGGGCGCCTTCAGGCCGATCCCCCACGACAGCACGTTCTCAAAGTCGCCGGCGTGCTCGAGTTCGGTCAGGACCGGGAAGCCGGGTTTGAACTCCCTAGGCCCGGTGTAGGTCTGTACGACCTCGGACCCCGACAGGTCCACGCCCGAGGCCCCGTGCATTACCAGCGAGTAGAGCGCCTGCCCGTCCATCTGAACCCGGTTGCCGCTGCCGTCCTGGGTCACCTCGTCGACCTCGGTGATCGTGAACCTGGGCAAGGTGTCGGCCGGCGACGGGGGCTGGGGAGGAGCGAACTCGAAAACGATGCGGTCGTACCCGTCGTGGGTGCCGACCCGAACCTCCACCAGCTTTACGCTCGTGCCTTCCGATCCCCCGGTTACGGTGCCGCAGGTTGCCGGCGGGGAGAGGGGCGAACGGCCGGGCGTCGGGAGGGGCTGGGTGGTAGGGGAGGCGGAGGGAGAAACCGAAGGCGTCGCCGAGGTGGGACTTGGGATTGGAGAACCTGCCGGGTCAGGGTCTGCGCCGCAGGCAAAAAGCAGAACCAGCAGGATCGGGGCGAGTTTGCGGGGATTCATCACACCGAATATACGTCTGAGTCCAAGGAAGGGTTACCATTTTTTTATGGCCACCGAAGATGTCGAGCTCATCTGTGCAAGACATCCCCGGTCGACGACCCTGATCAGGTGCGCCAACTGCGATACCCCTATCTGCGTCAAGTGTATGCAGGAGACTCCGGTGGGGATGAAATGTCCCGACTGCGCACGCATGGAGTATCGCAAGAAGGGAGGATGGCGCCAGTACGCCGCCGGCGCCGCCGGGCTCCTTACGGCGGCAGTGCTCGGCTACGCCGCGTTCAGTGTGATGGGGCGGGTGAGCTTTCTGGTGGCCCTGGCGCTGGGGGCCGCAACCGGGTTGGTGGTGCAGAAGTTGGGTGGGCGCCGAAGGGGCCTGGGAGGAACCGCCGCCCTGGCGGCAATCTTCGGACTGGCAATGGCCGCCCTAGCTTTGGGCGCCGAGCTGCCCTACCTGGCCACCCCGATGTTCCTGGTGCCGGGAGTTGTCTCGGCGGCCGCAGCCGGCTTCCTGGCAACCAGATAGGACCGGGTCCGGAGCGCCGCCAAAAGGACGCACCTTCTAGTACGAAGAAGCGGGAGGGTCTCGTGCCGGCGACTCCAGCCCAACGCCGTTTTAAGGACGCTGCCTTCTAGTACGCAAGAGGTCGGGGAGGTCCTGTGCCGGCGACTCCAGCCCAACGCCGTTTTAAGGACGCACCTTCTAGTACGCAAAGAAGCGGGAGGGTCTCGTGCCGGCGACTCCAGCCTTCGGAGCCAGCATGAGACCCTCCCGCTTCGTAAGCCCAGTACTTAGAGTGCGTCCGGCCCCATCTCTCCGGTCCGGATCCGGTAGACCTGCTCGACCGGGAGCACGAAAATCTTGCCGTCGCCGATCTTGCCGGTTCGAGCTGCGGTCATGATCGCGTCGACCACCTGAGCCAGCTGGTCGTCGTCGCAGATCACGTCCACCTTGACCTTGGGGACAAAGTCCACCTGGTACTCCGAACCCCGGTACACCTCCGTGTGGCCTCGCTGACGACCGAAACCGCGGGTCTCGGTAACAGTCATGCCCTGGATTCCAACCACACGCAACGCTTCTTTGACCTCCTCAAGCTTGAAGGGCTTGACGATAGCGCTGACCATTTTCATCCGAGAATCCTCCCGCTACTAGTTGAACTTTAAGGACCCTACCCCGGCCCCAGACGGGCCGGGGTAGCTGCACACCGTGTGCTCAAGAGTGGATGCTGGTACCTCCGCCCTCTGCCGTGTAGGCAGTCTCGGAGTGCTGGGACAGGTCCAGGCCCATCTGCTCGTCGTCCTCGCTGACCCGTACGCCGACCAGCTTGTCGGTGACGAACAGGATCACCATGCTGGCGACGAATGAGTAGACGACGGTGGCGACCACCGCGATCAGCTGCTTCATGAACTGGCCCGGGTTGCCGTAGAGCAGTCCGTCGGCGCCGGCCTCGTTGACGGCAAGCGTGGCAAACACTCCGGTAAGAAGTGCTCCCACAATCCCACCGACGAAGTGAACCCCGACGACGTCGAGCGAGTCGTCGTAACCGAGCTTGGGCTTGAGACTGACGAAGATGTAGCAGACCAGACCACCGGCAAAACCGATGAGCACTGCCGCCCAGGGCTCCACGAAACCGGCCGCCGGGGTGATGGCAACCAGTCCGGCCACCGCACCCGTTGCTGCGCCGATGGTGGTGGGGGCCTTGTGCTGGATCCACTCCGGGATCAGCCAGCCGAGAATGGCGGCGGCCGCGGCGAGATGGGTGGCTACGAAGGCAGTGCCGGCGAGGCCGTTGGCGCCCAGGGCGCTGCCGCCGTTGAACCCGAACCAGCCGAACCAGAGGATGGAGGCGCCGAGGATGACCATCGGCACGTTGTGCGGCCGGATCGCCTCCTGCGGGTAGCCCTTGCGCTTGCCCATGTAGATGATGCAGGCCAGCGCTGCGATGCCGGCGTTGATGTGCACCACGGTACCTCCGGCGAAGTCGAGTGCAGCCACGCCTCCCTCGGCAAAACCGAGCCAGCCGCCGCCCCACACCCAGTGGGCGACGGGGGAGTAGACCAGGATCGACCACAGGGCCAGGAACATGACGTAACCCTTGAACTTCATACGTTCGGCTACCGCGCCGGTGATCAGTGCGGGAGTGATGACTGCGAACATCATCTGGAAGATCATGTAGACGTTGTGCGGGATGGTGGGAGCGTTGGCAAACGGCTCCGCTCCGACGCCTCTCAAGAAGGCAAAATCGAGTCCGCCGATGATCGATCCGACATCTGTGCCGAAGGCGAGGGTGTAGCCGAACATCATGAACAGAACGGACACCAGGCCCAGTGCAAAGAAGGATTGCATGATGGTTCCCAGTACGTTCTTGCTGCGCACGAGCCCCCCGTAGAACAGGGCCAGCCCGGGGGTCATGAACATCACCAGCGCAGCGCTGGCGAGAATCCAGGCGGTATCTCCAGTGTCCATCTCCGGCATCTTCTCCTCTCGATTCGTCGGCGGGCAGCCGAAAAGCTTCCGCGTGGGAGGGACGTTACCGGACGGGTGTTTCCTGATTGTTACGGACTATGTTGCGAGAATGTTAAGAAACCCAACCGCGCTTTCGGGGTTCAGGAAGGGTTCGAGAAGGACCGGTAGAGGGCCCGGCGGGCGAGTTCGTCGCCGCTGAACAGCCGGCAGTCGGTGGGGTCCACGAGCCAGCTTTGCCACTGATCCAGTGCGGCCCGGCCGGAGTCCTCGGGACTCCAGGCGTACACGAGCAGCCACGCCGCCCGCCCCTGAAACGAGGCTTCACGCGCCAGCAGGGGGACCATTGGGTAGGTCTGGGTGCCGGCGACCCGCGCCAGGCAGTCGGCGCCGGCGCCGTCGGTGAAGCGGCCGGTAACGGCCCTTTCAGTCGCCGAGCCGGCCGGCGGAACGGCCGAATTGTCCTGCTCGGACTCGGGGGCCGGATTCGCCGCGTCGGACTCGGTGCGCGCCAGGGGAGCGGGCCCGCCGGATTCGCCGGTGGTCGATCCGGCGAACGAGTCCGCCGCCGTGGCCGGGTCGCCGTCTTCGTCCCGGGTGGTCTCTGCGTCGCCGGCGCGGTAGCGGTTCAAGCCATCGGTCACCTGGGGGAGAGCGGCCACAGTGCGGTCGACCTCCTCGCCGGTGGTGAAGTTAAAGACCGGGCCGCCGCCCACCGCGGGAGCAGCTGCCTCGGTTAGTGCTTCTTGTTGCCCCGAGTCGCCGCCGGGTCGCAGGAACGAGACTGCCAGGACCGTCACCGCAACCAGCACGAGGCCTCCGGCCAGGGCCCATTGGGGAAAGCCCAGCCGAAAGCCCGACTTCGAAGGCCGTGAGTTTAGAAGCGCCTGCCGCAGCGACCGGTGCTCGTCCACGGTCATGGTGACCGGCTCCAGGGATGCGACCGATCCCATAGCCGCGGAGAGTTTGGACAGGGCGGCGGCACAGCCGGCGCAGGAACCGAGGTGCTGGTCCGCCGCCGCCCGCTCGCGTTCATCCAGCTCACCGTCCAGGTAAGCACTCAGCGACTCGGGTGGTAGGTGGTCTCTCATTCTTTCCCCGTTAGACGGCCGGTCCCGCTGCCCGGTTCCCGGCCCTCGGACATCCCCAGCAGATCGATCAGGCGCATGCGCCCCCGGGCGATGCGGCTTTTCACGGTTCCCGACGGTGCTCCGGTGGCGGCGGCAATCTCCTCGTAGGTCATGCCGTAAAGGTCTCTCATCACTATGGGTACCCGCTGATCTTCGGGCAGACTCCGCAGCGCCTGCTCGACGATGAGCCGGCTGTCTGCCTCGCCCTCGGTTCTGGTGAGCTGGGCGGGCAGTGTCTCCACCGGCACCGGGGTTCGGGATTTGCTCCGACCAATATCGTGACACGCATTGGTGGTCAGCCGGTACAGCCAGGTGCTGAACGCGGACTGGTGCCGGAAAGACGACGCCCGGCGGAAGACGGTCAAAAAGACGTCCTGCGTGGCATCGAGTGCATCGGCCCGGTTACCCAGGATGCGGTAGGCCAGGCCGAACACCCGGGACTCGTGCCGGGCAAGAAGGACCTCCAGCGGCGCCTGGTCGCCGGTCTTGACGAACGCGGTTACCAGCGCCTCGTCGTTCTGCAGCTCCAGATCGCGCTTGGCCATGGGCCCGATTATGAACGGCCCCGCCCCCGGGGACCGCCGGCTAATCCGCCTCCAGGGGCTCGATCTCGCGGATGGCAACGGCGAAAGCGTTGTTCGAGGTGCCCTCACCCGGCGTCTCGACCAGCCGCGTGATCCAGATCATCCAGTAGCGGTGGGAGCCGACGTTGGTTTCGAAGGTGTGGTCGGCAGCGACGGTCTGGGAGGACCCCGGGTTGCTCCAGGTCCGCCCGTCGTCCGACACGCGGACCGACGCCTGCCAGCCTCCGGCGACCGAGGTCACCCTGATCCCGGACAGCTCGCGGGCGGAACCCAGGTCGACGTAGATCCCGACGCCGTCCTTGAGTCCCCCCAGGTCCGCCCGGCTGTAGGACGAGGTCGCCCAGGAGGTATCGGGGTCACCGTCGACCGCCTGCGGCAGGCGGCGGGTGGTCTCCTCTCCGTCCCCCGGAGGCGGGTCGTAGGCGGCAGCCCGTGAGATCTCTACCGGTTCGGCCTGGGAATCCTCCTGCTCCGGCGAGACCACGTTGCCTATGCCGGTGCGAAGCGAGGGAATGGAGAACACGATCGCTGCCGCTGCGGCGATCACCAGGATCGTCGGCAGCAGCCAGCGGCCTTCGGTTCGAAGGAACGACTCGCCCCTGGCCGAATGGGCCGGAGCTCTTGGGACCTCGGCCATCTCCGGCCCGGGCGGGCTCGGCCGGGAAGCGGGGCCGGCCGGGGAATAGGGGGCCGCGGGCGGCGGCGGGGGCGGGGGCGATGCCGACCCGGTTAGCCGGGTCTGCTGTCCGGCCGGGGATTCCGGGCGGTTGGGCCTTACCCGTGGAGCAACCGGAACTGCGGGAGCCGGCGAAGCCGGACGCCCGCCGGCCAGCGGTCTCAGAGCCTTCTCCAGGGCCCGCGCGCTTTGGAATCGAGCATCCGGATTCCGCTGCAAAGCCCCGATGATGGCCATATCCAGATCGTCGGACACCTCGGGCCGAAGGTCCTTGGGGCTCGGGGTCCGTGGTTTGTCCTCGGAGGGGGGACCGGAGGCGGCGGCAGCCCGGGCCGCCGCGGGCGGCGTCACTCCCACCAGGCACTCATACAGGATGACCGCCAGTGCATACAGGTCGGAGCGGGCATCGGGCCCCGATCCGCTCGCCAGCTCGGGGGCGGCGTAGGCGCTGGAGCTGAAGGTGCCGTCGGGATCGGTCAAGCGGGGATTGGCCAGGGCGGCCTTGGCGATCGCAAAGTCGGAGACCTTGAGATGGCCGCCCTCAGTGAACAGCACGTTTTCCGGACGTATGTTTCCGTGGACGATGCCGAGCTTGTGGGCGTGGCCGAGAGCGGCGCAGGCATCGGCGCCCAGCCCGGCCACCTCCTCGGGGTCTAAAGGTCCCTTGGCCAACCGGTCGCGCAGGCTGCCCCCTCCCAGGTACTCCATGACGATGAAGGGAGCGCCGTCGTGTTCGCCGGTGTCGAAGACCGAAACGATGTTGGAGTGGGTGAGGCGGGCCGCCGCCACGGCCTCTTTGCGAAACAGGCGCTTGATGACGGAGTCGCTGACCAGCTGCTGCCGCAGTATCTTGGCCGCCACCGGGCGGCCGAGGACCTCATCCTCACAACGCCAGAAGTCGGCGAGGCGGCCCGGAGCGATCCTGGAAGTAAGCAGGTAGCGGCCGGCGAGCTTGACCTCACCGGTGCCGCCGGAGGATGGGTTCAGCGGCGCCGCTTGACGATTGTCGAGATCCACCGCATCTCCTCCAGACCCAAAGCCTTGCTCAGTCCAGCGTAGAGCAAAACTCCAACGGTGGTCGCGGCCATCACCTGCAGGAGCAGGCCGGTTATCGAGGAGTCGCCGACCACCTGCGCAGCCCCCCTGGCGGCCAGCCAGGCGCCGATTCCGGTTGCCACCGAGGCGCCCGTCATCCTGGCGAGCGCCGGGAAGTAGCCCCCGGCCGGACTCGTTCCGATCTTGCCCGAGATCGCCCTCAGCGCGAGCGCCGAGGCCACCACGTAGGAGGTACCGTGCCCGGCGGCCAGGCCGGCGATCTGCAGCGAGGGATCGTCGACCAGTGCAACCACCGTCAGGTTGAACCCGACGTTGACCACCAGGCCCACCAGGTTGATGAACATCGGAGTCCTGGTGTCGCCCAGCGCGTAGAAGCCCCTCAGCAGCACGTAAAAGGTGGAAAAGAAGAAGATTCCCGGAGCCCAGACCCGCAGGACCGTCGAAACCAGGTCGGTGGACGCCTCCGTTGTGACCCCGTGCTCCAGGAGCAGCGCCACTATCTGGGGGGCGATCGCAACGTATCCGGCCACTGCAGGAAGCACGAAATAGGCGACGCCCCGCAGGCCCCGGTTCAGCTCTTTTGCGAAGTCGGAGTGGTTGCCGGCCACCGCCTTCTCGGTCATTGCCGGGAAGATCGCGGTGGCGATTGATACGGCCAAGAGACCGTGCGGGAGCTGGAAGAAGACGTAGGCGTACTGGTAGGAGGCCACGCCGCCGGTCACCCGGCCGGCGAGTATGAGAGCCACCCACAAGCTCAACATGTTGGTGGCCACGTAACCGACCATGAAGCTCGACATCTTGAGCAGGCGCCCGAACCGGGGGTCCTTCAGCCCGTCCCGCCCGCCCAGCCGCAGGCCCATCCGCCGCAGAAAGAAGAAGGGAAGGATCCCCTGCAGGGCGACCCCGGCGGTGGTGCCCAGCCCGAGGATCAAAATCCCCTTTGTAGGCACCATCTGCGGAGTTCGCAGGGTCTCCGGGATGGAGTTTGCGAACCACAGCAGGCTGCCCGTGACCGCGAGGTTGTTCAACGCCGGCACGAACATCGGTATCCCGAACCGCCGGTGCGCGTTAAGGACACCGGTGGAAATGTAGGAGAGTCCGTAGAATAGGATCTGCGGGACAAATAGCTGCAGAAGGAAGGTTCCCAGCGCCTGCTGGGCCGCCCGGCCTTCGCCCTGGACTCCGATGGTGTAGAGGCTGAAGATCGCAGGAGCCGCCACGATGACGAGCAATCCGATGCCGGCGAGCAGCAACATCGTAACCCTGGTCACCCGGCTGATGAACCTCCAGGCTTCCTCCTGCCCCTCCCTCGCCTTCACCTCGATGTAGGTGCGAAGCAGCACCGAGGACAGAACTCCTCCGATGATCAACTCCAGGATCATGTTCGGGGTGGTGTTCGCCAGGTTGTAGGTGTCGGCGAGGCGGCTTTCTGTGACCCCGAGCGCGTAGGTGGTGGCTCCTAGCCGAAGCAGACCGGTCGCCCTGCTGATCGCGGTGCCGGCGGTGGCGATTGCGGCCCCCCGGCCGGTGGCTTCGGCGCTTTGCTCTTCGGTCAACCGGGTTCCGGAGTGGACGCAGAGCCGGGATCGTCCCGGTCGGTCGCTACTGCGACCGGCTCAGGGGTGGCTTCCTCGTCCGGGCTGAGGGCGTCTTCTACCGGCAGGTCCTCCGCCGGCTCTTCATCCGCCGTATCGGGTTGCTCTTTCGCTGCTGTGCCCCGTGCGCGGAAGCGCCGCAGCCAGCCGACGAGCCACCATCCGATGATGAACAGGCCCGCAGCGGCCGTGATCCACAGGGCTACAACGTTGTAGGCAGTGGAGCGGATGGTTAGCTGGCTCTCCGAGATCAGGGTCCCATCTGGGGTGAACAGACTCACGTCGAGAGGGAAGGTCCCCGACGACTGGGTGATGGCCCGGACCTGGATCGTCTGATTCGGGGGCTGAAGCTTGGAGATGGTGATCCGGTCGCCGTCCGGAAAGCGCAGCTTGTCCGAGTGGACCTGCAGCACCACGTCTACCGGGTAGCCCAACCCCGATCCGACCGATAGCGGGATGACGCCGGTTCTGGAGGTCAGGGTGATGGTCTGGGGGTCCGGCGCGTGCAGCTTGCTCAGCTCGCTGTTGATGGAGGCCGGGATTGCCTCGGCGAACGAGATTGCCCGTTCCAGCGCCGCCCGGCTGGTCCACCAGTCTGTGCTTTCTGCAATGAGCAACCGGCGCGAGAGCGAGCCGATCCGTGCCGAGGGCGGCGAGAGGGCAGAGTAGCGGGAGATTGCCCGGCGTGCGGTGGACAACGCGGCGAAGTAGGACTGGGGAGGCAGTTCCGGACCGTTCTCCAGCACGTCTTCCGAGGTGGCGAGCCTTACCTGCTCGGTTTCGGGGGGCTCGAGGTCGGAGGTGATCGCGTCCGGGGTCGTGGGGCGCAGCCAGGAACCGGCGGTCAGTACGTCCATCAGCTGCGAGGCAGAGTCGCCCTCGGCCTCCCAGCCGGCGGGGGCCACCGCGACCACGGCCCTGAACAGGCCGGGGGTTTCCAGGTGGATGGTGGCGGTCTCGGCGACGAAGCGCTGACGAGCCTCGATCGTCGCCAGCTCGCCGGTGCGCCTGATCTCGTTCCCCAGTCCCGCATCGGCCACCAGGGCTTCGGTCTCCACCCCGGTCAGGCCTTCGGTGGCCGAACCGGGTCCCCCTTCGAGCTGGACCGGCAGGGCCCGGGTGAACGGGTCGTCGGACGGAGTGATCGAGCGCGAGGAGATGATCAACCGGTTGAAGTTGGTGCGGTGCAGCTGGGTGAGCGTCGGCTGGTCCAGGTCGCCGAAGGTCGGGAGGAGCCAGTTGTCGAGCGGCTCCGAGCGCAGAAGTCCGATCGGCTCTGCCAGCAGGACGTTGCGGCCCTCGGAGAGCTGGGTGGCGGCCAGCTCGGGCAGCCCGAAGCGGTTGAAGGCCGGGAGCGAGGCGGGCGAGTAGGTGGTGGTGATGACGCGGGTTGCCGGGCGGCCCGCCAGGCTCTGCAGACGGGCCAGCGTGGCAAACGCGTTCTGGGCTCGGGGGTCCTCGGCCGGGACCTCCACCGGGCCCTCCGAGGTAGCCCGCTGATATCCGTCCGCCATGTCCTGCAGCATGCTGAGCAGCAGCCCGCTGGGAGCCAGGGTGACCGGCATCTCCGGGTGGCCCTCCAATGCATCCAGAATTCGGCTGAGCCTTCCGCCGCTGATGGAGCGCTCCAGCGAGTTGCTGGTGACCAGGTCGGGGCGTCCGCCGTCGGTGTAGATCGACGGCGAGTGCAGGGGCACTATCAGGCTGATCCCGAGGGGTCTTTCGGGAGGTTCGTGGAAGAACACCATGTGGGTATTGATCGCGTTCGACGTAATCCTCCCGGAGCGGACGACGACCCGAACCGGGTACGCGCGGTCCTGGGTTGATTCGCGGAACTTGGCCAGCTCACTCAGCGGCTTGGCAATCTCGATTCGCCGGGTTCGGCCGGGCGCGATCGTTCCCTCCACCGGGATCGTGTCGACTGCAAGCGTGGTGCCGGGGCGGTTCTGGTAGGTCTGCTCCAGCCGGGAACGGCTGGTCACTCCCTGGTAGATCGTCAGAGCCACCTCGAGCTCACCGGCAGCAGTGCCCCCCGAGTTGGTGACCTCCAGCCCGACCGTCAAAGAGTCGGCAGGTCCCACGGACACGGGGAAGTCGACAAGCTCGACCTCGAGCTCGGCCTGCCGGCCGGCGGTGGGGCTCGGGGATGGGCTTTGCGCCGACGCCGAAGGTGCCCCGAAGACGGCCAGAATCAGGACGGCTGCGAGTGCGGCGGACAACGTGCGGGCGCTTTTCATCCTTAGAACAGTATTCCCGATACCCAGAGGCGGGCATAATCGCTCGATCGAAGGCAGGCCCCGGCGCCACGCCGGACCTTCCAGGCGCCAGCCCCTATTCTTGCCGGGTATGCGAGACCTATCAGCCGACGCCGTTCCCCCCCTTGCCCTTGAGCTGGCCGGGCGTTTTCGAGATGCCGGCTACGGGCTGTGGCTGGTGGGCGGGTGGGTCCGCGACCGGCTTTTGGACCGCCCGGACGACGGGGACCTGGATTTTGCCACCGACGCCCGCCCGCCCGAAACCCTGCGCCTGTTGAAGCGCTGGGGCGGGTCCGCTCCCTGGACCTCGGGAATGGAATTCGGAACCATCGGGGTGGAGAAGGCGGGCACCCGGGTTGAGGTCACTACCTTCCGCAGCGAGGTCTACGAACCGGGGTCCCGCAACCCCAGGGTGGAGTTCGGCGACAGCCTGCAGACCGATCTTTCCCGGCGGGACTTCACGGTCAACACCATGGCGATCGCTCTTCCGGACGTGGAGCTGGTCGACCCCTTCGGGGGGATCTCCGATCTGGTCGCCCGGCGGCTGAAGACCCCGCTGGCGCCGAGCATCTCGTTCTCCGACGACCCCCTGCGGATGCTGCGCGCCTTCCGGTTCGCCTCGACCCTGGGCTTCGACATCGATGCGGAAGTTCTGGAGGCGGTCCGTCAGATGCACGACCGCCTCGCGATCGTCTCCAGGGAACGTATCCGGGACGAGTTCTGCAAGCTGATGCTGGGGCCGGCCGTGAGCCGGGCGCTGGAGATGGCCACCGACGCCGGGCTGGCCGGCGAGTTCCTGCCCGAGCTGCCGGGGTTGAAGCTGGAGCAGGATCCCATCCACCGGCACAAGGATGTCTTCCACCACACCCTGGCGGTGCTGGACAACGCGATCTCCGGCGAAAAGGACGGTCCCGATCTGGTGCTGCGCCTGGCGGCGCTTCTGCACGACATCGGCAAGCCGAGGACGCGGGAGATCACCCCCAGGGGCGTGACCTTCTACCACCACGAGGTGGTGGGGGCGCAGATGACGGAGGCGCGAATGCGTGAACTGCGGTTCCCGACCCGGATGATCGAGGAGGTCAAAACTCTGGTCTACCTGCACCTGCGGTTCCACACCTTCCGGCTGGGCTGGACCGATCGGGCGGTGCGCCGCTACGTCCGCGATGCCGGACCCCTGCTGGGAACCCTGAACGCCCTGGTGCGCTCCGACTGCACTACACGCAACCCCCGAAAGGCCGCCCAGCTCGACAAGCGAATGGACGACCTGGAGGAGTGGATTTCCGACCTGAGCTCCCGGGAGGAGCTAAAGCAACTGCGGCCGGCGCTGGACGGGAACGAGGTAATGAAGCACCTGAACCTCAAGCCGGGCCGGATCGTAGGAGAGGCGCTGGACTTTTTGATGGAGGTGCGGCTGGACGAGGGCGAGATCACCAAGCAGGAGGCGTACTCCCGGCTGGACGCCTGGTACGCCGAGAGGCAAAAGGAGTGAGCGGGCCCAAACCACCCGAGGCCGGGTGGTACAACGCGGTTGCCGACCACCTGGGCTCGGCCTATCTGGGGTTCGAGTTCACCCAGGGGACCGAGCAGGAGGTCGACTTCCTCTACAACGCGCTGAGCCTCAAGCCCGGCGCCCGGCTTTTGGACGTCGGCACCGGCCCCGGGCGCCACGCGGTGGAGTTCGCGAAAAGAGGGGTCCAGGTCGTGGGGATCGATATCTCCTCCAGGTTTTTGGCCATCGCCAGGGAGCGGGCGTCGGAGGCGGGAACTCCGGTTTCCTTTTTTGAGATGGATGCCCTGGCTCTGCCCTTCGAGGACGAGTTCGATGTGGCAATCAGCATCTGCGAGGGGGCCTTCGGCCTGGGACTGGACGATCTCAAGATCCTGCGGGGGATGACTGCGTCGCTCAAGCCCGGCGGTCACGCCGCGGTGGCGTCGCCCAACACCTTCTATGTCCTGTCGCAGTTGGAGAACCCGGCCGAGTTCGACCCGGTGACCTCACTGTTTGCCCGCACCATGAAGGACGTACCCGGAGAGGACGGCAGCACCAGGGACCTGCAGATGTGGAGCTCGTGCTACACGCCGCGCGAGCTCGAGTGGATTGCCAACGGCGCCGGCCTGGATCCGGAGATTGTCAACGGCATCGCCCCGGGGGCTTTCGGGGCGGACATTCCAACCCGCGAGCACCCGGAGCTGCTGCTCCTGGCCCGCAAGCCGGCGTAGGTCCTAACCGGCTGCCGGGATTTCGGCGACGGTGGAGTCGATGAACTCCTCCACCCGTTGCCGGGCGACGTCGTCCGAATACTGCTCCGGAGGGGACTTCATGAAGTAACTGCTCGGGCCGAGCAGGGGACCGCCGATGCCGGCGTCCTGGGCCAGCCTCAGGCACCGGACGGCGTCGATAACAATGCCGGCCGAGTTGGGTGAGTCCCAGACCTCAAGCTTCAGGTCGACGGAGATCGGCACGTCGCCGAACTCGCGGCCCTCGAGGCGGATGTGCGCCCACTTGCGGTCGTTCAGCCACGGAACGTGGTCGGAGGGCCCGATGTGGACATCCTCCGGCTGTAGTTCCCGGGCAAGCTGGGACTGCACCGACTGGGTCTTGGACTTCTTCTTCGATACCAGGCGCTCGCGCTCCAGCATGTTCATGAAGTCCATGTTCCCGCCAAAGTTGAGCTGGTAGGTGTGGTCGAGCTTTACGCCGCGGTCCTCGAAAAGGCGGGCGAGGACGCGGTGGATGATGGTGGCTCCCAACTGGCTTTTGATGTCGTCACCGATGATCGGCACGCCGGCAGCGGCAAAGCGCTGCGCCCACGCCGGGTCCGACGCCAGGAAGACCGGCATGCAGTTGACGAAACCCACGCCGGCCTCCAGCGCCGCTTCGGCGTAGAAGCGGGCGGCCTGCTCGCTTCCGACCGGCAGGTAGTTGACCAGCACCTGGGTGCCGGAATCCTTCAGCACCCTGACCACGTCGACCGGCTCCTCCGGGGATTCGGTGATCTTCTGGCTGTAGTAGTGGCCGAGCCCGTCCAGGGTGGGGCCCCGGGAGACCGTGACGTCCAGTTCCGGGACGTCGGCAAATCTGATGGTGTTGTTCGGCTCGGTGAAGAGGGCTTTGGAAAGGTCGGCCCCAACCTTCAGGGCATCCACGTCGAAGGCGCAGGAGAACTCGACGTCGGACACGTGGTACGGGCCGATATTCAGGTGCATGAGTCCGGGGAGTTCGTCGGCGGCGGTTGCTCCGCGGTAGAACTCGATGCCCTGGACCAAAGCGGAGGCGCAGTTGCCGGCCCCGACAATCCCCACACGGATCTTGCTTGTCATCTGTATAGCTCCTTAAAAAAGCACATCGATTAGTTGGCGGTTTTGCCCTTCAGGTTTGTGATGTTGAGCTTTTCCTCAGCGATCAAGCGATCGATCCACTCGATGTCGGCCCGGGTGGTGTCCACCCGGTGCTCCATGAGGCGGTAGGTGTAGTCGTCAATCTTTTCTTTGTAGGACCGCAGCTTCTCCTTCAGGTCGGCAACGGTTTCGGTCAGGTACGCCCGGCGGCGCTCCAGAAGATCGACGCGGTCGTTGCAGTCCATGTAACGAAAGAAGGCGAACCTGACGCCGAAGCGGGCGTCGTCGACCACGGGGGTGCGTTCGCACAGGCGGCTGGTGAACAGCTCTTCGCCCTGCTGAGTGATCCGGTAGATGTTCTTGCGGCGGGTCACTTCCTCCTTGGGGTAGTAACGCTCGACCATCCCGTTCTTCTCCAGGCGGCGCACCGAGGGATAGAGGCTCCCATAGGAAGCCTGCCAAAATTGACCGAGTTGGGCGGTCAGCTCCTTCTTGAGCTCGTACCCGTGCATCGCTCGGTCCTTCAGCAGGCCGAGAATTGCCATCTCAATCATGGATGTATCTCCTCGATATATCGGTCCGATATATCTAACCGCTATGTCGCAGGCGTGTCAACAGGCCGGGGACCCGGTCGCCATGCAGATTTGTCACGCGGCTCGCGTACAATTGCTGGACCATGCAGGGCTTCGTCGACTACACAATTGCCAAGCGGTCCGTCCTCGAGGGACTCCGCCGGGGATCGCTCGACCGGATGGACGTTTGCGACGCCCACCCCGAGCTGATCCGGGTGGCCCGCAACATCGGCCTGGACATCGAGCGGCCCTGTCCCGTCTGCGCCTCCGGCACCTTGAAACAGGTGCGCTTTGTCTACGGGCAGGCGCTGGGACACCTCTCCGGGCGGGCCGTCTACCCGAAGGATTGGGAACTGGAGCTCAACGACAAGTACGACGAGTTCCGCTGCTATGCGGTGGAGGTGTGCGTCGACTGTCAGTGGAACCACCTGGCTGCCTGCTACCTGATGGGCAAGCGGTTCCAGCCCAAGCCCCGGCGCCGGACTCCCCGAAAGGCAACATCCCGGGATTAAACCGCCCGACCAAGCCAAGTAGAGAGACGCCGCCCGAGTGCACTAAAGTACCGCCCATCGGATTCTTACTCGCTCCCATCGCAACGTTCCTGCTCTTGCTGGTCTCTGCCTTCCTATCGCCGGAATGGCCCAACCGGGAGCAGTTGTTGATGCACGCCCGGAATCGGGCATCGTTCGACACCCCGCAGGGCCGGGGAATTTTTGCCCTTATCCCGTTCGGCATATTCGTCGGCATCCCTGCCGCCCTGGGGCTTATCCCCGCCAACATAATGGTCCTCATCGGTTCGCTGGTGGCCTGCATGGTGGCCCGGGCCTACCTCTCCAACGCGCACGAGACCGGCCTGGGGGGCTGGACCCCCGCTCACGGCTGGTTTCTGGCCCTGACCTGGGCCATCCTGGCCCTGCCGCTGCACGTGAATAGCATGAACCTCATCGATGCCCTCGCCGCCCAGACGGCGCTTGGCCCGGCGCCGTTGGCCATCGGGCCTGCCGGTTCGGCGGCGATGTGGGTGGCGCTGATCGCCGGGCTGGCGGCAGCCTGCGGATGGTCGGAGGGGCAGCTGAAGCTGGCCCGGCCGGTGAGTGAGGCCAACGACGCTCTCGACACCTTCGCCCGCTGGGGCGAGAGCGCCCTGGCGGCCACCGCGGTCGCCGCCGTGGTCTGGGGACCGTCGTTGGGTGCTCTGGTAGCCGGACCGATAGACGGCAAGACCGTGGGAACCGCCGCCCTCTCCTACTTCGTGACGATGCTGGCGGTCGGGGCGGTTTCCTACTGCCGCAGATTCGTCGGGCACTCCGCCCAGTGGGCGTTCGCCGCCGGGTCCGGAATGATGGCGATGACGGCGATGCTGGTGGCGGCCTTTGTTCGCTGATTTCGGGGGTTTTGCCCGATGATGTTCCTGTTCCCGGTGGCGGCCGCCATCACATTCGGCGCCCTCTCCTGGGCGAATCTCAGGCGTTATGCGCCGTTCTGGGGACCGGCAGTACTGTTCTGGGCGCTGGCGATCGGCCGGGAGCCGTCGGTGATCTTTTTGATCCTGTTTCTGGTTCCCACCATTGTTCTGGGCGTTGCCGTCGCCCGCCACCGGCTGGCTCCGACGCCCTTTCTGCTTATGGCTCTCTCCGACATTGCGCTGGCCATCGCCTTTTCCATCTACCAATCCAAGACTGCACTTTGGACCCTGCCGGAGGTAGGAGGGTGGGGTTCGGGTGCCGGTCTGGCCGCCGGCGCCGCGATCCTGCGGCTGGGCGCCGCCGCCGACGTCGACGACCCCAAGGAGGGGGGACTGGTATCCGTGCCGTGGTGGCAGGGGGCAATGCTGGCCTACTGGGTGGGTGGACAGGGCGCTTCGGCCGCGGTCCTGGTGGTCGGCGGCATCCTTTTGTGGGGCGCGGCTGCCTACACCTCGCACTCCAACCTGTCGGCGCTTTCGCTGGCCGGAGGCGTCCTGGCCGTGGCCGCCGGCCTGGGAGGTGATCTGGCGGGGGTGATCGTGCTGGGGCTGGCGGGGACCGGCCTGGTGATGGGGGAGCGGGTGGTCTCGACCTGGATGGTTGCCATCCTTCCCTTGTCGCTGCTGACCCTGCTCACCCTTCCCGGCGGCCAGCTGATGGCCCTGGCCGCTCTGATCTTTCCCGGGGCCTGGGCCGCCATGTCGACCCGGCTGAACACCGTCAAGCCGGCTGCCGAGGACGTTCCCTACCTGTCGTCGGCGGCAATGATGGTGGGAGTCGCCTACATTGCCGCGCTCGTTTCCCGGTTCGTGACCGGGCCGGGAGAGGTGGGCGAGGCCGGAATCCCGGTGGAGCTGATCAACGCGATCTGGCTGATTTATGGGGCAGGAATGGCGGCGATGGTGACCTTCTCCTTCGTCGGCAACCCGCAGGGCCTGAGTCTGGAGCCCCCGAGCGAGGGCCATTACTCCAAGTCGGAGCTGCTGCTTCCCAAGCTGCTCCCGCCGGTGGCGTGGTTCGGCTTCTTCGTGGCCGGCGTGGTCACCGCCCGGCTGTTGCTGGCCGGCTTCCGGACCGCCTTCCTCTAGGAGCCCCCGATTTCCCGAGGCCCCAACTCAGCGGCGGCCGAGGCCTCAGCCGGCCGTCAGGTGGAGCTGAGCCCTCCGGTCGGCCGGCGGCCGGTTGCGCTGCTGGTGCTTGCCGGTTGCGCCCTGGCGGTGGCAATGAATCCCTTGCTGGCCGCCAACCTCGACCGGCTTCCCGGAGATTCCGCCGACCGCATGTTCCAGGCCTGGCAGGTTGCGTGGAACGGATACGCCCTGCTTCACCAGCCCCTCGACCTGTTCGACTCGAACATCTACTGGCCCTTCGAGAACACGGTGGCCTTCTCCGACGCCCTGCTGGGCTTCACCCCGGCCGGCTTCATCGGGGCGGGAACCGAAGCCGCGCTCATCCGCTACAACCTGCTGTTCCTGTTCACCTATGCCTCGGCCTTCGTCGCGGCGGCGCTGCTGGCCCGGGAGCTGGGGGCCGGCTGGCCTGCGGCGGTGGTTGCCGGCGCGGCATTTGCGTTCGCGCCCTGGCGGCTGGCCCACCACAACCATCTGCACGTGCTGGCGAGCGCACCGTTGGCGCTCAGCCTGTTCCTGCTGCTGCGTGGATATCGCAGACGGCGGCCCGGACTGGTCCTGTCCGGCTTCCTGGCGGCGACCTGGCAGGTGAGTCTGGGGTTCACCCTGGGACTCCAGGTCGCCTACCTGCTTGCGCTGCTCGGGGCGCTGTGGGGCGTCTACTGGTGGCGGAAACGTCCGGAGGTGCCTCGCAGGGTCGTGGCCGCGACCGCAGCCGGGGCGCTGATCCTGGTGGCCTGGTCCGGGTTGCAGGCGTTTCCGTACCTGAAGGTGGTCGAGGAACATCCTCAGGTAAGACGGAGCGTTGACACCGTGAGGTTCTACTCTCCTCCGGCGGCAAGTTTTCTGACCGCCCCGCCCGAAAACCTGATCTGGGGCGATGCGACCGGCGCCCGGCGGGAGAGGATGGCATGGGCCCCCGAGATGGCGCTGTTTCCGGGGCTGACGATTGTGGCGCTTGCCCTGGCAGGCCTGGGGGCCTCCACCCTCTCCCGTCGCTGGCGGCTCGGTCTGGCGGCAGCAGTCGTTGGTTCGGCGGTTCTGGCCATGGGTTACTCGTTTTTGGGTGGAAGTCTCACCTATGGGTTGCTGCACAAGCTGCCCGGGTGGGCGTCGGTCCGCACCCCCGGCCGCCTGTTCACCGTCACCTCCCTCGCTCTGGCCTTGCTTGCCGGCGCCGGAGCCCACCGGCTGACGTCGGCGGCCGTTCGCAGGGCGGCCGGAACCGGCGGGCGGATCGCGGCGCTGGTGGTCCCGGCCCTGCTGACCGTCGCCCTGCTGGTGGAGGGATTCGGCTCGCCGGCCGGCGAGCTGGTTCGGCCTGAGCTGCGCCGGCTTCCTGACTCGGAGCCTCAAATGCATCTGCCCTCCGAAGACTTCGACGATGTCCGGTACCTGTTCTGGTCCATCGACGGGTTCCCCGAGATCGTCAACGGCTACTCCGGCTTCACCCCTGAGCTGCAGCTTTCCCTGCGGCAGGAGCTGGCGGGCTTTCCCGACGAGGCTACGGTTCAGCGCTTGAGCGACCTGGGAGTGCGTACGGTCGTCGTCCACAACGACCGTACCGGCGGGACCCCGTGGGCCGGCGCGGATGACCGGCCCGTCGACGGGTTGCCGCTGGAGCGGTCGGAGCGGGGCCCCATGACGATCTATGAGCTGGAGCCGGGCGGCAACCCGGGCGACGGCGGATGAGCCGGGCGCACCGGCGGCCGGCATCGCGCGGACTGGCCCTGGGCATGGCCGCGGCGGGAATAGTGGCCGCGTTTGCTCTCAAGTTCCAGTGTGTCGCCAACGGCTGGGGCGACGGCTACCAGTACACCCACCTGTGCTACAACGAGATCCAGGCGTTGTTCGGGGTACGCGGCATCCAGGACGGCCTGCTTCCGTACCGGGATACCGCCTTCGAGTACCCGGTTCTGACCGGTATGTTCATGGACCTGGCGGGCAGGGTGCTGCGGGGGCTGGTCGCCATCGGCCTGGCGCCGCAGAACAACGACAGTAGCTATCTGGTGGTGTCGTCGGTGATGCTTGCTCCGTTCTCGGTTGGGGTGACCCTCCTGCTGAGGCCGCGGGTGAGCGCTTCCCGGCTGGCGCTGTGGGCGGTGGGAGCCCCCACGATCCTGTACACGTTCCACAACTGGGACATCCTCGCCGTGTTCGGTGCGGCCTGGGGCCTGGCCGCGTTCGAGCGGGACCGCCTGGGACTGGCCGGCGGCGCCCTGGCGGTGGGTGCCAGCGCCAAGCTGTACCCGGCCTTCCTGGCGCCGGGGATGGTCCTGGCCCGGTGGGCCCGGAAGGACCGGCTGGGGTCCGTGCGGATGATTGCCGGATTTCTGGCGGTGTATGCCGCGCTTAACGTGCCCTGGATCCTGATCGCCAACGGGCCGCCGCAGGTCTCACCAGGGGCCTTTCCCGGGGTTGACCTGCGGGACCCGCAGGCCAACGGATGGCTGGGCGTCTGGCTTTTCCACGCCGAACGCAGCCCCGATATCTGGACCATCTGGTTCTGGTTGGGAGACCGTGCCGACGGGCTGTTCCTCAACCCCTGGTGGGGCGGTTCGTACCGCGGATTTGTGAGCATTACCAGCTTTGTTCTGTTCGCCCTCGCCACCGCCTACGCCCTGCTCCACGGCTGGAAGCGCCGCAACGAACCGCAGGGGTACCCGGTGGTAGGGGTGGGCCTGGCGATCGTCGCGGCCTTTCTCATCACCTCCAAGGTGTACTCACCGCAGTACGCCCTGTGGGCGGTGCCGATGCTGGTGATGCTGGACATCCGGGTCCGGTGGGTTGTGATCTACTTCGTCTCCGAGTTCGCCGTCCTGGTCGCCGGCTTCGGATGGTTCACCGTCTTTGACGATCCCGATCCGGGCTGGAGGGCCCTGCTCGAGGTGGTGGTGGTGGCGCGGGCAGCGGTGTTGTGCGTGCTCTACTGGCGGGCGACCCGTGCCGTGAGGCTGCTGCCGGAAGCGCCGGGGAGCGCGGTTTAGAGGTTCCGCAGAAATCGTTTGAGATTTCTTCCCGGCCTGGGCATTCGGGTAGCGACGTTGTCATACCCCCTGCCTATAGTTGCTTGCGATGGACGCTTCAACCAGGCACTGCTACGATTTCCAACAGACACTTGTAGTAACCCCTGCTCCCGATGCGCCGGCCTGTGTTGCCGGATTAGCGCCGAAGGGAGCCTTCCGGTTCGCCGGATGTCCGAAGGAGTAATCCAATATGCGCAACTACGAGGCTGTGGTCATCGTCGACCCGAGGCTGGAAGAAGCCGATATTCAGCAGGCGGTCGATAAGCTAACCAAGGTCATACAGACCCGAGGTGAGATGGCCAAAATCGATCAGTGGGGCCGGCGTCGCCTGGCCTACGAGATCAACCATCTCAAGGAAGGTCACTACTTCGTAGCCTCATTCCAGGCCGAAGCAGACCTCATCGCTGACCTCGACCGCACCATGAGAATCGGGGAGGAGTACATCCGGCACAAGATCGTCCGGATCCCCTAGACCGAAGGGATTCCCCTTCAGGAGGTGTGCGGTGTCGAACAACGTGACGGTGGTCGGCAATCTGACCAGAGAGCCGGAACTCAGGTACACGCCCTCGGGTGCAGCAGTCGTCAAGTTCGGGATGGCGGTAAACCGCTCCTACAACAACCGAAACGGCGACAAGGTTGAGCAGACAGACTTTTTTGATGTAACCGCATGGCGGGAGCTCGGCGAGAACGTGGCCGAGTCCCTGTCGGTGGGGAGCAGGGTGATCGTGACCGGCCGTCTTCAGCAGGATCGTTGGGAGAACGACGGCGGCGAGAAGCGTTCGAAGATCTACATCGTGGCGGACGAGATCGGTCCCTCCCTGCGGTGGGCCACAGCATCCATAACGAAGACCACCCGTGGAGGCCCCGGCGACTGGCAGCAGTCGCAGGGTGCCCCGGGCAACATTGACGAGGAGGTACCAACTGGGGCGTAGAGACTCCCGGAGCTCAAACTCCGATTCCAAGGGAGCTAAAGGCGACAAGAAGGGCGGTAGGCCGCAGCGGAAGAAGGTTTGCTACTTCTGCAAGGAGAAGATCACCTACATCGACTTCAAGGATGTCGCAACAATTCGTAAGTTCGTTTCCGACCGGGGCAAGATTCGTGCCCGCCGGGTGACGGGGACCTGTGTCCGGCACCAGCATGAGGTGGCCTCGGCTATCAAGAATGCCCGAGAGGTGGCTCTGCTGCCGTACGTGGTCCGATGAAGGTCATCCTCACCCAGGATATGAGCAATCTGGGACACAAGGGCGACGTAGTCGAGGTCAAGGACGGTTACGCACGCAACTTCCTGCTGCCTCAGAGCCGGGCCTTCAAAGCCTCCAAGGGGGCTTTGAAGCAGGCTGAGACCATGCAAAAGGCCAGGGCGGCGCAAGAAGCCAAGGACCGCGCACAGTGGACGGCGCTCGCCGGCCGGATCGGCGGAGTTCGCCTGGTCACCAAGGCGACCGCCGGGGCCGAGGGCCAGCTGTTCGGGTCGGTGACCACCTCGGACATCGCCGAGATGCTCACCGCACAGCTGGGCGAGGAGATCGATCGCCGCAAAGTGATCCTTCCCGATCCCATCAAGACGGTCGGGTCGCACATCTACAAGGTGCACCTGCACGCCGACGTGGTGGCCGAAGGAAACATCGACGTCCAGGCGGACGGAGTAGCGCCCGCCTTCGACGCCGAAGCCTAACCCCAAGCCGCAACCCTTCAACAACCGCCTCAGCGGGCGCCTTTTCGGCGCGCCCGAACCTCGTCCCCGCACCGGCTCGAATGCACGTTCCACCGCCGCGCGTCAAGGACAAAAGTTGTTTCGCGCACTGCGAAGTTCGCCCTTCCCGGGCCGGGAAGAGCCCGTGTATCCTGCGTCGGACCCCAACATGTTGCGCTACTAAGCAATAAGGCGCTACATGTTGTGGACAACGACGAGGAAAGGTTGTGAGCATCCTGTTGATTACCGACCGTAAGCTGTGGACAACGCCCGTAGATTCCTGGGGATTGGTTTATCCCAAATCCGCCGAATTCCGGTGGACATCCTCCATAATGACCGAACATACGTTCGGTAGGAATTAATGGCGATACGGCTAAGCGGTCAAACCAGCAGGACCGGGGCGGGCCCTGAGTTTCCCGGCCACGTGCCTCCGTACAACCTGGAGGCCGAGGAGTCGGTGCTGGGCGCATGCCTGATCTCACGGGAAGCCGTCGCAAGCGTGCTGGAGATCGTCAAGGCGGACGACTTCTACAAGCCTGCGCATGTCGAGATCTTCAACGCCATGCTGGAGCTGTACGGCCGGGGCGACCCCATCGACTTCGTTACCCTCACCGAGCTGCTGCGTCGCAGGGAGTCGCTGGAGTCGGTCGGGGGCAAGTCGTACGTCTACACCCTGGTCGAAACCGTGCCCACCGCCAGTTCCGCCGCGTTCTACGCCCGGATCGTTGAGGAGAATGCGCTTTTGCGCCGGCTCATCACCGCCGCCCACGAGATCTCCGAGCTCGGCTACTCGGTCCCCGAGGACGTTGAGAAAGCCATCGACTCGGCGGAGGCGATGATCTTCCAGGTCTCGCAGAGAAGGGATGTCCAGGACTTCCAGCCGCTCAAGGACCTGCTGACCGAGGGCATGCAGATCGTCGAGAAGCTCTACGAGCAGGGCACGTCGATCACCGGTCTTCCCACCGGCTTCACCGAGCTGGACAACATCACCGCAGGGTTTCAGCCCTCCAACCTGATCGTCATTGCCGCCCGCCCGGCGATGGGCAAGTCGGCCCTGGCGGTTTCCATGGCCCAGCACGTAGCGGTGGAGCAGAACACGCCGGTAGTCATATTCAGCCTGGAGATGAGCAAGATGGAGCTCACCCAGCGCCTGATGTGCGCCGAGGCCCGGGTCGACTCCAACCGCCTGCGCAGGGGCCAGCTGCAGGACTCCGACTGGCCGAAGCTGTCGCATGCACTCGGCCGGCTGGCGGAGGCGCCCATCTTTATCGACGACACCGCCAGCGTGTCGATCATGGAGATGCGGGCAAAGTGCCGGCGCCTGAAGGCCAAGCACGGCCTCGGCCTGGTGATCGTGGACTACCTGCAGCTCATGCAGCCCACCACGCGGAGCCGGGGCGACAACCGGGTGCAGGAGATCGGGGACATCTCCCGGTCGCTCAAGATCCTGGCCCGCGAGCTCGAGCTGCCGGTGATCGCGGTTTCCCAGCTTTCCCGAAACGTCGAGCACCGGACGGACAAACGGCCGATGCTGGCCGACCTCAGGGACTCGGGAAGCATCGAGCAGGACGCCGACATCGTGATGTTCATTTACCGGGACGAGGTCTACAACCCCGACTCACCACAGAAGGGCATTGCCGAGGTCATCGTGGCCAAACACCGAAGCGGCCCGATCGGCAAGATAGACCTGGCGTTCCTGGCGCACTACACCAAGTTCGCGAACCTGGCGCGGAGTCTGTAAGCGGAATGCCGGGAACTGGTCAAGGAGTTTTGCCATGGGAGCGTTGATCCAAGCAATCATGCAGGGCGACGAGGCGACGGTGGCCGGGCTCGTGGAGTCGGATCGCCGGGTTGCCGAGGAAAGGGACGAGAACGGGGTCTCCGCCCTCATGCTGGCTCTTTACCGGGGTCAGACCGAAATCGCCGCAGTGGTCGCCGAGGCCAAGGGGTGGTTGGACGTTTTCGAAGCCGCCGCCATCGGTGACCCCGGGCGGTTGGAGATGGCCCTCAAGGAGAACCCCGAAGCCATCGGATCCTTCTCCGCCGACGGGTTCACCGCCCTGCACTTCGCCGCCTTCTTCGGGCGCCGCCTTCCGGCGAACCTGCTCGTGCTGGCCGGCGCCGACGTCAACGCGGAGGCCCGCAACCCCAGCCGGGTCCGGCCGATTCACAGCGCGGTGGCCGGCCCCGACCCGATGATGGCGGAGATCCTGCTGGCCATGGGGGCCGACGTCAATGCCCAGCAGGAGGGGGGATTTACCGCACTTCAGGCCGCGGCCAAGCAGGGCAACACCAAGCTGGTCGATCTGCTGCTGAGAGCCGATGCGGATCCCCGGATGGCCGCCGGTGACGGCCGCACCGCCGCCGATCTGGCCCGAACTGCCGGGCACGAGGCCCTGGCGGTCCGGCTGGAGGCTCGTTAGGGCAAAGGGGCGTCGGTCTTGCGGGTGAAGCCGGATATCCAGCGGTAGCCGTAGCCGGGAATCCTCACGTTCTTATCGGCGATCTCATCCCCGGGCCCGCTGGATGGGTCGGCCAGCTGCACCTGGAGGTACTCGGCATCGGTGCCGGCGAGTTTGCATAGATTGAGGTTGCGGGACTTGTCCGACAGGTTGTGCACCACCAGCACCAGGTTGGTCTCCCAGACGAACCGGTGCGCCAGGACGTCGTCATAGCCGGTTTCCAGCACCTCGACCGGTCCGTAGCCCACCGCCGTGCTCTGCCTGCGGACCTGAACCAGCCGGCGCATCCAGTGCAGCAACGAGTCCGGGTCATGCTGCTGGAGCCGCACGTTTACCTGCTTGGGCCCGAAGGGCTCTCCGGCCACGGGGCGGACGAGCTTGAACGACTCTCCGTTGGAGAAACCGCCGGTCTCGGAGTCGGTCCACTGCATCGGCGTGCGGGCGGGGAGGCGGTCGTCCAGGGTCATGTTGTCGCCCATGCCAATCTCGTCGCCGTAGTAGAGCATCGGCATGCCCGGGGTTGAGAAGGTAAGGCTGTACAGCAGTTCCAGCCGCTTGCGGTCTCCTTCGAAGATAGGTGCCAGTCGCCGGCGAATCCCCCGGCCGTAGATGCGCATGTCCTCTTCGGGGGCGAAGGCTTCGAACACCTTTTGTTTCATCTTCTCGTCCAGGGTGTCGAGGTTCAGCTCGTCGTGAAGCCGGGCGAAGTTCACCCAGCCGCACAGCTCGGGGACTGCAGGCAACTCTGCGAAGTAGTCGTGAAGCGGCTTGGCGGACCCAGTGGCGACGCTGGCCATCAGGGCGCCGTTCTGCATGAAGTTGAACAGCAGGTGAAGCTCGTGTCCTTTCCCGAAGAACCGGGCTATCTCATGCGGCGGCAGGTTCGCCTCTCCAAGCAGCACCGCATCCCCCCGCCGGCGCTTCACGAACAGGCAGAATTCCTCGAGCCACTCATGGTGCGGCTCGTTCGGCTTGCCGCTGACCCCTACGGTTTCGATCATGAACGGGGCCGCATCGAACCGGAAGCCGGCAACCCCCAGCTGCAGCCAGAAGCGCATGATCTGCATGATCTCCTCGCGCACCGCCGGGTTGGCGAGATTGAGGTCGGGCTGGAAGTTGTGGAACCGGTGGAAGTAGTACTGGCCGGTAGTGGAGTCCTGGGTCCAGTTCCGGTCCTGCAGACCGGGGAAGATGATGGCCTCGGCCTCCTCGACCGGCTCGTCCGACCAGACGTACCAGTCCCGGTACTTGGAGTCCTTCGCGGAGCGCGAATCGACGAACCACGGGTGCTCCTCCGAGGTGTGGTTGACGACCAGGTCGATGATCACCCTGATCCCCCGCTCGTCGGCGGCGTGGATGAAGGCCACGAAGTCGCCCAGCGTTCCGTAGCGCGGGTCGACGGCGTAGTAGTCGGCGACGTCATAGCCGTCGTCTTCGCCCGGGGTCGGAAAGAACGGCATCATCCAAAGGCAGGTGACCCCGAGCGACTGCAGGTGGTCCAGTCGCTCGATCAGCCCGCGAAAGTCCCCGACGCCGTCGGCGTTGCTGTCCATGTAGGTCTCGACATCCAGCTCGTAGAGCACGGCGTTCTTCCACCACAGGTCACCGCTCTCCAGCCGGATGCCGGTGCTCACCGGGCGCCTCCGATCCGGGGCAGCACCTTGTCACCGAAAAAGTCGATGAACTCCTCCTGGTTCCCGGCGACCTGGTGGACGTTGATGGTGGAGAAGCCCAGTTCGGCGTAACGCTCCAGGTTGTCGGCGTGCCAGGCGGCGTCGGACGAGATGTCGACCGTCTTGACGACGTCTTCGGCCCGGATGAATTTGGCCGCCATATCGAAGTGTTCGGCCAGCCGGATGTCCTGCGCCAGCGGGCCGGGCAGCATGTTGCCCCGCCAGCTTTCCAGCGCCATCTTCTCCGCCGACTCGGTGTCTTCCGCCCAGCAGACGTGGACCTGCAGGAGCAGCGGCTTGTCCCCGCCCTGGTCGGCGAAAGCCTCGGCGATCGCTCGCAACTGCGGTTCGGGTTGGTTGACGGTGATCAGCCCGTCGGCCCAGGTGCCGGCCCACCTTGCGGTCTCCACCGACAGGGCGGCGCAGTACAGGGGAGGGGGCTTGGCCGGCAGCGACCAGATCTTCGCCTCGTGGACGGTGACCAGGCCGTCGTGGGTAACCCGCTCGCCGGCAAGCAGGCGCCGGATGACCGATACACACTCCGCCAGCCGGTCGTTGCGAACCGCCTTGGGGGGCCAGGGCCGGCCGGTGATGTGCTCGTTCATCGCCTCGCCCGAGCCGAGGGCGACCGAGAACCGCCCGGGGAACATCTCCTCCAGGGTGGCAATCGCCTGGGCGATGATCGCCGGATGGTACCGATCCCCCGGGGCGTTCACCAGGGTGAAGGGAAGGTCGGTGGCGTGCATGGCGGCACCCAGCCAGGCGAGGGCAAACCCGGACTCTCCTTGTTCGGCTCCCCACGGTTCGATGTGGTCGGAGGACTGCACCGCCTGGAACCCCGCACCGGCCGCACGGCGGGCCAGGGCCAAAAGGCGGGAGGGGGCAAACTGTTCGTGGGACGCGTGGTAACCAATCTTGACGGGCATACCGAACGGTTACCCGCTGCCGCCGCCACCCAACCCCCGCCCGAGGGAGACCGGTCTTAACAAACCGATGTCCGGCCGTTCACGGATGCGTTACGGGCTCGTTCCCCGGTTGTCACAAGCCGCTTACCGATGCGTAACCGCGGCTGCCTAATCTCGTGAACATGGACAACCCGCAGGCGCCGCCTGGACGGGGGGTCCTCGGGGACAACGGGCATTCGCCCAAAAAGGAGGCCACATGCACTCGACCACGGATTCCATTTGCGACCGCCGGCCCCGCCGCCGGCGATGTTGGTGCCGCGTTGGTGGTTGATGCCCCACCGGGGCCTGAAAGGGGACTTTGAGCATGGCAATGCGACGAGAAGATGAAGAGTTCGAAGGCACCACGCTGAACCTGAGCCCGCTGCTTATGCCGGTGGGCTCGACCGTTACTGCCGACTTCCACCCGCTGGCCGACTTCGCCGGTTTCGGAGAGTACGAGGCCATGGCGGTCGCGGACACCGGTGAGGACATCGCCTACCTGGCGGACGGACTCGCCGGCGACATTGCCGGCTACCTGGCCGAACGGCCGGAGATTTCGGAGCTCATGCGGTCCGTGCCCGAACCGGTCGACGTCGCCAAGATCAAGGAGTGGCTGACGGTCACGAGCCAGGGACCACATGACGGTGCGATGTCGGCTTATCTGCGTGAGGCGTCGCATCTTCCCGGGGGCGGGGCGACCTTTCCCGGGCTGGCCATGGCCCTGCCGCCTCAGATGCTGATCGCATTGGTCGGCTGGGTGGAGGGAAAGATCCTCGAGGCCCTCGCCGAGGTGAGCGACGAGAGCACGCTGACCGCAGTCGGCGGCGCCTGGATGAATCTGATGATGCTGCAGCTGTGCATCTTCGTCGAGCCGTACCTGGAGGAGCCGACGGGGCCGATGAACCACTCGGGCGCCGCCGAGTTTCACCCGTTCGCGGACTTTGCCGGGTTCGGAGTATCGGAGAGCCGGATCCTAAAGGAGACCGGTCCGCTGCTGGAGCCGGCCGCCGGCGGGGTGATTGCGCTGGCGTACAACTACCTGTTGACCAGGCCGGAGTCGGCGAAGTACTTCGACGAGGACGCCCACCTGGCCCAGCGCAAGAAGACGCTCAAAGCCTGGTGGATCCGCAGCACCACCCAGCCGATGGACGGCAAGTTCCACGACTACATGTCGAAGGTGGCCGACGCCCACGTGCCGGGCGGCGGTACCCATCCGCACGTGGTGATCCCCGCCGACCTGACCATCGCCCTCATGGGCTGGGTGCAGATGCGGGTGATGACCGCCCTCAACACGATCAGCCTGGACCCCGGCGGCTCGTACGTCTTCGGAACCATGGGCGAGCCGGCCGACACCGCCAACGTGGGCCGGGCCTGGATGCGCATGCTGACGCTGCAGCTTGGCATCCTGATGGAGCCCTACCTGTCGAAGAAGTAACCGACCGCGCTCAATTGGGGGTCCGGGGAAACCCGGACCCTCTTTTGGTGCGGGCCTGCAAGAATTCTCTGCATGAAGCCCTGGCTGGTAGTCGTGTGCGGACCTTCCGGGGGCGGTAAGTCCTCGATCGCCGGGCGCCTGTCGGAACGCCTGAACATTCCGTTGATCGGCAAGGACGAGTTGAAAGAGGTGCTGTTCGACAGCCTGGGATGGGGGGACCGGGAGCAGAGCCGGAAGTTGAGCGATGCCGCCTACGAGCTGATGTTCCACCTCGCCGAAAGGCACCTGGCAACGGGCAGTTCGTGCATCCTGGAGGCGAACTTCCGGCCCGAAATGGCCGAGAGGCTGGCCGCTCTGGCCGAGACCGGCCCGTTAAACGCGGTGACCGTCCGCTGCTCCGCCGATCCGCAGGTGCTGCGGGAACGCCTGAGGCTCAGGGCCGAGCAGGGGCTGCGCCACCCCGGCCACCTGGACGCTGAGTTGCTGGCGGAGGTCGAAGGTTTGATCGGCGAGGGGTCGGTGGAGCTCGGGGGACCGCTGCTGGAGGTGGACACGACCGAACCGTCGAGGGTCAACATCGAAGAAATCGCCAGACGGGTCAGGGATTTGACCGGTCGCACATAAAAAAGGGACCTTGAACCGGGCCAAAGCTACAGCGGTCCGCGGGAGGCGGGGGCGATTATGACCTCACTCCGACCCGGTTCAAGATCCGGTACTTGTTGCCCCATCTATATCGGCAGGAAGCCGCCGGCGATAAGCACTATTCGTGAATATCATCACTGAGAGTGGTAGGAAAGGTGGCTCAAGCGGCGAGCGAGCCTGGAGTAAACAGAGGCCGGACCCGAGTGATCGCTGGGGGGCGGGGGTTGTAGTCCACACTCGGGTCCGGCCATCTGAATTTGTTGCTGCTCTACTTATCGGCAGAAACTTAACATCGTTAACCTGTCATTTCAAAATTGTTCGGTAACCCGGGGAACTTGGGTGCGGGGTTCGTCCGTCAAATGGCCATTCAATCCATGAGCCTAGAACTATGAGCCCTAGACCAAGGAGCCGGGAAATGCGGAAACGACTGATCGCAGGGATGGCGTTGCTGAGTCTGCTTATTCTGGCGGCCGCCTGCAGCCGGGGCGACGATAGTGCACAGACCGAGCTCTCCGGACCGGTCAGGGGTGAGGCGCCCGCCGAGTCATCGGCAGAGGATGGCAAGCTGGCGGCCCCCGACGCCCCCACTGCCGACACGGATGTGACTCGAGGCGGCTCCGGTGGGAGCGGCGGCGGGGACGGAGGTGGGAGCGGTGCTTTTGCCGGGACTACCAGCGGAGGATCGGATCAAGCGTCCCTGCCGGGCATCCCGGAGGTTCCGCCGGCCGGCAGCGGGCGGGTTATCAAGAACATCTCGCTGGAGATCGAAGTCAAAGAGGACCAGTTCCAGCGCCAGTTCAGCCGGGCAGGATCGCTGGCGGAGCAGTTCGGGGGGTTCGTGACCAACTCGCAGGTGAGCGAGACGGACGGCGAGCTGTCCTCCGGCACGCTGACCGTCCGGGTTCCCTCGGATCGTTTCGAGGAGGCGGTCGGCCGGCTGAAGGACCTGGGCAAGGTGACTGCCGAGGATCGTAGCGGGCAGGACGTTACCAAGCAGTTCGTCGACCTGGAGGCCCGGCTCAAGCAGGCCAAAGCGGAGGAGGCCTTCTTCCTGCGCCTGATGGACGAGGCCGAAGGCATCTCCGACATGATCCAGGTGCAAAGCCACCTCTCCGGCGTCCAGCTACGCATCGAGGAGATCCAGGGACAGCTCAACTTCCTGAGAGATCAGACCGCCCTGTCCACCATCTCGGTCCGGGTTTATGAGCCGGGCGCCCCGGCGTCGGGCAATCCCCAGCCGCTGACCGAGGCGTGGGAGGGTGCGATCGACGGATTCCAGTCGGTGATCGGCAGCCTGGTGGTGGCGGTCGGGTGGCTGGCGCCCTTCGGATTGATCGCGCTTGCCGGGTTGTTCGTGCTGAAGCTCCGCAACCGGCCGAAGGTGGAGCCGGCGGCGGATCCGCCTGCGGCGTAACCGAGCGGGTGAGGGGAATCGGACCCCCGCCTGAAGCTTGGGAAGCTTCCGTTCTACCATTGAACTACACCCGCGAAGCTGCCCGACCATAATACCTGGAGCCCGGGGGACGCCTGGTCCGCCCCCGGGATCCAACGGTTATAGGATTGGCTTCAATGATCCTTTCCGACCGAGACATACGCGCCCAGATCGAGGCGGGAAGAATCAAGATCGACCCGTTCGACCCGGCCCGGGTCCAGCCCTCCTCCCTGGACGTACGTATCGACAACCAGTTCCGGGTTTTCCACAACCACCGCCACCGGGTGATCGACGTCAAGCAGCAGATGGACGACCTGACAGAGCTGGTCGCCGTCGAAGACGAACCGTTCATGCTCCACCCCGGCGAGTTCGTCCTGGGGTCCACCCGGGAGTGGGTCGAGCTGCCCGACGACATCGCCGGCCGCCTGGAGGGCAAGTCTTCGCTCGGCCGGCTGGGACTGGTCACCCACTCGACCGCCGGGTTCATCGACCCCTCGTTCAAGGGTCACCTGACCCTGGAGCTTTCCAACCTGGCGACCCTGCCGATCACGCTGTACCCGGAGATGCTGATCGGCCAGATCGCCTTCTTCCAGCTGTCGTCCCCGGCGCAGTCCGGCTACGGAACGGGTGAGCTGCGCAGCAAGTACCAGGGCCAGCGGGGTCCCACGCCCTCCCGCTACTGGGAGAACTTCAGCAGCGGGCCTGACTAGCCAGACCGGCTTTACCAGCCCAGCAGGGAGCGGTTGAACTCAGCCCCTTTCGACTCAGGATGATTGGGTAGTATGGCCCCCAAGCATTCGGTACTTTGGGAGCTATGCAGTATCAGTGCGGTGGTCCAGGATGTCTGAACTGGCGAGACGTACAAGCCCCGCACCTTTGGCGCTGAATAAGACTGATCTAATTGCCCTTATGTGCCGATACATACTGGACGAATAGGAGGCTGAGGAATAGCATGGCGCTCTCTCTAGCTGAACTAGGGAGTTTTCTTGTGTTCCTAAGCAACGGATGCGCAGCAAAGCCAGATGCTTGTGGGATTAGAAGTCTGGGTAGTAGATAATTGGTGCCCGACCCAATGAGGGAGAAGAGCATGAGCGTAACTACAGAGTGGCTGATTGACCGGCCCTCGCCGCAGAGCAACCCTGTTGGTTACGTAGTGCTCAGGTTCAGAATTTATGAGGACCCAGAGACTGGTTTGTACCAGGGCGAGTGTTTGGATCTCGACGCAGCCAGCTTCGGTGAGTCGGTCGAGGAGGCTCTTGACGCGACCATGGAAGCCACTGCACTGTATCTAGAAACCATCGATGACCTTGGTGAACGAGACCGCATCTTCAAGGAGCGAGGAATCGAGATCGTCACTAAGGAGCCAAGTGACGACACGACTCTTGAAGTCGTGAGTCATCCAAGCGAGATCATTTCCGTCCAGCGACTCGCTGTAGTGGTCGCGGCTTAAGCATTGAAGGAGCCCCCGCCAAGGGGCGAGCGACAAAAAGGCCTTCCACTTCTATCAAGCGGCCAAATCGTTCGAATACTTGAGCTCGCTGGATTTGTTGCGGTTCGTCAGAAGGGCTCCCACAAGTCGTTCAAGAAGCCGGGGAGCTCCACTGCCGTAGTCCCTATGGGCAAAAAGGTTGTTCCCCAGGGCACTCGAGACCACATCCTCTTACGTCAAGCGGGTCTGTCGATAAACGAGATTCGTGACCTGATCGACGAATAATGGCGGATCTAGCGGTAATCGCAATCCCAATCGTTAGCTTGCTCATCGGCTGGACGCTGTCGCAAATTGGAGACGCTCGAAAGGACCGTCGGCAAGCAGCGCGCGACCGCGCTCTGTCAGAGGCCCAATCTGTTGAACGGATAACTGAGCGCAGAACTGCGTTTCAAAGGGAAACCTTGCTGGCGCTACAGGAGGCCATGGCGGGCTTAGTACGAGCCGCAGGCCGCATCCATTACGAGGACACACTTCAGGCGCGAGGACGAGCAGCTGGTGAGCCTTGGGGGACAGCAATGGTGACTGAGGAGTTGTCTGAAAGGCATATGGAAATGACCGTTCAGACCAGCAAGCTTCTCGTGAGGATCGAAGACGTTCAACTAAGGGAGCTAGTCGCGAATTTTGTGACATTTAGCAACGGAGTCGGACGTGCGCGGTCGAAGGACGAATCCCGAAAGTTGCTTTCTGAAACCATTGAGGCCCACACTTTGGCTACCGAATGCCTCGGGGCCCTCTTACGATCCGTTTACTAAATGGGACTCTAATCAACTGGGTCAAGTGCTAAGACTTTCTGGGGCAGCGAGAGCGGGGGAACCCAGTCGCGCGTGACCCAAGGCGTTTCCCCCTGCCCGCGGCTACGATGGGAATCATGGACATAGGCGTCTTCATCGCGGCCGAGCCGCACGAGCGGGGTCCGGCCGAGGACCTGCACGAGATGATCGACCTGGCCCAGGCGGTCGAGGAGCTCGGCTACCGATCGCTGTACACCGCATCCCGCCACTTCTCCTCCGGCTACGCCGCGGTGCCCTCCCCACTGGTGCTGTTCGCCGCAGTCGCCGAGCGGACCACCACCCTGGAGTTCGGCCCCTCGGTGATCACCCTTCCTTTGGAGAACCTGCACCGTCTGGCAGAGGACTTCGCCACGCTGGACGCGATCTCCGGGGGCCGCGCCATCCTGGGGGTGGGAAGCGGGGACGACCCGCCGGCCTTCGAGGCGATGGGGGTCGAGTTCGACGAGCGCGCCGGGATGCTCTCGCAGAACATCGGCGGATTCCTGGAGATCCTGCAGGGCGGCGATGCCGGGGCGGGCCTCACGCTCTACCCGCCCATCGACAACCCCCTGGACAAGGTGGCGCTGGGTGCGCAGTCGGCGCGGGGTGCGTCGTGGGCGGCGTCGTTGGGCATCGGCCTGCAGCAGGGCCGCTCCGAGCCCAACAGCTGGGACCCGACGGTCTCCCAGGTCCGGGCCGCCGAGGCCTACCGGGCGGTCCACCCCAACGGCCGCATCTCCACCGCCCGCAACGCCTGGATCGGCTCTCCCGACGACCCCGATTTGTGGGAGGGCATCCGCCGACACGATGAGTTTCTCAAGGCCCGGGGACGCGCCGGGCTCCCGGAGGATCGCACAGAGGCCCTTCGCAAGATGAACATCCGGACCGGTACACCGGAGGGTCTGGCCATCGACCTCAAGGGAGCGGTGGCCTCCATCAAGCCCGATGAGCTGTTGATCACCGCCGACCCGGGCGGCCTGGAGGCATCGGACCGGCTGAAGCGCCTGACCGCCCTGGCAGAGGCCTTCGGTCTCGGAGACCGCTAGCAGTGGCGGTTTCGCCGCTTGCGCCGATCAAAACCGACGACCCCTCCAACGAGGAGGACATCAAGCCGGACCGGCCGTGGATCGTGCTGGTCTGGAATGACCCCATCAACCTGATGTCCTACGTGACGATGGTCTTCCAGAAGCTGTTCGGCTACTCGCTGGAGAAGGCGACCGCGCTGATGCTCGACGTCCACCAGAAAGGCCGGGCGGTGGTCAGCAGCGGCCCCCGTGAGAAGGCGGAGTTCGACGTTTCAAGGCTGCACGCCCACGGCCTGTGGGCCACCATGCAGCACGATGTCTGAGGCCGAGCCGGAGTACCCCGAGCCCCGTCCCCGGATCTCCCGAAAGGGCGCCGGTCGCTTTGCGCTTGAGATCCCCAAGGAGGAGCGGCTGCTGCTCCGGAATTTGCTGCCCGACCTGGGGCATATGGTCGAAACCCGGGACCCGGACACCAAGCGGCTGTTCCCCACGGCCTACCACGACGACCCGGACAAGGAAGCCGAGTACCAGGGCCTGATGGCGAACGACCTGGCCGCCGGCCGCCTGGCGGCCATCAAGACGGTTGAGGAGACCATCGATCAACCGGAGATCGAACTGTCCCAGCTTGAGTGCTGGATGGAGGCGGTCAACAGCTTGCGCCTGGTGCTGGGCACCCGCCTGGAGGTCGGTGAGGATCTGCCCCTGCTGGACCACGATGACCCCGACGCCCCCGCCTACGCGGTGTACGAATACCTGGGCTGGCTCATGGAGCAGGCGGTGCGGGCGATGAGTGAGGATCTGGCGCAGTCCTAGGGATCGCCTTTTCTTCCGGCGGCGCTACACTTGTAAAGTTGACTGAAACACGCTCAACTTTTACTATCGAAAGTAACTAAGGTCTGGAATACCTCACGGGAGCCGAGCGTTGATGCTCTCAGAAATCAAGTAAAGCAAGGGAAAGGAAACACGTATGCCAAAGGCAGTCGGAATTGACCTGGGGACCACCAACTCTGTGGTGAGCGTCCTCGAGGGAGGGGAGTCGGTAGTCATCCCCAACGCCGAGGGCCATCGCACCACGCCGTCGGTTGTGGCGTTCACCAAGTCGGGAGAGATCCTGGTAGGTGAGGTGGCGAAGCGGCAGGCAATCACCAACCCCGATCGCACCATCCGCTCCGTCAAGCGCCACATGGGCAGCAGCTGGAGCACCAATGTCGACGGGAAGGCCTGGAAGCCGCAGGAGATCTCGGCCCAGATCCTCATGAAGCTGAAGAGGGACGCCGAGGCGTACCTGGGCGACAAGGTCACCCAGGCGGTCGTCACCGTTCCCGCCTACTTCGGTGACTCGCAGCGTCAGGCCACCAAGGAAGCCGGAGAGATCGCCGGCCTGGAGGTCCTGCGTCTGGTTGCCGAGCCCACCGCCGCATCGCTGGCCTACGGACTGGACAAGGAGGCCGAGCAGACCATCCTGGTGTTCGACCTGGGCGGCGGCACCTTCGACGTCTCCATCCTGGAGATCGCTGAGGGCGTGTTCGACGTTAAGGCCACCAATGGCGACGCCCTTCTGGGCGGAGACGACTGGGACCAGAAGATCTTCGACCACCTTATGAAGGAAGTGAAGAACAGCCACTGTGTGGACCTGTCCAAGGACCGCATGGCGCTGAAGCGTATGCAGGAGGC
>JAJCYF010000058.1 GCA_029263035.1 Actinomycetes bacterium
TACCGCTGCACTTCTTCCGCAACCCGACCTTTGCCGCCTCCAACCTGGTGGCGGCTGCGGTGTTCTTTGCGCTGTTCGGCACCACGTTCTTCCTGGCCCTCTACCTGCAGAACGTCCGGGGGTTCTCACCGCTGGAGACCGGGGTCCGGCTGCTGCCGTTCACCGCGGCGATCCTGCTGATCTCCCCCATCGCCGGCAAGCTCTCCGACAAGCATGGGTCGCGGTGGCTCATGACCCTGGGATGCCTCTACGCCGCCGGCGGCATGGCCCTGCTGCTGCGGATCGAGCCGAACTCCTCGTACGAGGCGATCATCCTGCCCGCCTTTGTGGTTCTGGGTTCCGGCATGGCCCTGACGATGGCGCCGATGACCGCCGCGGTGATGGGCTCGGTGGACCCCCGGCACGCCGGGGTTGCTTCGGCGGCCACCAACACCACCAGGGAGCTGGGAGGGGTGCTGGGGATTGCGGTCCTGGGGGCGCTGGTCACCAGCTCGTTCAAAGACCGCCTGCTGGAGAACCTGACCTCTGCCGGCATTGCCGACCCGGCGGCGCAGTCCATTGTCGACCGGGCATCGGGCAACGCGGCGGCGGGCGGCGGCACGGTTGAGGCATTCCGCAACCAGGTACCGGCCGGGACGCCCGACACGGTTATCGCCGAGGTGGTTTCCGCCGCCCGGGACTCTTTTGTTGAGGCGATACATTCCGGGCTGTTGGTGGCAGTTGGCTTCATGCTGCTCGCAGCGCTGGTGGCGGCTATCTTTGTCCGCAGCCACGTCCAGCACGAGCAGGTGGAGACGGTCCCGGTAGACGACGACGAGGAGGACGATGTGCGCAAGTCCAGTAAGGGCGCCCAGAAGGAAAAGGGTCAGCCGCAGATCGACCCCCGGACCGAACAGATTCTGAGGGAGGCGTTCGAGCCCGCCGCGCCGCCGCCGACTGCCGAGCCGTTGCCCACCGCAGAGTGGGCCGCCGAGCAGCCCCTGGCGCCGGCGAGTCCCGACCTTGCCGGGGATCCTTCGCTCACCCCGGTGGGAGTTGCCGACGCCCACTACCACCGGGCGGCGCCGGAGGAGGCCCCCGCCGTTGGCGGCGCCGTCGAGGACGATGAGGCCGAGTACGACGAGGGCGAGCCGACCCAGGTGTGGGATGCATCGGACGGCGACCCATACGACCGGCTGCGTCTGCTGATGGTGGACCTACCGGTAAAGGCAGGTACCGCCCAGGTGGACCAGAACCTGCAGGAGGTTGCCCTGGCGACCCTCAACTACTACCAGTACGGACTTTCCCAGCCGGGCGGGGACTCCCTTCCGGTCGGGGTCACCAACGGCGCCCAGTCGTCCACCAGGCAGGACATTTCCATCCTGGCCGGCTACTTGGACCTCGAGAAGCGGTTCGGCCGGGTGGAGCAATCCCTGGAATCCGATCACGCCGCCTCTCAACTGATGGCGGCGCTGGCGGGACGGGCGCTCGAGCAGGGCACCCGCACCCGGGGCAACGGCGAGTTCGTCCGCAGGACGGTGGCTGCGTGCCTGGGCGGCGGGGACGGCGGTCCCGTTACGCCACCGGACCCTGAACCCGATGAAACCCGCCTCGTCTACCGGCCACGCAGGCCCGGGGGCTCCGGGCGCTGAGCCCGGCCGGCCCGGCATAGATCTGGTTCTTTGCCAGGATTAACCCCTTGTTCATCAAATCTTCAGGCTTGACCGTTTCTATGAATGCATGAATACAAAGCCGCTAAAGGCAACTCCCGTAATTGGACTCCCCCGGCGCACCCGCACTGCGGTCGCTGGTCGCACGTGTACGCACGAAGACTGCAACACGATCCTGTCCGTCTACAACAAGTCGCAGTTCTGCTACACGCACACCAGATTGCGGCGCCCTCGTACGGCCCGCTAACCGAGCTGAGAGGCAGCGAACCGTCGCTTTGACGATGGTTCGCTGCCGGCAACATGTAGGTTGAGTGACCGTGCACGGTCACAGCCACAGCCACAGCCACGGCCCGGGGGGCCACGGGGACCACGTTCCCGCCCGCACCAAGCGTCTTCTGACGTTGGTGACGGTTCCCCTCATTCTGCTGACCGTGGTGGGGTTTGTGCTGCTGAGGCCCACCGACCGGTTGGACCTCTCCGAAGCAATCCAGCTGCCCACCGACCTGTACAACGCAACGGTGACTTCGATCAACGCCGTACCGTGCCCGGGGCTGGAGGACGAGGCACCGGACTGCAGGCAGGCGGAGATTCGCCTCACCCAGGGCGAGAACGAGGGCGACATCGTCACCCTCGACCTCGGGGACCCCAATGCGGTGCGGGTGGTGGAGGAGGGCAGCAAGATCGTCGTCGCCCGGACCGAGATAGAGCCGGGGATCGTCGACTACAGCTTCTCCGATGTGCAGCGAGGCGTTCCCATGACCATGCTCGCCCTCATCTTCGCCGCAGTAGTAATCGCACTCGGCAGATGGCGTGGGGTTGCGGCTCTGGTCGGTATCGGGGTCAGCCTGGCCATCCTGGTCCAGTTCGTGCTCCCCGCCATCCTGTCCGGACGCAACCCGCTTGCGGTGTCTCTGGTGGGGTCGTCGGCCGTGATGTTCATCGCCCTTTATATGTCTCACGGGATCAACGTCCGGACCACCTCGGCCATGCTCGGGACCCTCGCCAGCCTGGCCATCACCGCCTTGCTGGCCCTGACCTTCGTAGAGCTGGCTCAGCTGACCGGCTTCGCCTCAGAGGAGGCGACCTACATCCAGGTGGCCAGCGCCTCGATCAACCTGCAGGGCATCCTGCTGGGCGGAATCATCATCGGCTCCCTGGGGGTTCTGGACGACGTAACCGTCACCCAGGCCTCCGCCGTCTGGGAGCTGCACCAGGCCAACCCGGCGATGGGCGCTGCCGCGCTCTACCGGTCCGCCATTCGCATCGGGCGGGACCACATCGCATCGACCGTCAACACGCTGGTCCTGTGCTACGCGGGCGCGGCGCTTCCGCTACTGATCCTGTTCACCCTGGCCGAGTCGCGGCTCGGCGACGTCCTTACCGGTGAGGTGGTGGCGGAGGAGGTGATCCGAACCCTGGTCGGCAGCATCGGCCTGGTGGCGTCGGTCCCGATCACCACCGCGCTGGCGGTTCTGGTGGTCGGCGGATCCCGCAAACACGCCGAAGAGACGGCTCCGGCAGAATAGCCAACCACCACATCTTGTGGCTCTTGCTACGTGTCACACAAGATGACTCAGATTGCTCAAACTTAACTCTGTTTAACACCGCTAAAAACGCAGCGACCGGTGCTTAAATTGAAAAATGCCCTCCCCCAAACGGTCTTTCTTTGTCGTTTCATTCGTGACTTTGCTGGCTCTGGTCGCCCCGGCGACCCCGGCGATCGCCGCGTTCCCGCCCCAGATGCCGAGCCCTCAGGAGGCCGCCCGGCTCCAGGCCGAGGTTGCAGCGACCTCGGGCAAGCTGGCGGCCGGGCAGAAGGAGCTGGACCGCCTGGTGGCCAGCTTCGAAGCGGGCCAGACCGCCCTGCAGACGGTTCAGGGTGAGATCGCTGCCGCGGAGGCCCGGCTGGTTGAGCTGGAGGGGCAGCTGGTCGGAGTGCAGAGCAACATAAACCAGCGGGCATCCTCCAACTACCGGTCCGGCCCCACCCAGCTGGTCAACGTTCTTCTGGGTGCACGCACGTTCCGCCAGCTAACGACGGCGATGGATCTGTTCGAGGAGGTCAGCGCCAGCGACACCCAGACGCTGAACACCGTCAAACAGCTCAAGGACGAAACCGCACAGCTGAAGGCAGACCTGGATTCGAAGAAGATCGGCCAGCAGCAGGCGGTGGAGATGCTGAAGAAGCGCCAGAGCGACATGCAGGGGTCCCTGGCCGGCCTGGCCCGGCAGTACGAGGCGGTCAAGACCCGACTCGACAGCACCAAGGCCGGCTTCGCCTTCCCGGTCAAGGCGCCCTACTCGTTCGTCGACACGTTCGGGGCACCCCGGGCAGGCTACCGCAAACATCAGGGGGTCGACATCTTCGCCATGTCGGGAACGCCGGTCCTGGCGGTCGTGAACGGGGTCGTCGAGCAGAAGGGAACCAACCCGCTCGGGGGCAACAAGCTTTGGATCCGGTCGCCGGGGGACAACTGGAGCTACTACTACGCCCACCTGGCCGGCTTTGCCTCGGGAATCGGCAACGGTACCCGGGTGAAGAAGGGCCAGGTCATCGGCTACGTCGGCAACACCGGCAACGCCCGAACCACCCCGCCCCATTTGCACTTTGAGAGCCACGTCCCGTCCGGGGCGGCGGCCAACCCATATCCGATCCTTAAGAGGGTGAACCTGATCAAATGACGACACTTCTGACAAAGCTTCCAAGCATCGAGGCCGAGCAGTTCAACCTGCCCGGGTTGCACGGGTTCTTCGGCTCCGGCGGCTGGGTGATGAACCACCCGGCGGTCGAGGCGGACGAGGAGCCCGGGATCCCGGTTGCCGGCCTGAACCAGCTGCATTTTGGGGCCAACCAGGAGCCGCTGACCGAGTCACCCGACCAGGCCTGCCAGCTCCCGCTCCTGCCGGACCCCCCGGTGTGGGAGACTCCACCGGCCGGTCCTCGCCCCCGCCCGCGGAAGGGCCGCCCGGCCGGAAAAAGGCCGAATCAGGGGCTGAGTCCCGGACAGATGTCGCTGTTCTAGAAAGAAAACTACAAACCTGTCATCCCGGGGTCCTAAGATGATGGGGTGAGTCCAACCAACGCAGCAGCACTGCGCGACGCCGACCGGCTGAAGGAGTCCCAAGCAGGGGCCGCCGCCGATTCCCTGGTCCGCCTATCGCCCTCCCGGGCCTCGGACTACAAGACCTGCCCGCAGCTGTTCAAGTACCGGGCTATAGACCGCCTTCCCGAGCCGGCGGACATCTACAGCACCCGGGGCACCATGATCCACGCGGTGCTTGAGCAGCTCTACCTGCTGGATCCCGCGGAGCGCACCATCCAGCGGGCCCGTGCTCTGATGGTGCAGGTGTGGGCCAACCTGAAGGCGGATCCGGAGTACGCCTCTCTGGAGCTGGATTCGCAGGAGGAGGCGGCGTGGCTGGAGCAGGCGGACGGCCTGCTGATCAACTTTTTCCGGGTGGAGGACCCCACCACCATCTCCCCGCACGAGCTGGAATGGTGGGTTGAGCACCAGACCGAGATGACCCTGCTGAGGGGCATCATCGACCGGGTGGAGGTCATGCCGGACGGCGAATGGGTGCTGAGCGACTACAAGACCGGCCGCTCCCCCTCCGAAACCTACGCCCTGGGCTCCTTCTTCGGCCTTAAGTTCTACGCCCTGGTGTGCTGGAGGACCTTCGGCAAAATGCCCAAGCTCCTGCGCCTGCTGCACCTCAAGGAGCCGGAGATCATCACCCTGGTCCCCACCGCCCAGATGCTGACCGGTCTGGAGAAGCAGCTTGACGCCCTGGCCCACGCCATTGTGAGAGCGAAGGAGAAGGACGACTTCCGGCCCCGGATGAGCCACATGTGCAACTACTGCCCCCACAAAGCCATCTGCCCGGCCTACGAAGCAGAGCGTGAGGTGGCGGCCGCGGCAGCCCTTTAGCCGGGTCAGGGCTTCAGCTACTCCAAAACCGTGAGCCCTCTCCGGCAAACGGGTTGTTGACCCGCTCCCGGTCCAGCGTTGTCGCCGGCCCGTGGCCCGGGTACACCGGCATCTCGCCCAGCGGGAACAGGCGGTCCCGGATCGAGGACAACAGCGCACCCTGGTCGCCGCCCGGAAGGTCGGACCGGCCCACCGACATGGCGAACAGGGTGTCGCCTGAGAACAACATCCGCTCATCGGATGAGCCGGTCAGCAGGCAGATGCTCCCCCGGGAGTGTCCCGGCGTGTGGATGACCTGAAGGGTCTGCTCCCCCAGCTTCAGCTCATCGCCGTCGGACAGTTTGGTGTCGACCTCGGGCGGCGGCGAGGCGTCCTGCACTCCCAGGAACATCTCCAGGCTGGTCGGCAGCCACTGCAGCAGGTCCATGTCCCCCAGATGCAGGTAAAACGGAGCACCGGTGGCGGCCCGAAGGGATTCGGCGGCCAGGATGTGATCAAAATGGGCGTGGGTGGCGACGATGGCCACCACCGTAAGGTCGTGACGCGCGACTGCCTGGAGGATCTGCCCGCCGTCATCCCCGGGGTCAAGAACCATCGCCTGCCGGGTTTGCGGGTCGGCAATCAGGTAGCAGTTGCAACTAAGGTCCCCGACGACCATATGCTCATAGATCTTCAGCGCCATCTCAACACTGTATCCAAGGAGCCGCGTTTGGCAGGACCGCCGGTCGAAATCGAGATGTCCATCGGAATCGACGCCCCGCCCGAGGTCGTGTGGGACTACCTGGTTGACTGGGAGAACCTCGATCGCTGGATGATCGAGGGTAAGGGCTTCCGGGTGACCTCCGAACACCGGGAGGGGCTGGGGGTGACGGCCGAGGCCACCATCCGCATCGCCGGCATCACCACCACCGACCCGGTCGAGGTCACCGCCTGGGATCCCCCCGAGTCACTGGAGATCTCCCACCGGGGGTGGGTCTCGGGCTCGGGGCTGATGCAGTGCCGCGCCGCCCCCTGGGGGACCTTTCTGTTCTGGAGGGAGACGCTTCACCCGCCGCTCGGACTTGCCGGGGCCGTCGGCCTCAGGCTCTTCAAGCCGGTCATGCGCAAAACGTTCGAGCGGGACCTCCGGCTGCTGAAGCAGCTGGTTGAAAAAGCACAGCCCGAAGGCGTGCAATAGGCTCTCACCACTATGCCCGCCCGACAAAACGCTAAAGCGCTGTTCATCCGGTGGCTCTGGCTGGTCTACCTGCCGCTCGGCCTGCTGGTGCTGGGCCTCCCCCTGGTGTTCTTCCAGGTGCTCACCGGAGCGGCCGTGTGGGTTGTGGGTCTGCTCTCGGTCTACTGCGTGGTGCCGATGCGCCTGCTGCTGGAGACCAAGAAGAAGGGGCTTGAGCTTCCCAAGCCCCCGGGTGCCCAATCCCGTTCCCGGCCGTCCCGCCCGGTTAGGGAAAGGCCCTCCCCGGCCCAGGCGCCGGCGGATCCGGTGTCGACCGCCAGGGTTGCCCGCCCGCCGGTCTCCGGCAGGATCAAACGGCGCCGGGCGATAGCCGGGGTCCTGGGCATCGGGGTACTTCTGGGAATCGGAGCCCTGCTGTTCATCCTCGGAATGGGCAAGGCCAGCTCGGGTCAGCTGGGGCTATTGCTGATCGGCTTCGGAGGATTTCTGATGCTGCTGTCGGTGACCCTGCCTACATTCAAGATCGTCGACATCATGGTCCGTGCCATAGGCCGGATGGTGTCAAAGAAAAACCCGCCGGACTCCAGCGCAACGGCCAAGTGACAAAGGCGGGCAGGTCCTGGGACCTACCCGCCTTTCAGCAACAAACTACTGAGCAAAACTACCCGGTCGGTAGCTTCGTACCCTTCTTCGCCCTCATCTCCGCCGCCTTGGCCCGGGCCTCGGCAACCCGGGCGTCGGAGCCCTTGGCCAGCTCCTCCTCGTAAACCTTCTTACGAATGGCGGCGGCCTCCTCAGCGGACACACCCTCTGCGGCCGGCTCGGCCGGGGCGGCGGCTGGTGCCGGGGCCGCAGCCGGAGGAGCTTCGGGTGCTGCGGCTGCCTCTGCTGCTGCAGGCGGGGCGGCCGGCGCCGGGGCGGTTGCCGCAGGAGCGGCCGGGGTGGCCAGAGCCTCCTCGGCACGCATCTTGGCTGCCTTGGCGCGGGCTTCGG
>JAJCYF010000059.1 GCA_029263035.1 Actinomycetes bacterium
CTTCACCCGGGGGACCCGGGGCATCTTCATTAGCTGAGTCAGGAACCGGTCGGCCTGGCCGGGCGGCACCAGGATGGCGCCCTGGCGGCGGAGAAGGGGGACCCAGCTGAAGGAGCCGAAGTCCTCGAACCCGGCCACCACGCCGTCCGGGCCGATGACAAAACCACCGGGCAGGAGCAGGGCCGGCTCGGTCAGCGGCATTGTCTCTTCCCCGCGGCGCAGGCTGCCCTGGACCCGGAAGGCATCCTTCTCGGTTCCGCCCTTCATCTCGATCCACAGCTCCCACGGCGGGCCTTCGTCCAGGCTCAGCGTCACCGGCTCATCCGCCAGGACGGTGAGCAGCCCGCCCCGGCCGGTACGGCAGATGAGCGGTACCACCACGTCGGTCATGGAGGCCGGGATGGTGACGCCGGTCCCCGGGATCGACCGGTCCCGGCTGTACCCGTAGTAGCCGTGGCTGCTGGACCACGGGTCCGCAGTGCCCAGGACCATCGACAGGATCTGGCGGTCCTGAACGCCCTTGAGGGCGGCGATCTTGCCGGCGGCGATGGAGAACGGCTTGGGGTTGGACCAGGACCCATCCTTGCGGACCTCCCGGTAGACGATGTTGAGGGTCAGCTGGTTGGCGATCACCGTGCTGTTCACGTCGATCAGGTACCGGATCTCCCGCTCTTTGGTCACCTTTGCGGTGGTGAGGCGATCCTGCGCCGCCTGGATCGCCCGGAGCTGGGAAACCCAGGCGTCGTAGCGGGGAGAGGGGGGCGTTTCCCGGCGGAACGCCTCCAGGGTGCGGGCCAGGTCGTCGTCGCCCAGCTCCAGTTCGCCCAGATCGTCGGTGTCCAGGGCGGTCTCGGCCGACAGGTAACCGGCAGCGTCGGCGGCCAGGAAGGCAGCCCACAGGTGTTTGCAAATCCCGGCGTCGCCGGCAAAGTACGGACAGCCGCACTCCACCCGCAACTCGCCGTCCTCGTTGGCGATGTCGACCGGGTACATCCGGCTGCCCATCACGTAGGCTCGGACCTCCAGGTCATTGGCCCGGTACATGTGGACCGCGCCCCGGTGGTAAAGCTCTCGGCCCCGGTCCCGGATGGCCGACGGGACGATGGCCCCGAGTTGGTCGGTCAGCCCCATTTGATTCCAAAGTCGATTGTGCGCATCCGGACAGCCTAAACGGTGATGCCCTGCCGCACGCTGGTACCATCGACGTGTACAAGTTGTTGGCTCCAGGTGGTTGTCGTAAGAAAGGGTGTCCGATTAGCGATTTGAGTGCCGCTCAAGCTGTCGATCCCGTCCCCACCAGGCCCAGGCTGACCACGGCCGGCATGATCATCTGGCTCGGGTCGGAGGTCATGTTCTTTGCCGGGCTTTTTGCCGCCTGGTTCACCTTGAAGGCCAACACCGAGCCCTGGCCGGGCGAGGGCGTGCATCTCGACGTGCCGCTGGGCGTGATCTTCACCGGGGTCCTGGTGGCTTCCAGCTTCACCATCCACCTGGCGGAGCGTTCGGCGGTCCGCAACAACCTGGCCGGTGTGATTCGGTGGCTGGTGATCACCCTGGTCCTCGGCGGGGCGTTCATCGCCAACCAGGCGTTCGAGTGGTCCAACCTTGAGTTTGAGATGTCCGACCACGCCTTCGGCTCGCTCTTCTACCTGATGACCGGCTTCCACGGCCTGCACGTTCTGGGAGGGCTGGCGGCGATGGCTCTGCTGTTGACCTTCATGCGCCGCTCCGGCCGGGTTGAGCATGGGGCGCTGGAGTCGATCTCCTACTACTGGCACTTCGTCGACGTGGTGTGGGTGCTGCTGTTCATCACGATCTTCATCGTCGGTTGAGGTCTCTTCGGCGGGTTACGGCGCTGGGTTTTGCCGCTGCGATCTGGATGTCCAGCCTGGCCGGTGTGGCGTCGGCGGTGACGGCCGAGGTGCAGGAGGGTGAGGCCCTATTCCAGAACGCCTGCTCCAGCTGCCACGGGCCTGATGGCCGGGGTACCGATCTGGGACCTCCGATCCTTGATGCAGGGGCCGCAGGAGCAGACTTCATGCTGTCGACCGGCCGGATGCCGCTCGACGACCCCCACCGCCAGCCGATCCGCAAGCCGCCGGCGTTCAACTCGGAGCAGATCTCGCAAATTGCGGCGTATGTCGCCTCGCTGGGTGACGGGCCGGAGATTCCCGATGTCGACGTCGACGAAGGGGAGGTGGCACTCGGCCAGCAGCTGTACTCGGAGAACTGCGCCGCCTGCCACAGCTCGGCCGGGGCCGGGGGAGCGGTCGGGGCCGGGCTGGAGGCGCCGGCGTTGAATCGCTCGACGCCGGTGGAGGTGGTGGAGGCGATGAGAATAGGTCCCGGCGCCATGCCGGTGTTCCAGGAGGAGACCCTCAGCAAACACGACGCGGACTCGATCGCCAGCTATCTGGTCTATCTTCGTGAGGTGCCGGATCCCGGCGGCCTGGGGATGCGCCGCATCGGTCCCATCGCCGAGGGCGCAGTGGCCTGGATCGCCGGTATCGGGCTTTTCGTGTTGATCTGCCGGTTTGTCGGAGAGAAAGAATGAACCAACCCAGCCAGGAGGATCGAGCCGTACGGCGGATCGCGGTGGCGTTCGGCCTCAGCACCCTGGCCGGACTGGCGCTCGCGGTGGTCTACATCCTGGGGGGCAACGTCCAGGCGGAGGGAATCCTGCTGGCGATCTCGCTGGGCGGCCTGGGCTGGGGGCTGGCCGAGTGGGCGGGCAAGCTGATGTCCAAGGGCCCCGAGGTCGGCGACTACGAGGACCCGCCCCCTCCCGGTGATGAGGAGGAGGTGGCCGAGGTCGTCGCCGAGGGCTGGGACGAGTCGTTCGGACGGCGCAAGTTCCTCCTGCGCATGATGGGCGCCGCCGCCGGGGCTATGGGGCTGGCGCTGGTCTTTCCCATCCGGTCCCTGGGACCGAGCCCCGGCACGTCGCTGCTGCGCACTGCATGGCGCACCGGGAGCCGGATGGTTCGTGAGGACGGTCAGCTGGTGAGAGCCGCCGACCTGGCGGTCGAGGGCGTCCTGACGGTCTTTCCGGAGGGCGAAACCGACCAGGCGGACTCCCAGACCGTGCTCATCCGGGTCGACCCGGCGCTGCTTGCCTCCGACGAGGGGACCGCCGAGGGATTGATCGCCTACAGCAAGATCTGCACCCACGCCGGCTGTCCGGTGGGCCTGTACCGGGTTGCCACCCACGACCTGTTCTGCCCGTGCCACCAGTCGACGTTCGACGTCCTGGACGGGGCCAAGCCCATTGCCGGGCCGGCTACCCGTGCTCTTCCGCAGCTTCCGATCGAGGTGGACGACGAAGGTTACGTCGTCGCCACCGATGACTTTGCGGAGCCGGTCGGCCCGTCCTTTTGGAACATGGACCGATGATCGTTCAAAAGACGGTCCGCTTCCTGGACGAGCGCCTGCGGATCAGCGGGTTCTCGAAGAAGACGCTGCGCCGGATCTTCCCCGACCACTGGTCGTTCCTTCTGGGCGAGATCGCCCTCTACCTGTTCCTGATCCTCATCGGCACCGGCATCTTCCTGACGTTCTTCTACTCTCCCTCCGCCCGCGAGGTCATCTACTCGGGGTCGTACGAGCCCCTTCGGGGGACGCACATGTCGCAGGCCTACGAGTCCATGCTGAACATCAGCTTTGAGGTCCGCTCCGGCCTGGTCATGCGCCAGATCCACCACTGGGCGGCGCTGCTGTTCCTGGCGGTCCTGGTGGTACACATGCTGCGGGTGTTCTTCACCGGCGCGTTCCGCAAGCCCCGGGAGCTGAACTGGATCATCGGGCTGACCCTGCTGACCCTGGGCCTGCTCGCCGGGTTCAGCGGCTACAGCCTGCCCGACGACCTGCTTTCGGGGACCGGGTTGCGCATCGGCTACTCGGTGGCGCTGTCGATCCCGGTGGTGGGGACCTGGCTGGCGTTCCTGGTGTTCGGGGGGGAGTTCCCGTTCGGCAACATCCTGTCCCGCCTCTATGTCATCCACATTCTCATCATCCCGGGCGCGATCGGGCTCCTGCTGGCCCTGCATCTGGCGATGGTGTGGCGGCAGAAGCACACCCAGTTTCCGGGCCCGATGCGGACGGAGCAGAAGATCGTCGGCACCCGGATGTGGCCGACCTACGCGGTCAAGGCGGGCGCCCTGTTCTTTTTGACCGGGGCGACCGTGACGCTGCTGGCCGGCCTGTTCCAGATCAACCCGGTGTGGATCTACGGCCCGTTCGACCCCGCCAAGGTGAGCGCCGGCGCCCAGCCCGACTGGTACCTTGGTTGGCTGGAGGGGGCGCTGCGGCTCATGCCGCCGTGGGAGGTGAGAGCCTTCGGCTTCACCATCCCCAACCCGTTTTTCCCCGGTCTGCTGATCCCCGGGCTGACCTTCAACATCCTGTACGCCTGGCCGTGGATTGAGGCGAAGTTCACCAAGGACAAACAGCCCCACAACCTGCTGAACCGCCCCCGGGATGTACCGGTGCGGACGGCGCTGGGCGTCGCCGGGCTGGCGTTCTACACGGTGCTGTTCGTGGCCGGGGGCAACGATGTCATCGCCGGCCTGTTCAACCTGCCGCTGGAGCGGGTGACCCAGGGCCTGCAGGTGATGGCGCTGGCCTTGCCGGTGGTGGCTGGCATCGCCACCTACAAGATCTGCAAAGAGCTGAAGGGCCGGACGCCGAAGACGGGCCACGAACACGGGCACGTCATCGTCAGGACCGCCGAAGGCGTCTACGAGACGGTGGAGCCGGAGAAGGTCTGATCCGTCTGTTGCCGGCGGGCCGGATCAAAACTCGTACCGCAACCGGGTTTTTGAGCCGTAGTTTTCTGACACGGGTTTCGGACCCAATCAAGGCGGCCCAGTGCGACACCTCGGGCACCCGTCTCAAAAACCTTCGTTTGTGAGATTTTGGTCTCTGGATTTTGGCGGTGGGGATTCCTACAGGTCGAGATGGAGCCTCAGGGCATCGTCGACCAGTCGCATCACCTGCGGTGGGACGCTTCCCAGGACCGCTCCCACTCGTTCGACGCTGACGCTGCGAACCTGTTCCGCTTGGGCCTTGGAGTCGTTGCTGAGCCCACAGGACCGGGCTTCGAGGTGGACCTGGAACGGGTACACCCTCTTGACGTTCGAGGTGACCGGAACGACGGTGACCACACCCCGGCCTAGGCGATCCGCGGTCGCGTTAGCGGTGTCGTTGCTCACCAAAATCGCAGGCCGGCGTTTTGACGCCTCAGATCCACGGGAGGGCGCAAGGTCGACCCAGCGAATTTCACCCCGGCGCATCAGTGGCCCAGACCGTCTCCGCTTACTGTCTCCCAGGCATCCTCATCCCGCCACTCCTGCCAGGCTTGATCGTAGGCCGGCCCGAGGGTACTGGACTTCAGGACGGAGATGGCCTTTTGCACCACCGCAGAACGTGATGAAAGTCCCTGGGCCCGGGCGTAGGTCTCGAGAAATTTGACGTCGTCCTCGGAGAGGCTGATGCTGAGCTTCATCGGTGGAATGCTACCACGGTAGGAATGGCGGTAGTACCACCGGCCGCGTGGAAAGAAGCCTCGGGCGCCTGGGAGGAAGAGGAGTAAAATAATCCAGGCTGGTTTGATGAGGACAGTGCCACTCATTGGCAACCGACCACCCGTCTCCTAGGTTTGGCGGCTCGTTTGTGCTGTCGGACGTTGCCCCCGCACTTTGAGTAAGACCGCTGCACCCAGGACAGTCCCCACACGGTCCACCGGTATCCCTGACCGTCGTATCAACAGCCAGTCGCTGCCTGGAGCGTCCGGCACGCCTCGGCGATCCGCGCAGGCGGCAGTGTTACCACCCTCCGGCGGAACGTCTCGCGGGGGATCGTGTGGATGTTGTCGAAGTTGACGACGCTATCGGTAGGGACTCCATCGGTCTTCGTCAATGCCAGCTCGGAAACGAGCCCCCGCCTCGTTCGGGTCAGGGCGGCGACCACAACGGAGCCGATGCGATCGGCGACCGGGTCTCGCGTGAGGATCAGCACCGGCCGGTCACCGCCCGGCGTTGCCGCGAACCAGATCTCACCGCGCTGCATTTACGGCCCAATCCGACCAGTCCTCGGCTGGGCCCCAGTCTGAGATCTCGCCAAGCGCTCGTTCACCCTCGTCAAGCGGCGCCTCGAGCCAACGCTCTGCATCACCCTCGGAAGTCAACCGGTCGAGGTGACGGCGAAGGGCTTCGCGTAGCAGCTGGGAGCGGTCAATGCCAAGTGCCTCGGCCCACCGTTGGGCTTCATCGGCTTCGTTCGCATCAACGCGGAAACTGAGCATTGTCATACGTTCACATTACTACGTATGACGCCGCCTTGCGTGAATTGACAAGCTTGGACCCCTACTTAGAAATCCACGAAGAACCGTTAGGGCAGGCACTCCGCTGCCGGGTCCGGGGGAGGGGGCGGGGCGGCTTCCGGCGCCGCCGGTGCCGACCGGATGCCGCCGAAGCTGCGGCCGGTGACCAGGACCACATCGCTTCCTTCAACGGAGTCGTCGGCCTGGACCTCGGTGGCTCCGGTCACGTAGGACTGAAGCAGGGCGGCCTTGCCCTCGGCGCCCGGCTTGTGGCGGATCAGGCTGTTGGCCCGGGCGGCGGCGTCGCTGGTTCCGGCCCCCACGAACCCAACCTGACCAAGGTCGGTGAGAGCGCCTCCCGCCTCGCCCGGCCGGCCCGATCCGTTAAGAACCTGCACGGTTACGTCGCCCGGCGACAGCGCTTCCGCCGGCGGCTCCTCCACCTTGGGCGGGGGGTTGAGGAAGATGTTGAACATCTGAGAGGCCTCCGGCTCCCTGAGTCTTAGGACCGACGAGCCGCCCACCCGGGCTCCCACGGTCGGAACGGTCATCATCTCGATGCCGCCGTCGCCCAGGGAGCGAAAGCTCAGGCCCAGCCGGACCAGGTCCATGGTCCCCATACCCTCATCCAGGACGACGTTGGTAACGAAGCTGTCCAGCAGTTCGTTGGCCGTAAACGGGTTGCGCACCCCGGCCGAGATCGCCTTTTTGATCATCCGGCGGATGAAGTCCTGCTGGCGGCCGATGCGCCCGAAGTCGCTGGTGGGGTCGGTCCGCCACCGGCCGTCCTCCATGAACTCGTAGTGACGGCTGCGCACGTAGGCCAGACCCTGGCGGCCGTCCAGGTGGATGCAGCCCGCCGTGGGGACGTCCAGCTCGGCCAGGATGTCCCGGGCGGGGGCGGGGAAGTACATGTTCATGCCGCCGATAGCGTCGACGATGCCCCGGAAGCCGTCGAAGTTGACCTCGACGTAGTGGTCGATGGGTATTCCCAAAGCGGCGGTGATCGTCTGAATCAGCCGATCCGGTCCGCCGGCGTAGGCGGTGTTGATGCGGTTGCTTTTGCCGGTGCCGGCAATCGGCAGGTAGAGATCGCGGGGGATGGACAGCACCGAGGCCTGGCCGCTTCTCGGGTCGACCCGCAGCAGCATGATGGCATCGCTGCGCTGCCCGGAGATGGAGCCGAAGCTCTCCTGTCCCGGCTCCAGCCCGGTCCGGCTGTCCGAGCCCACCAGCAGCACGGTCATCGGCCCCCCGGAGGCGGCGGTAAGGCCGGCAGGCGCAACCCGCCTCACGTCTTCCAGCCTCGACTGCAGATACAGGCCCCCGGCGGCGATGGCGACGATAACAACCACCAACAGCAGGCTGACCCCGATTGCCAGCCGGCGACCCCAGGAGCGACGGCGCCTGTACGGCGGCGGCGGGGGAGGAGGCTCCCAGGGGTACTGGTCCGGCCGGTCCGGGTACAGGACTGCAGTTTGGTCCAGCCGGGGATCGCGGGGCTCGTAGGGCGGATACGTCACGGGGCTTCAGTGTCCCCCGGATTGCGTTCAAACGCCATCAGCCCGGGATGAAGTGGGCCCGGGCCGTCGAAACCCTCCGGCGGCCCGGGCCGGTTGAGCGCCCGGCTACCCCAGGGCCCGAAGGATGAAAAGAATGACGACGATGGCGCCGATCACCATGAGTATGGTGCGAAGCATTGCTTCCCCCTTTGCCGGTGAAGGCTCATCATACGCCCGGGTTTTACGGCCGGACGGCGCGTGTCTCCCGGCTCAGGCCGGGTAGTCCCGGCCCTTGAGGGCAACCCCTATCACCGACGCAATCAGCACTATGGCCCCCGGTGCGGCCAGCCACG
>JAJCYF010000060.1 GCA_029263035.1 Actinomycetes bacterium
CACCTGGTTCGGCTGGCTGGTTCCGACGTGGCTCGATGTTGTCATCGTCCTGGTGACCGGCGTCGTGCTGCTGACGGTGGCCTGCATCATGTTTTCGAAGACCGAGTAAGCGGCCGGGAGCACGACGTTGGATCTGGTAGCCGGATTCGGCCTTGTTGGGGCCATCGTGATTGTGTCGGGACTGGTCGCCGGGCTGGTTGACCGGGGGCCGATCTCCTTCCCGATCATCTTTCTCGGACTGGGCCTGGGCCTGGGGGCCGCCGGAGTGCTCGAGGTAGATGTCCACGACCCTTTACTGGAGGCGGTTGCGGCGCTGACCCTGGCGCTGGTTCTGTTTCTGGACGCATTCAACCTGGAGGGCGGAGGCTCACGCAAAGACTGGCTGGTCCCGGCTTTGGTTCTGGGCCCGGGGACCGCCATTGTGATCGGGGTGGTAGCCGGGGCGGGTGTCCTCCTGCTGGATCTAGCCCCGATATCCGCCCTTCTGCTGGGAGCCGTCCTCTCCTCCACCGATGCAGTCGTGCTGCGGGATGTGGTGCGGGACGATCGTGTGCCCCGCCCGGTGCGCCGGATCTTGTCGGTTGAAGCGGGCACCAACGACATCATCGTCCTGCCCCTGCTGCTTGTTCTCATGGCGATCGCCGGAGGCGACGCGGCCGGCGGCGCCGGGGACTGGGCGTTGTTTGGGGTTCGAATCTTCATCCTCGGACCTGCGGTTGGCGCCGCGGTGGGAGCCATCGGCGCCTGGCTGATGACCAGAGCAGACGCACGCTACTCGGTCAGGCGGGAGTACCAGGCGCTGTACGGCGTGGGCCTGGTTCTCAGCTCCTACGCCGCTGCCGTCGCTTTGGGGGGCGACGGCTTCCTGGCCGCTTTCTTCGCCGGCTTGGCGATCACGGCCCTGGACCAGACGCTGTGCGACTGCTTCTTGGAGTTCGGTGACGCTGCCGCCGAGATGTCGATGTTGCTCGCCTTCGTGCTGTTCGGCGCCCTTCTCTCCTCCGAGCTGAGCTCTGTGCCCCTGCTGAGCGGACTCGCCCTGGCCGCCGTGGTGATCCTCATCGCGCGTCCGCTGGCCATCGGCCTGGTGCTGAGCCTTCGTCGGGCTGCGCTCAGCCGTGCGGCCCGGGCCTTCATCGCCTGGTTCGGTCCCCGGGGCCTTAACTCCCTTCTGTTCGCCCTGCTGGTGGCCACCGCAGACGTACCGGGAGGTGATTTCCTGCTGGCGGTTACCGGCCTGGTCGTGGTGACTTCAGTGGTCGTGCACGGGTCCACGGCCACACCGCTGTCCGCCTGGTACGGGCGCAAGGTTTCGGGTGAGGTGCTGGCCGAGGAGCGTTTCGGCACCGCCACCGGCCTGTTCGAGCGAGCCGAAGCCGCCTCCAACCGCATCACCCCGGCGCAGCTGGCCGAGATGATGAAGAGTGATGAGCCACCGGTGATCGTCGACGTCCGAACGCGCTCGCAGCGCGACCGGGACGCGGTCCGGATTCCCGGCAGCATCAGGGTCCTGCCGGACTCGGTGCCGGATTGGGCCACGGATCAGCTGAAAGACCGGCCGTACGTGCTGTACTGCACCTGACCCAACGAGGCCACCAGCGCCCGTGCGGCGCAGCACATGAGGTCCAAGGGGTTTACCAGGGTGTGGGCGCTGGAGGGAGGCCTCGACGCCTGGCGGGACGGCTATCCGGTGGAGGAGCTTGCCGCCGGCTAGCGGCTGTCGCTCAGGGTGACCAGCTGGTCGACCGGGGCGTAGTCGTCGGTGAGAATTTGAGCGTCCCCGGCGAAGTCGTCGTATTCGGTGCCCTCGATCAGGGAATATTCCGGCACCCGCCGCTCCAGCTCGGCCCGAATCGCTTCGATCGGCAGCGGGCTTTCCGATCCGACCATCACCAGGTTGTCGCCGCTTTGTCCGGCAAGCACGTCGGGCCGGGAGATCAGGGCGACGTGGGGGAAGGCCTCGGCGATGGTCGCCGCCTCAGCCCGGGCGAAGCGCAGAGGCGCAAAGTCGATCACGTTGACCAGATAGATGCCGTCCGGCCGCAGGATGCGGCGGATCTCCTCGGCGGTCTCCAGAGTTGTCAGGTGCCAGGGCACGGCCAGGCCGCCGAAGGCATCCTCCACCACCACATCCCGGCTGGAGTCGGCCTGTTCCCTCAGCGCCACCCTCCCGTCGCCGATGTGTGCCTCGATGCCGTCGCCGAGTTCCAGACCCAGCCTTTCTACATCCAGCTCTACGACCGCCTCGTCGATCTCCAGAACCAGGTTGTCCGACCCCGGACGGGTGTAGTCGACGTACCTGGGAATGGTGAAGCCGCCCCCGCCGATGTGCAGCGCATCCAGGGTGGGCTCCTGCTTGACGGCATCGATCACCGAGGCAAACGCCCGGGTGTAGCTGAACTCCAGGTAGGTTGGATCCTCCAGGTCGACGTAGGAGTGAAACAGCGTGTCCATGACCAGCGTCCGGCCCGACGGCCGGATGGGGTCCGGCACCACCTTGGCGCAGTGGTAGGCGGTTTCCACGTCGCACGGGGGCGGGTACAGCGACGATGCGCCTACGCCGGCAGCGGCAAATACCAGCAGCGCGAAGGTCAGCGGGCTGGCTTTGAGTTTGAGGGTGAGCAACAGCCCGAGGACGATGAGCGTTCCCCCGAGGGCCAGCAGGATGCTGCTGGTGGGCATCTCGGCCACCAGCAGGAACCCGGTAGCGAAGGTGGAGACCAGAGCGCCGAGGGTTCCCACCCCGGACAGCCTTCCTACCACCCGGCCGGTTTCATCCAGCGCCTGCAGCCTCAGTTTGACCACCAGGGGGCTGACCGCCGACAGGAGTGCGGCCGGCGCCAGTATCGACACCGCGGCCATGATGAGGACCGCGAAGGCGTTTCCACCGCGTACCTGCTCGCCGGTGAACCGAACTGCCGGGCCGACGAAGAGCACCAATACTCCCGACAGAAGGATCATCGGCCCGATAAGCTTTTGCGGCGGGATCGAGTCGGCGGCACGCCCGCCCAGCCAGGCGCCCAGAGCAATGGCTCCCAGGGCGAATCCGATCACCCCGGTGCTCATCTCCAGGGTCAGGCCGAGGTATGGAGCGACCAGCCGCAGGCTCACGATCTCCAGCATCAGCACCGCCCCCGACGTAATAAAAACCAGCCAGCCGGCGGCGACTGCGTTCAGGCCCGGGTCCGCGGGGGCGGTTTGG
>JAJCYF010000061.1 GCA_029263035.1 Actinomycetes bacterium
ACCGGGAGATGGAGTTCGAGGTCCGCTACGGTTCTTCGTTCCAGGACCGGGACAACGGGGTCCTGGCCTCCGACTGAGCCCCCGGCCGGCCAGTTTCGCTAAACCCCCGTGGCGGCAGCCTGCGATAATTTCCCTAACAACCAGTCATCCTTGACGCGTAAGGATCCCACCGGATTAGCGAACACGGGGAATGTTGTAATCGGTCGTATCCTGCACTTGACGGTACTGGTTCCGGTCGAACCAATGACATCGGATGTCTTTCCCAGCGACGCGCAGTCTCGGCCGGCCGCTTCGTGGCTGCCCCCACGAGCAAACCTCTGGAAATGGAGAGTTATCCGCGGCAGCCAAGTCGCATACGGCTTCTAGGGCTGGCAGGAGGTCTGTGTCTCCTGAAAAGACAATGCCGACATCGTAGGCGTTCTGCATCTTCAACATCACGAGGTCGACGGCTAGCTTGACGTCGATCCCCTTCTCCTGGGCGGGGGTACTAGGCCAGTCGCGCGGGTATCGAAGCGTTCGGGGGACGACCGTAATCCCCAACTTCTCCCAACCGGAAATCTGCCTCATACGCGCACCGTAGCTTCTTGGTTCCCGGCTGGAAGAAGGAAGGCCGGCGTAGACTCTCACCTCACCCAACTCCCGGGGCATCCGGGTTACATCTCGTCCGCAGATGTTGTTTCCCAACAAAGTGGGGTGAAATTGGCCCTTGGAGTGGAAGTCGTTCTTCTGAAAGAACGCTTCGCGTGCACCTGAGTAGGCGTTCTGATAGTCGATGAACAGAACGACTCGATGCAAGTCGGGCAAAATATCCCCCCAAAAAAAAGCCCCGCCAGTTCACCTTTCAGTGGACGGCGGGGAGCAGTTAGTAGAACTTACCCGGTTTGCGTTGTCCCTACAAGGGCGTTTCAGTCTAGATCTAGTATCGGCTGACTCCGACACTACATATAGTGTTCACTTAGGAGAAATTAACCAACCGTCTTCAAGTTCAGGACGTTTGTACTAACCGACACGTCGAAACAACCCACGATAAAGCAGATATCTTGAGGGGGTCCGGCCGCCCTCGGCCGCACCACAAGTCCGTCCCCGATCCACGGAGGTACCCAATGGCTGCCGGCACGCGCTCGGCCTCTTCCCGTCCCCTGTCCGAGCTGCGTTCCCAGCTGGCCCAGGTCATCCTGGACTTCGGTTACGAACGCCGGGAGGAGCCGTTCCAGCTTTCCTCCGGCGGCACCAGCCACGATTACATCGATGCCAAGCGGGCGATCGCCAAAGGCAGCCGCTTCGGGTTGGTGGCCGAAGCCATCCTGGCGCTGGCCGCCGAACACTCGGTCACCTTCGACGCCGCCGGCGGCATGACCATGGGGGCCGACCCCATCGGCGTCGCGGTATCCATGCTCTCCGACACCGAGTGGTTCTCGGTCCGCAAGGCCTCCAAGGGCCACGGCCGGCAACGCCGGATAGAGGGCAAGGAGTTCGGTCCGGGCGTCAGGGTCCTGCTGGTGGACGATGTCATCACCTCCGGCCGCTCGATCCTGGATGCGCTGGATGCGCTGGGCGAGGTCGACGCCGATGTGGTCCTGGCGACCACCCTGGTGGACCGGGGCGACGCCGCCCGGGGAGCCTTCGCCGAGCGGGAGGTCCGCTACGAGCCGCTTTTGACCTACAAGGACCTGGGGATCGACCCGGTCGGCTAACTGCGCCGGGCTACGCCTCGCACACAGGTGGAGGCGGGCGACGGCAGCCCCGACTCCGGGAACCGGAACCGCTCGATTTGGGAGACGGTGAAACCTGCGTCCTGCATCGCTCGCACGGTGTCCCGGTGGGTGTGGCAGCCGCCGAACAGCAGCGGCCACACGGTTGCGTCGACCGCCCGCTGCACCCGGGCCAGCCCGGGGGTCCCGGCGCGGACGTGCTCCAGGAAGTGAAGTGTTCCGCCCGGCTTCAGCACCCGGCGGGCTTCGGTGAGCGCCGCAGCCTGGTCGACCGAGCACAACACCAGCGACATCACCACCGCATCGAACTCGCCGTCTGCGGCCGGCAGGTTCTCCGCAGTCCCGTCGGCCACCTCAATCCGGGGCCCGGCCTTCCCGGCGGCCACTTGCGCCTTCTCCCGCAGGTAGCGGTCGGGCTCCACCGCCAGGACCCGGGTGACACCGGGCGGGTAGTGGGCGAAGTTCAGGCCGTTGCCGGCGCCGACCTCCACCACGCTGCCCTGCAGACCGGCCAAAAGCTCCGTGCGGTAGGCGGCAAGGCCCTGTTTTTCCATCGCCCCGCTGCACCTGGTGTAGATGCGGGAGAAGATCGGGTGACTGACCTTTGCCGGGCTCACTTAGGCCGGTTGGTCCGGGCGACGACCCAGGTGAACGGCTGGACCACGCCGGAGGGGGTGACGTGCTCCTCCCGGCTACCGGCAACCACCTGAAGCCCCACCGAGCCCAGCCTGCGGGTTAGCTCCTTTATGTCGTAGCGGGCCACCGGCAGCCCGGAGCACCGGGCGGGGCCGTCGGGGGCGAAGGTGGCCAGCACCGCGTAACCGGGCCGGGCGACCGCCGAGCCGAGCTTGTCCAGGTACGCCTGCTGCTGGTCTTGGTCGGTCAGGAAGTGAAACACCGCCCGGTCGTGCCACAGTCCGTAGCTGCGGGTGGGGGCCCAGGTAAGAAGGTCGGCATGGATCCATTCGACGACGGCGTCCGGCCCCAGCCGCTGCTTTGCCGTCTCCAGGGCGGTGGAGGAAAGATCGAGGACCGAGACGTCGGTGTAGCCCATCTCCACCAGGCTGTCGACGAAGGTCGAGGCCCCGCCGCCCACGTCGATGATCGGGGTATCCGGCTGGAGTCCCAGTGTGGTCACAAGCTCTATCGACCGGGCGGCGTGGGGCTGGTACCAGCTGACCCCTGAGGCCGTTTTACTCTCGTAAGCGGCATCCCAGTGAGCCTGCTGCGCCCCCGCTTCAGCCTGTTGCTGGCGTGCTCCCATACCGCATTCTTGCGCCGCGCCACGCCCCCCACAATCCCCCAAAACAAAGTGATTCTGGGTATAAGCCGGTCCGGGGCATTCCCTAAGAGGGGCCGACGACGCCCAGAGTCTTACGACATGGCAAACCCGTACCTTGTCACACCACCCGAGTATTCTTTTCTATGAGAGGCGGACATGACTGAGCAACCCGATAGCAAGCGAGATCAACGGCCGGCGCCGGCGCTTGGCGTACACAAGAGCTTTGACGAACTGCAGGCGGATCAGGAGGTGACCGGTCGATTCGACATCGACGATCTGGCCGACTTCGACTCCTCCGAGGCGGAACTCGATGCATACGACGAGGCTCTCCGGCGGCTTTCAGACGCTTGACTCCGGACCAGATCCCCGACGGACCGAAGGTGGTGCACTCGGACCTGTAGCGCAGGTCGCTAGATGCGAGGAAGTATTCTGCGAGACCTGACGATAATGCGCCGTCGCTTGTTCCGCTACAGGTGGGTTGCCGCTACCCAGGCCAGTCCCAGCAGGGCACCCATCCAGCCGTAGCCGGTCGGGCGGGTGCGCTGCTGCCACAACACCCAGGCCATGAAGGCGAAGCAGCCGGTAGCCACCCCCATCGCAATCCCGAGCGGCCGGGCGGAAGCTCCCGCATCCGCCAGCCACAGCTGCGACCCGGCGAACCCGGCGGCGACCATCGCCCAGGTTCCGGCGCAGCGCAGTAGCGCGGCCCCGGAGGAAAGGCCGGCCCGGGTCAACACCGCATACAGGGCGACGCTCTCCGGGACCAGGTGCATGATCAGGCCGGTAACCAGCAGGACACCGCCCCCGGCCCCCACCTTCAGCCCGGCACCGGCGGCGACCCCTTCCAGAACGGCGTGGAGCGCAACCCCGATGCCGGCCGCGCTCGCCGCCCAGGCGGCAGTCCGGCCTTTGGCCAGGCGGCCCGAGCCCACCATCAGGGCGAAGCCCAACCCGGCCCACAGCCAGGCCCGGCCCGCCACGGCATCCAGCGACATCGGCAAAGCGTCGAAAATCACAACGCCGAGGAAAACCCCTGCCGCCAGCGGGATCAGCGGTGCCGCCCGCCCGGCTTTCGGGGCGTCCGGCTCTACGGCGGCCGGCCTGGCGTCCAGGATCACCGGCCCGATGCAGCCCGCACTGCGCTCTTGTCCGCCGCCGAAGCGACCATCGGCCCCGGCGTCGCCAGGAGGTTGAGCAGCCCGGAGAGCTCGGCCCGCTGCTCGGGGCTGAGTGGGGCAAAAAGTTGTTCCTGAGCCTTGGTCGTAGCGTCCTTGGCTCTAAGGAGCACCCGCCGGCCCGCCGGGGTCAGGTGCAGGGCATACCGGCGCCGGTCGGAGGGGTCGGACCGGCGTTCGGTCCACCCCGCCTTCTGACAGTCGTCGAGGACCAGGACCATCGAGCTGGCGCCGATCTGCAGACGCTCGCCGAGGGCGGCCTGGGAGAGCCCCTGGTTGGTCTCCAGCGCGCGGAGCACCGCGAACTGCCGCATGGTGAGTCCCAGGGGGGCCAGCGCATCCGACAGGCGCAGGCGGGTGACCGTTCCCAGCCGGGAAAGGATCAGCCCCAGGTCGTCCGCCAGAGCGAACGGTTCCTCAGCCGGGTCCCCTTGCCGTACCATACAAGTATTATAGGCAACATCAATAGTTAGTGCTGCGAACTATTCTTCGGCAAACGGCGTCCGGGCTCTACAATTGCGGCGTTGACTAATACCCCGCACCTGGACCGGCCTGCCGGCGACGCTTCGTCTTTCGATCACCCTCCCGAGCCCGAGCGGATTGCACTGTGCCACGAGTGGCTGAGCGGGCGCAGTGGCAGCGAGAAGACCTTTGAGATGATGGCCCAGGAGTTTCCCCGGGCCGACCTTTTCTCCCTCACCTGGAACCGGTCGGCCGAATACGACTTCGGCGGGCGGGCGGTAAGTACCACCGTGCTGGACAGGATCTCGGCGCTTCGGGGCAAAAACGCGCTTCAGCTTCCGCTGATGCCGCTGGCCTGGCGGTACTCCTCCCGTCGGGAATACGACATCGTGGTGACCTCGAGTCACGCCTGCTCCAAGGGCTTTTATCCCGGCCGCGAGGCGATCCACCTTTGTTACTGCTACACGCCCATGCGCTATCTGTGGCTATCCAACATCGACGCCCGGCACCGGCGGGGGGCCCGGTTGACCGCTCCGGTTTCGCGTGCTTTGAAGCGCTGGGACCTTATGTCGGCCGGGTGGGTGGACGACTTCGCCGGCATCTCCCACGCGGTGAAGGACCGCATCCAGGACGTGTACTCCCGGCCGGCCCGGGTGATTCACCCCCCGGTGGCTACCGACTTCTACACCCCGGGCGACGGTGAGCGCGAGGACTTTGTTCTGGCCGTCTCCCGGATGGTTCCGTACAAGCGGCTGGACCTGGCGATCCGGGCCGCCCAGCTTGCCGGCACCCGGCTGGTCATCGCAGGAACCGGCCCCCAGGAGCAGCAGCTTAGACAGATCGCCGGGGACCTCGGGCACCCGGTCGAGTTCGTGATCTCCCCCAGCGATGCCGCCCTTCGGGAGCTCTACCGCACCGCCCGGGCCGTGATCTTTCCCCCGGAGGAGGACTTCGGGATAGTGCCGGTGGAGGCGCAGGCCTGCGGGACCCCGGTGGTGGCCCTGGCCCGGGGCGGATCGCTCGATACGGTGGTGGACGGCGTGACCGGGGTCCTGGTCCCCGAGCAGAGCGCCGAGCCGTTCGCCGAGGGGTTGAAAATGGTACTGGACGGCAGCTTTCGGCCCGAGGACGGCGTGGCCAACGCCGGGCGGTTCTCCCAGGCGCAGTTTCGCGCCCGGTTCAGGGAGTGGGTCCTGCACGCCGCGAGGGGGAACGGCTCCTGAGCCTGGCCGGACGGCGGCTGGCCGGCCGGGCGACCTGGACGCTGGCTTCACAGGCCATCTCCAGCGCCTCCAGCTTCCTGCTCACCATCGCGGTCCTGCACGAGGCGTCCATCTCGCAGTTCGCAGTCTTCTCGATCTGCTTCACCACCTACCTGCTGCTGCTTCAGCTCAGCCGTTCGATGTTCGGGCTTCCGACGCTCATCCTGTATTCAAGCGACGCCGGCGGCGGCGAAGGCGGCCTCCCGCAGAGCCGGAAGGCCGCAGGAGGCAGTGTCGTGGTCGGTCTGATGGCGGCAGCGGCGCTGCTGATCACGGCGGTGATTGTCGATGCGGAGCGGGGCCAGTACGCGGCCATGGGGCTGGTGGTTCCGTTTCTGCTGTACCAGGATGCGGTCCGCCATTTTGCCTTCGCCCGCGCCCGGCCTCAGATCGCGGCGGGAAGCGACGGGCTGTGGCTGGGGCTGCAGCTGCTGGGGACCGTGGGCGCGCTGGCCACCGGCAACGATTCAGCGGTTGCCCTCATCGGCATCTGGGGCGTTTCCGGAGCGGTTGGCGGAATCGCAGCCGGACTGAAGTTGTCCTACCTGCCGGTGATCGGCTCCTCGTTCGCCTGGCTGAAATCCAACGCGTCTTTGTGCCGCAAGCTGGTAACCGAGTTCATAGCGAACTCGGGGAGCTACTACGCCCTTTTGTACGGGCTGGCATTCGTCGCCGGGCTGGACCAGCTCGGGGCGCTCCGGGCGGCCCACACCTTTATCGGTCCGGTGATCGTGCTCCTGCTCGGCACCAACTCACTGGGGGTCCCGGAGAGCGTCCGGATGAAGGACGATCCCTCAGCCCTTCTGCGCTTTACGTCTTTGATCGCCGGCGCCCTGGCGGCGGTTTCACTCGTTTGGGGTGTGGCGATCTACTACGCGCTTCCCTGGCTGGGGCCCCGGTTCTTCACCGAGACCTGGGCCACGGCACGGCCCCTCATACCGCTGCTGTCCTTGTTCGCCGCAGGGGTGGGCGTATCGGTCGGGCTGACCAGCGGCTTGAGAGCCTCTTCTCTGCACGGCTGGATCATGAAAGCACGGGCCGCCACCAGTTGCCTGGTACTTCTGATCGGGTTGCCCGGGTCCGTTCTGGTCGGAGCCGAAGGGGCCTTGCTGGGATTGCTGGCCGGAGAGTGGCTGTTTTGTGTCCTGGCGGCATTGCGATTTCACCGGACCTTCCGGACCGGCGCCGGAGGTTAGTCGCACGATTCTGAGATCCCACTGAGTTTGCGGAAGAAACTCGTTTCAAACGGGTGAACACTCAGCAAATGTGTGGGGCGGAGGTTTGATTTTCTAGCCTCAGATGCTAGTTTCTTACCCTGACCGACTTCGGACGGAGCATCTGTGCTCAGAAAAAGACTCTTCGACACAATCGTTTCAATCCTTGCAGCTCCTCTTTGGATTCCGGTTGTTGCCCTGATCGGGCTGACGATCCTGATCCTGGAGGGCAGGCCGGTTTTCTACACCTCGGCGAGGCGCGTGTACGGCCGGGACACCCTGCGCCTGCGTAAGTTCCGGACCATGGTCAAAGATGCCGACAAGGTTGCCAACCGGCAGAACATGCCCATCGTGGGAGGCGTCCGCTTCCTCAATATCGGGGTGGATTCGCCTCTGTACACCAAGGTGGGCAGGCTGATCGAGCGCTGCAACCTCACCGAGCTGCCCCAGCTTTTCCACGTTCTCAAGGGTTCGATGAGCCTGGTGGGCAACCGCCCGCTTCCCGTGCCGGTCGTCGACTCCCTTCTGGAGGTTCACCCTGAAGCCGAGAGGCGGTTCCGGACCCGGGGCGGGCTCTGCGGGCCGGTGCAATTGGTCGGCAGGACCGAGCTGTCCGATGCGGAGCGCCTTTACATCGAAAGCATCTACTGCGACCGGGTGCTGAACAACTATTCGGTGCTGCTCGACTGCTACATCTTCTTCTCGGTCGTGTTGGTCGGCCTGCGCCTGAAGGCTCCGGTGAGCGTGCAGGTGATCGAGCGGATGCTGCGCGACGACGCCGGGATGGCAACCGAATCGCCGCTCGCCCTGGGCTGGCCGGCGGAGGCGGAGGCGGAGGCCGAAGCGCGCTGAACCCCGATTCCGGCAGCTTCCCCCTCAAGGTAGCGGTCTTCGGGGATAGCGGTTTTGTCGGGGGTATCGTGTCGTCGGCGATAGCAGACGCCGGACACCGCCTCATGAGGCTCACCCGGTTCCGGGTCGAGCAGGCGTATGACCCCAACAAGTCCATCGAACAGGCGGCCCGCGACTGGATCCACTCCCACCCCGAGCCCGCGACCTGGTTCACCCGCGAGCTGTCCGGAACCGACGCCCTGGTCAACGCAGCCGGAATGGCGGAGCCCGAAAGTGAGGACATCGACCGGCTGTTCGATGCCAATGCCGTGCTGGCAGCGGTAGTTGCCCAGCTGGCGTCCGACGCCGGCGTACCCCGATTGATCCACATCAGCAGCGCCGCGGTTCAGGGTCGGCGGGACCCGCTGGACGAAACCGAGGAGCTGGAGCCGCTGACCGCCTACGGACGGTCCAAGGCGGCCGGCGAACGGGTGCTGCTGCAGCGCAGGGTCGACGTACCCGCAGAGCTGGTGGTCTACCGGCCGACCTCGGTCCAGGGCCCCTCCCGAGGGCTGACCCGCAAGCTGGTGGCGTTCACCTCCCTGCCGGTGGTGCCGCTTCCCGGGCGCGGCACCAGTCCGGTTCCGGTCTGTCTGGCGCCGGCGGTGGGGGCGGTGGTGGTTTTCCTGCTCGGCGCCCCATCACCTCCCGGGATCGTCCTCCAGCCTTCGGAGGGCATGACCACCCGAACCCTGCTGGATGCCCTGGGGGACCACCCGAGGTATCTGCCGGTGCCCGGTGTGCTGGCGAGGATGGCGGTGGAGGCGGGGTACCGCGTTGGCAGGCGGTCGAGCCGGATGGGCGCCCTCTCCCGGCGCCTGGACCTGCTGGTCAACGGCCAGCACCAGGACGCCCGGGCCCTGGCTTCGATGGGTTTCACCCTCGCGGCCGATGCCCAGGCGTATCAAAGGCTCGGGGAACAGGTCCGGGCCGAAAACCAGAAGCGGAATGCCGGGTCTGGATCCGGCTCAGCCGGCGCGCCGGGCGAGGATCCAGACGTTGCGCCTCACGAACGGTAGCCGGGCGGCGGCCTGGATCAGCCGGGGCCGGCGTTTTCGCCGGGTCAGCTTCGAGATCCGCCCGGTCCCCGGGAACACCGACTCGTAGCCCAGCCGTTCCACCTCAAAGCCCTGGTCCTGAAACAGCATCCGGAACGACCTGCGGCTGAACGGCCGGCGGTGGGTGTAGTCGTCCCATACCCAGCGCTGGGCATCCGGTGAGGAGGCGAACACAACCCCGCCGGGTTTCAACACTCGATAGACCTCCTGGATGGTCAACACCGGGTCGGGGACGTGCTCCAGGATGTCTTTGAGGATCGCCCCGTCGAAGCTTTGATCGGCGAAGGGCAGGGGGCCGGCAAGGTCGAGCAGGCTCACGTTCCGGCCCCGCTCGGCGGCCGCTTTGACCGCGTCGGGCGAGCCGTCCACACCGGTGTAGTTGGCGAAGTGATCCGCGACCCACCCGGTTCCGCACCCCACGTCCAGCAGATTGGCGCTCGCGGGGAAGTGGCGGGTGATGTCCCGGAAGTAACCGGGCTGCTCGTGCCAGTCGAAGTAGCCCATCAGCTGTTCGAGCGGGAGGCGGGTTGGGACAACC